>NZ_JBWKCJ010000001.1:204873-636583 GCF_056436545.1 Streptomyces sp. NPDC043738 | reverse complement strand
TGGGTATGCATGCAACCCACCCCCCCCCCCCCCCCCCCCCCCCCCACCCCCCCCCCCCCCCCCCCCCCCCCCCCCCCCCCCCCCCCCCCCCCCCCCCGGACCCGTGCGAGGGGTGCCCCCGAGGGAGCCCCGCCCGTCCTCAGGTGACGGAGGCCATCCGGACCGGTTCGACGCCCTCGGCGCTGTGGCGCTCGGCCCAGTTCTCCAAGGACATCCGGCAGGCATGGTCGAGGTGGCGCAACCCGGCCAGGTGCAGTTCGATCGGCCGGTCCTGCGGCAGGGCCTCAAGGGTGTCGAGGATCTTCGGCAGCCGCAGGAACGTGGCGTTGCCGGTCAGGTGCGCCTGGATCGGGCCGGCGCCCTTGTCGATCACGTCGACGCGTACATGCGAGGTCTCCCACGCCGTCTTGGCCACGGCCAGGGCCAGGCCGATGAGCACGCCCTCGAACATGCTCACCGCGACGATCGCCACCGCGGTGACGGCCAGGATCAGCGCCTCGCCCCGGTGTTCACGCCACAGCGTCCCCAACTGCCGTACGGGCACGAGCTTGCAGCCGGAGTACACCAGGACGCCCGCGAGCGCCGCGAGCGGGATGACGCCGAGCGCGGCGGGCAGCAGTGCGGCGAAGAGCAGCAGCCACAGGCCGTGCATCACGCGCGACGCCTTCGTGCGCGCACCGGCCTGCACGTTGGCGGCACTGCGGACGATCACCGCGGTCATCGGCAGCGCGCCGAGCAGCCCGCAGACCGTGTTGCCGGCGCCCTGCGCCATCAGTTCCTTGTCGTAGTCGGTCTTCGGCCCGTCGTGCAGCCGGTCCACCGCGGCCGCGCTGAACAGCGACTCCGCCGACGCGATCAGCGTGAACGCGAGCACGGTACCGACCACGCCCATGCCGGCGAGCCGGTCGAGGTCCCCCAGGCCCGGCGGCTGGACCGCCTCCAGCAGGCCCTGTACCTCGACCTTGGCCACGGGCAGTTGGAAGGCGGCCGAGACGGCGGTCGCCAGCGCGACGGCCGCCAGCGGCGCGGGCACGACCTGCACGGCCTTCGGCAGCCTCTTCCACAGCACGAGGACCGCGATCGTGCCCGCACCCAGCCCGAAGGCCGTCAGCGCGGTGTCGGAACCCACGGTGGCGACGAGCATGCCGGGCAGCCCCGCGATCTTGTCGATACCGCTGGACGGGGCCTTGGTGTCGGCCATGGCGTACAGCTGACCGGCGATCAGGACCAGCCCGATCCCGGCGAGCATGCCCTCGACGACGGCCACGGAGATGGCCCGGAACCAGCGCCCGAGCCGCAGCGCGCCCATGAGCAGCTGGAGCAGGCCCGCGGCGAGCACCAGCACACCGAGCGCCGCAACCCCGTACTCCTGCACGGCTTCGTAGACCAGGACCGTCAGTCCGGCGGCCGGGCCGGAGACCTGCAGGCTGCTGCCCGGCAGCAGCCCGGTGAGCAGTCCGCCGACGATGCCGGTGACCAGGCCGAGTTCGGCCGGCACGCCGGAGGCGACGGCCACGCCGACGCACAGCGGCAGAGCGACGAGGAAGACGACGAGGGAGGCGGCGAAGTCGCGCCGCAGATCGAAGGAACCGGACTTCCCACGGAGGCCGAACAGGGCCGTCCGCTGCCGGTCGGGCGCGCTCACAGCGCGCAGAAGGCGTCGGCGTGCGGCTGGTGGGCCAGCACGGAACCGGTGTGGATCTCGTAGAACCAGCCCTGCAGACCCAGCTGCCCGTCGGCCAGCCGGGCGGCCACGGACGGGTAGCCGCGCAGGCGGTCGAGCTGGTCCAGGACGTGGGACTGCACCGCCTCCGCGATGTCGGGGGTGGTCGCGTCCGTCCCCTCCGGCAGCGGTGTCGCGTGTCCGAGCCAGTCGCGGACCGCGGGCACCGCCGTCAGGTCCTCGCCGCGCAGCATCGCGCCCACCGCACCGCAGTGCGAGTGGCCGCACACGATGATGTCGGCGACGCCGAGAACCTCCACCGCGTACTCGATGGTGGCTGCTTCGCCGGCGGGGTGCGACCCGCCGTGCCGGGGCACGATGTTGCCCGCCGTGCGCAGCTCGAAGAGCTCTCCGGGGCGCGCTCCGGTGATCAGGGACGGAATGACCCGGGAGTCCGAGCAGGTGATGAACAGGGCGTGCGGCGACTGCCCTTCGGCGAGGCGGCTCCACTCCTCGGGCCGCTGCGCGGCCAGTCGGGGGAAGGAGCGGGCATGGTCGATGAGGTGCTTCATGTAAGAGGTGCCTCCTGAGCGCCCTTGGGCGCGTCGGTGTGACGGGAGACCGCATCGGTGTGACGCGGATCGTGAAAGAGGTGAGGGTGTACGGAGCGGGCGCGCGCCCGGCGGGAGGTGGGTGCCGGCACGCGCCGGGAAACGGGGAAACCCCAGGAGTCGCCGCCCGGCGGGGTGTCCGCCCGGACGTGAACCTGAACCCGCGTCTGAACCGCGTACGGAAAGCGTGTACGGGACCGGCGCGACGCGCTCGCGGACCGTGGCTCGCGCTACGTTCCGATCAGCAGCGGAAGACCTGGAGCGCGGCGGGAGATCTGCCACCCGTTGCTCCGGTGTCGCCGTGGCGCACGGCACCGGAGACATCCGGTGCGGCGACGACGGGGACGGCGACGGGTGACGGCACGTCGGAGACCGCCGACGGCGTGTGCACGCCCTCCGGGTCCTGACGGTTACGCGTGGTCCAGTGGTGTCCGGACGCCTCTTCCGGCACTGGAGGGTGATCGCAGGACACGGCGTGTCCACCGGTGCCGGCGGGTTCGGCCGCGTGGGCCTCCGTTCCGCGGGCCCCATGAGCGAACAGCTGGAGGACCAGCAGGGCAGCGGCCAGCATTCCCAGGAGAGCCTGGACCGTTCTGGCTCGTGTCACTACTCGGCTCCTCACAGAGAGTCGGGCTGTACAACGGGTCGGAAGGTGTGCGCGCTGACGGCCTTATTCGGCCAGTGTCCGTTCATGAGTTTAAGGGGACCGGTGTAGGCAGCGGGTTAACTCGCTGTGAACTCAAGCCAGTCCGGGGCACCGGTGCACCCGACCACTTCGCCTCTCTCCCTTACTCCCCGGCCCGTGAGATCAGGGCCACGAACGCGTGGGCGGTCTTTCGCACATGCAACATCGCCAGCGGCACGGCTTTCCCTCCTTGTATCGATCCGGGCGCCCCACCCTACTCGACTCGATAATGGATGTCATTTCCATTCACGCTTGATGCGTGACCCGGATCACACCTCACCGTCGGAACTCGGCCCGCCCCGCGTCCGACTCCCTGTGCGGCACGGCAGCGGGCTGAGCCACGCACCTTCTCGACATCGCCGCATCGGGAGGCCCACGTGACCACCGAACAACCTCTCGCGTCGAGCACCGCCGGCGAGGCCCCGGCCCCCGCCGACCCCGGTGGGCAACCGGCGACGGTACGGCGGGCCGGGTGGACCGCCCTTCGTCCGCTGGTGCTGCGCCTGCACTTCTACGCCGGCGTCCTCATCGCGCCCTTCCTCCTCGTCTCCGCGGTCACCGGGCTGCTGTACGCCGGCTCCTTCCAGGCGGAGAAGCTGGTCTACGCACACGAGTTGACGGTCCCGGTCGGTACGCGCGAGCTACCGCTGTCGCGGCAGGTCGCCGAGGCCCGCGAGGCGCATCCACAGGGCAAGATCGCCGCCATACGCCCGGCACCGCAGCCGGGGGCCACCACCCGCGTCCTGCTGTCCGGCGTGCCGGGCGTACCCGAAGACCACCAACTGTCCGTCTTCGTCGACCCGTACACGGGCGAGGCCCGGGGAGCGTTGGAGACCTACGGCGCCACGGGCGCGCTGCCGCTGCGCACCTGGCTCGACGACCTCCACCGCGATCTGCACCTGGGCGAGAACGGCCGGCTCTACAGTGAACTGTCCGCCAGCTGGCTGTGGGTGGTCGCCGGGGGCGGGCTCGCGCTGTGGATCGGCCGCAAGCGGACGGACCGCCGACTGCGGGCCCTCGCCCTGCCGGACCGCGCCGCCACCGGGCGCCGCAGGTCGCTGTCCTGGCACGGCGCGGTCGGGATATGGGCGGCGGCCGGCCTGTTCTTCCTCTCCGCGACCGGCCTGACCTGGTCCACGTACGCCGGGGCGAACATCGACGAGCTCCGCCGGTCCCTTGGGCAGGCGACCCCGACCGTCTCGACGGAGGTGGCCGGGGAGCACGCCCACCACGGCGCCTCCGGAGGAATGGCGGGGATGCCCGGCATGCCCGGGACGGACGGGAAGCAGCGCGGCGAGCCGGGCGGTTCCGCGGCCGGACACGTGGGCGTCGACGAGGTGCTGAAGGCGGCCCGCGCCAAGGGGCTTTCCGACCCGGTCGAGATCGTCCCGCCGCCGGACCAGGGCACCGCCTACGTCGTCAAGCAGATCCAGCGCAGCTGGCCCGAGAAGCAGGACGCCGTCGCCGTGGACCCGGCCACCGGGCAGGTCACCGACGTCTCGCGGTTCGCCGACCACCCCGTTCTGGCCAAGCTCACCCGCTACGGCATCGACCTGCACACCGGCACCCTCTTCGGGCTCGCCAACCAGGCCGCTCTCGCGGCGCTGGCGCTCGCCCTGATCTTCCTGATCCTGTGGGGCTACCGGATGTGGTGGCAGCGACGCCCCACCCGCGACCGCGTCCTGGCCTTGGGGCGCCCGGTCCCGCGCGGCGCGTGGCGTCAGCTCCCGCTGCCGCTGCTGCTGCCGCTCGTACTGGTCGCGGGGGTGGTGGGCTGGGCGGTGCCGCTGCTCGGCGTTTCGCTCGTCGCGTTCCTGGCCGTGGACATCGTCCTCGGCCGGATCGCACGCCACCGCGTACCGCCCTCCGCCAAGTAGCTTTCCACCAAGGACAGTTACCGAACTCCTCGGACGCCGGACGAGCCTTTCGCGCCATCGCGGCCGCCCCTCCCCCGTACGTTGCGGCATGATCGGCAAGGCACCAGGAGACGGTGCGACGACAAGCCGAGGGGGAGGGTCTCATGGACGTCGATGCCGCCGTGTTCGATGTTTTCGGGACGATGACCGACTGGCGTTCCAGCGTGACCGACGCGCTGGCAGCGATCGGCGGCCGGGCCGGTCTGCAGGCGGACTGGCCCGCCGTCACCGACGCCTGGCGGCGCCGCTACCGCCCGGTCCTGCACAGGTTCCTGAACGGAGAGCTGCCCTGGCGACCGCTGGACGAGCTGCACCGGCTCATGCTCGACGAGGTGGTGGCCGAACACGGTCTCACCGCCCTCGGCGACGCCGACCGGCACCAGCTCGTACGGGCCTGGCACCGGCTGAGCCCCTGGCCGGACGCCGCACCCGGCCTGGAGCTGCTCCACGAGACCCGCGTGCTCACCGCGACCCTGTCCAACGGAGGCCTCGGCCTGCTCGCCCGCCTCACCAAACAGGCCGGGCTCCGCTTCGACTGCATCCTGTCGGCCGAGCTGGCCACGTCCTACAAGCCCGACCCACAGGTGTACCTCATGGCCGCCGAGCTGCTCCAAGTGGAGCCGGGGCGCCTCCTGATGGTGGCCTGCCACCCGGACGATCTCGAAGCGGCCGCCGAGGCCGGGCTCCGCACCGCCTACGTCCCGCGCCCGCTGGAGTGGGGGCCGCACGCCGAGCCGGCCGATCCGCCCGCCGGAGTCGACCTCGTCGCCGACGACGTGATCGACCTCGCCCGGAGGCTGGCGGGGACCGGCGCGGAACCGCACCCGTCCGCGCACCGCACCAGCACAGTCGACACATCAGTCTCATGACATCAGCTCCGCGCCCCGGGGCAAGTGACTAGCATTGGCACTTCTGTTGGGGGTCCCTCGCGGCCTTCACCCCCTAGGGAGGAACGCAAGGGTGCGGGTCGAGATCATCGTGGACGGGGACGACGAGGAAGGAAGCTCCTCGACGGCGTCCCTGACGTCCTTGTACCGCTGGCTGGCCCAGGATCCGGAGGTGGCCGACCAGGCCGAGATCTCACTGGACTCGGGTCGGCCCGGGGCCGGTGAAATGGGCGGCGCGTTCGAGGTGATCAACGCGGTGCTCACCCATGGCATCGCCCTCAGCAGCCTTGCGGTGGCCTGCGCCACCTGGCGGTCCAGTCGCCCCACGGCACCCGCCGTGCGGATCGAGATCGACGGTGTCACCGTCACCGTCGAGGACGGCTCGCCTGAGGGCGTACGCCGCATCGTCGACGCCCTGGGAGAACCGTCGGCAGAGCCGCGGACACCGGTGAGCGGGGCCGGGACGGACGCTCAACAGTGACGACCGCGTTGCCCGACCCGGCCGAGTCGCGGGCACTGCTCATCGGCGTCCATGAGTACGCGAGTCTGACCGCCCTGCCGGCCGTCGAGCGCAATCTGGCCGGGCTCAAGCGGGCGTTCATGGATGAGGCGCTGTGGGGACTGCCGGATGCGCACTGCCTCGTGCTGCCCCAGCCGGAGAGCGCCGAGGCGGTGCTCGACACGCTCCACGGCGTCGCCTTGCAAGCCACCGACACCCTGGTCGTCTACTACGCGGGCCATGGCCTCACCGACCCGTACAGCGACGAGCTGTTCCTGGCGCTGCCCGCTTCGGACCAGAAGCGCATGTACCGCGCGCTGCCGTACGAGTGGGTGCGCCGGGCGATTCTCGATCCGCGGGTCAAGGCCCGGCGCAAGGTGGTGATCCTGGACTGCTGCTACAGCGGCCGGGCGCTGCTGGGCGGGATGAGCGGCACCGACCAGGTCGCCGACCGCGCGCTGATCGAGGGCACCTGCCTGATGGCGGCCGCCGCCGAGACCCGTACGGCGCTCTCCCCTCCCGGTGAGGAGTTCACCGCCTTCACCGGCGAATTGATCACCGCCCTGGCCGAGGGCATCCCCGACGGCCCGCCCCTGCTGGACATGCACACCCTGTTCCGGCATCTGCACACCAACCTGGCGGCCAAGTCCAGGCCCCTGCCGCAGCAACGCAACCGCAATACGGGCGGGTCGATCGCGCTGGCCCGCAATCGGGTCCATCTCCGCGAGGAGCCGGTCCTCGGGACGGACTCGGCGCCACCGTCTCCTTCCTCTCCTCCCCCACCGTCGCCTACTGCCTCACCGGCTCCGGCTCCGGCTCCGGCAGCGCCTCCCACCACGAAGGCCGCCGAGCCCGCCCGGACCACCAGGCCCCGGCAGCCGGGCGTGGCACCGCAGACCACCGGCTCCCCCCAGCCCACCGAAGGACCGCGCCCCACCCGGCGCACGCCGGTCGTCGAGCGTCCCGCGCCACCCGGCGAGGACGGCACGCGGCGGGCGCCCATCACCACCCCCTCGCCCGGCCCCCTCAAGGAGGTCGACCGGCCACGGCTCAAGATCGGGCTGGCGGCGGCGCTGGCGGTGCTGCTGGCCGCGGGTATCCCGGCCGTCCTCAGCTGGCTGCCGGACCGGTCCGGCGAGGGCGGCGGCTCCGGTGCCACGTACAACGCCGCGACCAAGGGTGTCGTCAACGCATCGAGCGCACGCGGCGGAACGCTGAAGTTCGCCGGGCAGGAACCCGACTCCTTCGACCCGCAACGCAGTTACTACGGCTTCGTCTGGAACTTCGCCCGCTACTACACCCGTCAGCTGGTGAGCTACGCACCGAAGCCGGGTTCCAAGAGCACCGCACTCACACCGGATCTGGCCACCGACAGAGCCAAGGTCTCCAACGGCGGCAAGACCTACACCTACACCCTGCGCAAGGGGCTGACCTGGGAGGACGGCTCCGCGCTCACGTCCAAGGACATCAAGTACGGCATCGAGCGGATCTGGGCGCAGGACGTCGTCTCCGGAGGCCCGAACCACCTCCAGCAGGCGCTCGACCCCGAGCGCGGGTACCAGGGTCCCTACAAGGACACCACGCGCGACAAACTGGGCCTCAAAGCCGTCAAGACGCCCGACCCCCGCACCATCGTCTTCCAACTGCCCAAGGCGAACAGCGATTTCGAGCATTTGCTGGCCATGACGGCGGCTTCACCGGTGAAGCGGGAAAAGGACACCGAGGCCGAATACGGCAACGCCCCGTTCTCCAGCGGGCCGTACAAATTCCGTTCCTACGCACCGGGCAAATCGGTGGAGCTGGTGCGCAACCCGCACTGGCAGAAGTCCTCCGACCCCATCCGCTCGGGGCTGCCGGACAACATCACGGTGGACTTCGTCAACCAAGGGCAGACCCTGGACGCCGGTCTGCTGAACGGTACGTACGACCTGGCTCTGGGCGGCACGGGGCTCGGCCCGTCCGCCCGGGACCAGGCGATGCAGGACGCAACCCGCAAGAACAACCTCGACAACCCCCTTACCAACGGGGTCCGTTACGCGGCCTTTCCGCAGTCGGTCAAACCGATGGACAACGAGCACTGCCGCAAAGCCGTCGTCTACGCGACCGACCACAGGGCGCTGCAGGCCGCGTTCGGGGGTGCCGTGGAAGGCGACGTCGCCCCGAACCTGCTGCCGCCTCCATTCGCCGGCTCGGACCCCGCGTACGACCCCTACGGTGTGCGCAAGAACGGCGGCAGGCCGGATGTGGACAAGGCCAGGGAGGAACTGAAGAAATGCGGCCGCCCGGAGGGGTTCACCACGCATATGGCGGCGCGCGGTGACCTGCCGGAGGAACTGAACGCCGCGGAAGCCCTCCAGGAATCACTGAAGAAGGCGGGAATCACCACCCAGATCGATCGGCTCCACGGAACACAGGAGATCGCGATGGCCGGTTCGCCGGCGGTCGTACGGAAGAACGGCTACGGCATCGTCCTGAGGGGCTGGAGCGCCGACTTCCCGACCGGGCAGTCGTTCTGGCAGCCACTGGTCGACAGCAGATTCATCATGCCGAGCGGCAACTACAACATCTCCCAGGTCGATGCCCCGTCCATCGACAAGGCCCTCGACTCGGCGATCGCCGGGACCCGACCGGAGTCGGCCGCCTCGTTGTACGCGATGGTCAACCGCTCGGTCGCCGAGTCCGCCTACTATCTGCCGTTCGTCTACGAAAAGGCCGTCACCTGGCGGAGCCCCCGCCTGACCAACGTCTACATCTCGAACGTCTACGGCGCCTACGACTTCGCCCGGCTCGGCGTCAAGGAGCCGTAGTCTTGCCGCCCTTGGGGAACCGGGGCCGACGCGGTCGGCGTAATACAGACGCGGCGGCGCTGGCGCGCGGCGCGGGGACCGTGCGCCCTGACGTGAGACGGGCCTCCGCGGATAAGGTGAACAGGCATCGGGGGGACCGCGGGCCCGCTACGGGCCTGCGGCGCTGGTGAGGGAGGGGCTGCTGTGGACGGCGGCACGGTGGGGCTGCGGATCGCGTCGGCGGTGGTCGTACCCCTGCTCAAGAAGCTGCTGCTGCCGCCCGCGAAAGCGCCGGGGGCGGAGTTCGGCGAACGTCCGATCCCGATCCGGCGGCTGGTGTCCTTCGCCAAGGAGCACCGCACCCTCACCGAGGACGATCTGCACAAGATCGCCCGCGAGCTGGTCCGCCGCGCCGTGCGGGCCGCCGGGCCGCACGATCCGCCGGTCGGCGCCGACGAGCACGACGCGGTCGGGCAGGCGCTGACCCGCACCCTGCACGCCCTCGGCGACCTCGACATGGACGATGTGCACGCCTTCGCCCTCGGGCCCGAACGGCTGGCCGCGGAGCTGTCCAGGGTCGCGGGCCCCAGCACCCGCCGGCTCCTCAGCGACGACGCCGCCCGCTTCCACGACCGGCTGCTGGAGACGGCCTGCGTCCATCTGGTGCGCTTCTTCAGCCAGCAACCGGGCTTCGCGGCCCGCGCCCAGATCGAGCAGAGCCGCGAGATCCGCGAGCAGAGCGAGAAGCTGGACCGGATTCTGCGGCGGCTGCCGGACATCAGCCGGCAGGACACGGAGTTCGAGGAGGAGTACGCGCGCTATGTCGTCGAGTGCCACGGCCGGCTGACGATCTACGGCGTCGATCTGCGCGAACCGGACGGCCAGGACTGGCCGTTGGAGACGGCCTATCTGAGCCTGGAGGCCATGCCGTACCGCGGCGGGGCCGACCCGATTCCGGTCGCGAACGGCGGGCCGGGCACCGACCGGGACGTGGAGGCCGAACGGGCCGCGGGCCCGGCCGACGCGGTGTTCGCCAGCCATGAGCGGGCGCTGCTGCGCGGGGTGGCGGGCACCGGCAAGACGACCCTGGTGCAGTGGCTGGCGATCACCACGGCGCAGCAGGACCGGGTGCCCGGCGGCCTGTCGCAGCTGCTCGGGCGCGTCCCGTTCGTGCTGCCGTTACGCACCCTGGCGCGCAAGGACGCCGAACTGCCGATGCCCGAGGACTTCCTGCGCTGGATCGGCTGTCCGCTGGTGGGCACCCAGCCCGAGGGGTGGGCGGCGCGGGTTCTCCAGCACGGCCGCGGGGTGCTGCTGATCGACGGGGCCGACGAGATCCCGAAGGACGACCGGACCCGCGCCCGGGCGTGGATCAGGAAGCTGCTCGCCGTCTTCCCCGGCAATCTGTGGCTGCTCACCACCCGCCCGTCCGCCCTGGAGCGGGGCTGGCTCGGGCGCGAGGGCTTCGAGGAGTTCACGCTCACCGCGATGCGGCCCGCCGACATGAAGCAGTTCATCCGGCGCTGGCACACGGCTGCCGGGGCGTCGCACGAGCTCGGTGAGTCGCTCACGCTGTCGCTGCGCAGCAGCCCCGAGCTGAGCCGGCTGGCGACCAACCCGCTGATGTGCGGCCTGATCTGCGCCCTGCACCGCGAGCGCCGCGGCTTTCTGCCCCAGGGCCGCGCCTCCCTGTACGAGGCGGCGCTCTCCATGCTCCTGGAGCGCCGCGACCTGGAGCGCGAGGTGTACGGCCGCAGCCGTAGGCCGGAGCTGGACGAGAAGGCGGCCACGGAGCCGTTGCAGAAACTCGCGTACTGGCTGATCCGCAACGAGCGGACGCAGCTGGACTGGCCGGACGCGGTGGACGTGGTGCGGCGGCTGCAGCCCTCCGTGCCCCGGCTGGCCGAGGTCGGGACGGCCGAGGAGGCCTTGCAGCACCTCCTGGAGCGGTCCGGTCTGCTGCGCGAACCCGCCTCCGGCGCCGTGGACTTCATCCATCGGACCTTCCAGGACTTTCTGGGCGCCAAGGCCGTGCTGGAGGAGCGCGATATGGGCATGCTGGTGAACAATGCACACTTGGACCAGTGGGAGGACGTGGTGCAGATGGCCGTCGCACAGGCCCGTCACCAAGAGCGCGCCGACCTGCTGACGCGCCTGCGGGAGCGCGGGGACCGGGAGAAGGACGCCGCGGTGCAGGCGAGGCTGCGGCTCCTGGCACTGGCATCGCTGGAGCAGGCCACCCGCCTGGAGCCGACCGTGCGCCAGGCCATCGAGGACCGGGCCGCCCGGATGGTGCCGCCGCGCAGTCTGCGCGAGGCCAGGTCGCTGGCGCGTACCGGTCCGCTGCTGCTGGGCCTGCTGCCCCGGGCGGGGGATCTGGCCGGCGACGAGGAGCTGGCCACCGTCCACGCGATATGCCAGATCGGCGGGGACGCCGCCATTCCCAGGCTCCGGGAGTTCCTGGGCACCGACCAGGCCGCCGTACGCGCTCAACTCCTCGGCCACTGGGACCGGTTCGACACGGACGTGTACGCCGAGGAGATCGTGCGCCCCCTGCTCGAAGCCGCCCCCGAGGAGGCCGTCACCGTACGCTCGCGCGCCGAGCTTGACGCCCTGCGCACCATGTCGGGCTATCAGCGCGTGGGACTTCACGGCGACTTCAGCCCCGAGGAGATCCGCTCCGCGCTCGACCCGCGCCGGCTGCGCGAGCTGCGGCTGCGCAACACCCTGCAGCTGGAGGATCTCGATCTGCTCTCCGCCTACCCCGGGCTCGAAACGCTCGTCCTGCAGGGGTGCCGGAACGTGAAGGATCCCGAGCCGCTGACCCGGCTGCCGCGCCTGCAGCGGCTGGAACTGCGGGACCTGCCGCAGTTCGAGCCACTGCTGGAACTGGCGGACTGCCCACGGCTGGAGGGTCTCCTGGTAGGCCCGGAGGTACCCTGGCGCGGTCTGCCCGACCTGCCGCGCGCCGCCGAGCTGCGCCTGCTGTCGCTGCCGCCGGCCGCTGCCCAGATGGCGGGCAT
This sequence comes from Streptomyces sp. NPDC043738, assembly GCF_056436545.1. Classification (NCBI taxonomy): domain Bacteria; kingdom Bacillati; phylum Actinomycetota; class Actinomycetes; order Kitasatosporales; family Streptomycetaceae; genus Streptomyces; species Streptomyces sp. NPDC043738. The sequence continues at coordinate 624,513 of NZ_JBWKCJ010000001.1, read as the reverse complement.
CGTGGCCTGCCGGGGGCTTGAGGAGCTGCGGCTCCAGGACGCCAGCGAGCGCCTGACGCCGGACGAATGGGGCTCGCTCATCGGCGAGTTGCCGAATCTGCGCAAGCTGACCCTCTCCCCGCAGCAGCTGAGCATGCTGCTGTTCGCGCCGCGCACCCAGATCCCGCAGGTCACCCACCTGGACGTGCGGGCCAGGGCCGGTTCGGCGGTACCGCTGCGGCGGATCGCGCTGCGCCTTCCGGGGCTTGAGGAGATCCATCTGTCGCAGGTCGCGGAGCTCGATCTGGCCTCGCTGGCCGGGCTGCGCCGGCTGCGCCGGGTCCGGCTCGCCTACCCGGGAGAGGTCCGTGGGGCGGACGCGCTTGCGGAGAGCGTCGAGCTCGAGATCTATCCGCACCCCTGACGCGCCGTCGATGCGCCGTCGCCGCGCCCCCAGACGCCGGGCGTGCCACCGCTCGCGCCCCGCGTACGCCGCCGGTTCCCGCGGTCACAACCAGGTGACGCAGTGTGGCGTTCGCCTGGCGGGCGGTTTGCGGCGCCTGTAAGTTCTATGACTCCAGGCGTGGTTGATACGGATGTCAAGCGGCTGATTTCTTGGGGGAACGGTGCCGCCCGCCTCCGAGGTTACGGCTGTCTGGCAGCCACGGACGACGGAGGCAGGACGCAGCCAGATGCGCATATGGGAAGGGTCACCGCTCTATGGCCGGGACCCGCTGCTGCGCTCGCTCATCCCCCGGCTCACGGGCCTGGCCTACGACGAGAGGTCCCGGACGGCCCGGGAGCATGCGGGCGACCTGCCCGTGGTGCTGCTGACGGGGCACCACGGCATGGGGCGCAGCGCCGTCCTCGAGGAACTCGCGGCGCGCTACGCGGGCCGGCTGCCCGTCGCCCACGTCCAGGCGGTGGCGGCGGAATCCGACGCGGTCCGGCCGGTCCCGTCCGACGGCACGGCCGTCGCCTCGACGTGCGTGGAGATCCTCACCGAGCTGGTGTGCGGGCTCGCGCCGGCGCTGCGTCGGCGCTTCCCCGTGCTGCTGCCGGGGCTGTTCGCGGTCTCCGGCTGGCGGCACGGCAACGGCGAGCAGCGGGACGCGGTGTGCCTGCGCTACGCCCGGCTGCTGCTCGCCTGCCGCCTCGCCACCGGGAACGAGAACGCCCTGCGGCAGGCCTGGGCCACCGCCGTCGAGGGCCGTGTGGAGGGGGCGGTCGACGCGGCGGGGAGCCGGGGCCCGGTCACCGGCGCCGTGGTGGCGGAGTACGCCGACCGGTACCGTCCGGCCGCGGCCGTGGAGTGGTACCGGCGGCGGTTTCCGCCGGGGGCGGAGGGCCAGGATCCGCTGGTGCTCCTCGGGGAGTGGTTCCAGCAGGGCGGCGACTACCGGCACGCGGCCGAGCAGAGCCTGATGGCCGCCTTCCTGCGCGATGTCTCCGCCTCGTACGGCAGGCTGCAGCGCTGGAACCGCGAGCCCTGGCCGCTCATCCTGCTGGACGACGCGCACTGCGCCGCGGGGCAGGACTTCCTCGAACTGCTCCTGGAACACCGGGCGGGGCCCTCCCGCGCCGAACGCGAGGAGCTGGTCGTCGTGGCCACCCGGCTCGGCGGCTTACCGGAGAGCGCGTCCGCGGCGGTCCGCCGCGCCCTGCCCGACCTGGTGAAGTCCTCCGGCTGGGAGCGCAAGGGCCTCGCCCCGTCCGCCGGGCTGCTCGCCGTGCCCCTCACCCCGCTGAACCGCGACGACATCCTGCCCCTGCTGGTGCCGGACCGGCCGGCCCGGCCGCTCCACCCGTATCTGGCCACCGCCGTGCACTCCCTGACCGGGGGGCACCCCGCGGCGGCCACGGTGCTGTGCGCGGCGGTGCTGGACGCGACGGAGCGGGGCGTCGAGGTGGCACCGCGCGACCTGCTGGAGTTGACCGCGCCGGACGGCCGCCCCGTCACCGAAGCGCTCCTGGAGCGGCTGCTGCCCAACCGGCGCCAGCGCGACCGGCTGACCCTGCTCTCGCTCGCCCGCGACAGCACGGCCGCGGAGGCGCTGGCCGGCCATCTGCGGCTGCAGGGCCCCGATCAGCTGCCCGCCAACTCCGCCACCGACTACCTCGAAGAGCAGCAGTGGCAGCAGTTCACCCCGCCGGACCGGCCGCTGGTCGGCGACGCCCTGCTGCAGACGCTGCTGGTGCACGAGGCGCGCCGCACCTCGCGGGGGGCCGATGACGGCCGCGGCTGGCAGGAGATCCACCGCTTTCTGCGGATGCACCACGCCCAGCGCGGGGAGAGCGGGGAGGCGGACGCGCTGCGGCACACGCTCGCGGCCGGGAACGCCGAGACGGTGGTGGCCACCCTGGCCGAGGAGTTCCAGTCGGAGCAGGACGAGCAGGGCGCCGCGCACTGGCTGCGGTGTCTGCAGTACGCCGCCACCGCCCCCACACCGCCCGCCGGGGAGTGGACCGACGTGCGCATGCAGGTCGCGCTGGGCGCGCACGACGCCCGGTACGCGGACCTGCACGAGGTCGAGCGCTGCGTCAACCGGCTGTTGCACGCCCTGTGGCATGTGTCCGAGCCGTATGCGGAGCCGGACCCCGATATGTGCAAGGCGGTCGGCGAGGAGCTGGCGTACCTCTCGCCGCGGCACCCGTCCTGGCACGCCGTCCTCGGCCAGGCCGCCCGCAGCTGGCCTGCGGCGGCACGGAAGAGGCGCCCCTTCCCCCTCCCCGGTCAGTGAGGAAGCATGCTGGTCCGTCTGTTCCGACGTCATCCCCGTGAGTGGGGGCCCATCGAGTGGCTGGCCGCCTTCGGACTCGGCGTGCTGACCGCCCTCGTGATCTTCTCCGTCGTCCGCCTGGTGCGGGGTCCGGGGCGGTGCGGTGGCGATCTGCAGGACATCGGCGGAGACTGTGTGGGCGTCACCGCGGGCGCCTTCGAAGCGGACCCGGGCATCGCCGGTCTCATCGAGGCGGTGGCGGACGAGAACGCCCGGGTGCGGCAGGGCTGGGAGGACCCGCCGAGCGGCCCCAGGATCCCGTACGTGCGGATCGCGCTGATGATGCCCTTCACCGCGGACGACCACAGCGCGATGACAACGGACATGATCCGTCGCGGACTTGCCGGTGCGCTGGCCGCACAGCGGCAGGCCAACCGCTTCGCCGGACCGCACTACCAACTGCTGCTCGCCCCCGACGGCCGGAACCTCGACGCGTGGCAGCCCGTCGTCCAGCGGCTCGCCGAGCTGGCCAAGGACACCCGGGCGCCGCTGGTCGGGGTGACCGGCATACCGAGCAGCACGCCGGAGACCCGCAGGACGATCGCCGCACTCAGCGAGCACCGCATCCCCACCGTCGGCCCGGTGATCACCGCGGCCAACATGAACTCCCGTTACTTCTTCAAGACCTCGCCGAACAACGACCAGTTCGCCCGCGCCCTCGCGCTCTACCTGGACACCAAGCCGGGCAAGCACAAGGGGTTCCTGGTCTGGGACAACCGCGAGGAGGACGTCTACTCCAAGAACCTGCGCGCCGTCTTCGACAAGTACTTCGGCACGGGGTACGACCTGTCCAACCACCATTCGAACTTCACCGGCTCGTCCGGCACCGACAAGGGCATCCCCCAGCGGTTCACCGACGCCGTGCAGAAGATCTGCAGCGAGAAGTCCGACACCGTCTTCTTCGCCGGACGCGACCAGGACCTGCCCGCGTTCGTCGAGCGCCTGGCCCAGGAGGGCAGTTGCGGGCGCACCACGAAGCTGCGCGTGCTGAAGGTCGGCATCGGCCTGGAGCCCACGCTCACCGCGGACGCGCCCACGCGGTGGCTGAACGAGGCGCAGGCCGCGATCGTCGACGCGTCCTCCGTCGATCCGGCCTGGTGGGGCGGGAAGGACAAGCCCGCGAAGGCGCTCGGCCGCTTCCTCGACCGCTTCGAGGAGCTCGACAAGGAGTACGAGCTGGGTGCCAAGCCGCTCGACGACGGCTACGCCGTGATGTACCACGACGCCTTCACCCTGCTCGCCGACGCCGTGGACCGCACCTTCAGCGAGATCAACGAGGGCGGGAAGCAGACCCCGGACGCGCTCCGCATCCCCTCGAAGGACGACGTCTACAACACCCTGGTCATTCCGAGCATCGCCGGTGACAGCTGCAACTCCTGTCTGGTCGGCGCCGCGGGCACCTATGGTTTCGAGGGCCCGGGCAAGAACGACCAGTGGGCGGTGTGCAAGCCGGTACCCGTCGTGGAGTACCCGGTGCCCGCCCGGCCCGGCAACCAGAGCCCGCTCCCCCTCTACCGCACCTACCGCGACGGCGCCAAGGACACCTGCCCCGCCTTCTGAGGCCGCACCGGCCCGCCCCGGTACGCGCCGGGGCGGAGCGCCGCGGCGCGGAGGGTGACCGTAGGCGGAACCGGCGCGGCCGACCTACGGTGGGGTGAGAACGCCCCACCAGGGGCGACGGCAGATCACGCCGCCACAGCGTTCACCGGGAGGCGACCATGGAGGAGCACTTCGTCTGGGTGACTACGCGCCGCATCAAGCCGGGCACGTTGGAGGACTTCGAGCGGGCCTGGCGCCCGCATCCGTACCCGAGAGCTCTGCGCCGCGCCTACGCGTACTGGTCCGAGGACGGACACGAGATCACCGGCGTCTCGTTCTGGGACTCCAAGGAGGCATGCGACGCCTGGCGCGCCTCCGACGAGGAACAGCGCCGCCGTGCGGCCATGGCACCCTTCGTGGTCGAGGAACGGGAGGGCTTCTACCGGGGCGGCGAGCTCACCGTTCCCGTTCACTGACAGCTCCCGAGCGGCGGCGCCCTGTGACGGCGCCCCGTACGCGGCCGAGCCGCCCGCCACGACCGGTTTCCAGTTGGTCCATACCTCTTGACGATAGGTATGGACCAACTTACGTTGTGCCACGTCACCATCGCCCGGAGAAACCCGGACGCCCCGCGGACTTCCCCGCCACACCGCACCCGGCCCTCGGTGACGCCCCGTCACATCCGAAGGGAGCACCGCGTGATCGGTCGGATATCGCGTCTGCTGAGGGCCGGTCTGGCGATGGCCTGCGTCGTACCGATGCTGGTCTCCGCGGCACCGAGCGCACCCCGGGACGGCGACACCTGCGCGGTCCGACCGAGGCCCTCGGGCAAGGTCCTCCAGGGGTACTGGGAGAACTGGGACGGCGCCGCGAACGGCGTCCATCCGCCCTTCGGCTGGACTCCGATCACCGACACCCGTATCCGCGATCACGGATACAACGTCCTCAACACGGCGTTCCCGGTCATCCGCGCCGACGGCACGGTCCTGTGGGAGGACGGGATGGACGCGACCGTGAAGGTGCCGACCCCGGCCGAGATGTGCCAGGCCAAGGGCGACGGCCTCACGGTCCTGATGTCCATCGGCGGAGCGTCGGCCGGCATCGACCTCAACTCCACCGACGTCGCCGACCGGTTCGTCGAAACGCTCGTGCCGATTCTGCAGAAGTACCACTTCGACGGCATCGACATCGACATCGAGACCGGCCTCACCGGCAGCGGCGACATCAACCGGTTGTCGGCCTCGCAGGCCAACCTCGTCCGCATCATCGACGGCGTACTCGACCGGATGCCCCCGGACTTCGGTCTGACGATGGCGCCCGAGACGGCCTACGTCACCGGCGGCAGCGTGACCTACGGATCGATCTGGGGCGCCTACCTGCCCATCGTCAAGAAGTACGCGGACAACGGCCGGCTCTGGTGGCTGAACATGCAGTACTACAACGGCAACATGTACGGGTGCCGGGGCGACTCGTACTCCGCCGGCACCCTCGAGGGGTTCACCGCGCAGACGGACTGCCTCGACAAGGGCCTGACCGTCCAGGGCACCACCGTCCGGGTCCCCTACGACAAGCAGGTCCCCGGCCTGCCCGCGCAACCGGGCGCGGGCGGCGGTCATATGCCACCGCACCTGGTGACACAGGCCTGGAACAGCTACGACGACGGTCTGAAGGGGCTGATGACCTGGTCGCTCAACTGGGACGGGTCGAAGGGCTGGACGTTCGGCGACAACGTCAAGGCCGCGCAGGGCCGCTGAAGCCGCCGGGCGGGGTCCGCCGGGAGATCGGTGCCCCCGCCCCCGCTCTCCTGACGGCGACGGAGACCATCCCGCCAGGAGAGGCCCGGGGATCGCCGCCGCACTAAAATGGCCCTGTGGTCCGGCGCAACGAGGAGGTCGAGGCGCTGCTCCAGGAGTACGCGGACCTCGTCCTGATCACCGGCGGAGACGCGTTCAAGGCCCGCGCCTACGAGAAGGCCGCACGCGCCATCGGCAGCCACCACGCCGACGTCTCCACGCTCGACGCCGACGGCCTGCGGGAGATCCCGAACGTCGGCAGGTCCATCGCCGACAAGGTGATCGGCTATCTGCGGACCGGGAGCATGCCGGCCGTGGAGGACGTGCGGGCGAAGGTCCCCGCGGGCGTGCGGCAGCTGATGGCCATCCCCACCCTCGGCCCGCGCAAGGCCATGACGCTCTACCAGGACCTGCACATCTCCTCGGTGCCCGAACTCCTCGACGCCCTCCACGAGGAGCGGCTGCGCGACCTCAAGGGGTTCGGCCCCAAGACCGAGGAGAACATCCTGCACGGCATCGACCTGATGCGGGCCGCGGGCGACCGGGTGCCGATCAACGCCGCCATGGACGTCGCCGAGGAGATCGTGGCCGAGCTGTCCGCCCTGCCCGGCTGCGAGAACTGCGCCTACGCCGGGTCGCTGCGCCGTATGCGGGAGACGATCGGCGATGTGGACATCCTCGTGGCGGCGACCCGCTCCGCCCCCTTCATGGACGCCTTCGTACGGCTGCCGGGCACGGCCGAGGTGATCGCGCAGGGCACGAAGAAGACGTCCGTGCGCACCACGAAGGGACTGCAGATCGATCTGCGGGTCGTGCCGCCGGACTCCTGGGGTGCGGGGCTGCAGTACTTCACCGGCTCCAAGGCGCACAACATCCGCACCCGCGAGCGGGCCGTGCACCACAAGCTCAAGCTCTCCGAGTACGGCCTGTTCCACGCCAAGAGCGGGAAGAAGATCGTCTCGCAGACCGAGGAGGAGGTCTACGCCCGGCTCGGTCTGCCCTGGATCCCGCCGACGCTGCGGGAGGACCGCGGCGAGGTCGCCGCGGGGCTGCGCGGCGAGCTGCCGGACCTGGTCACGGAGGCGGACATCAGGGGCGACCTGCACACCCACACCGACCTCACCGACGGCCTGGCCCCGCTGGAGGAGATGGTGGAAGCCGCCGCCCGGCGGGGCCTGCGCTACTACGCGATCACCGACCACGCCCCTGACCTGGCCATGCAGCGGATGACCGCCGACAAGGCGCTGGCCCAGCGCGAGCGGGTGCGCGAACTCGACGGCAGACACCGCAAGATGCGCCTGCTGCACGGCACCGAGCTCAACATCGGCCCGGACGGCACGGTGGACTGGCCACAGGAGTTCCTGCGGGGCTTCGACCTCTGCGTGGCCTCCGTCCACGCGTACTTCCAGCAGGGGCGCGACGCGCTGACCCGCCGGCTCGTGGCGGCCTGCGAGAACCCCGAGGTCAACATCATCGGGCATCCGACCACCCGGATCATCGGCCGGCGCCCGGGCCTGGACATGGACCTCGACGCGGTGTTCGCCGCCTGCGCACGCACCGGCACGGCGCTGGAGATCAACGCCCACCCCGACCGGCTCGACCTGTCCGACGAGCACATCCTGCGCGCCAAGCGGTACGGCGTGAAGTTCGCCGTCAACACCGACGCGCACGCACCACTGCACCTGGAGTACCTGCGCTACGGCGTGGGCATCGCACAGCGGGGCTGGCTGACCGCGGACGACGTGATCAACACCTGGCCCCTGGCCCGGCTGCGCGGATTCCTCCGCAAAGGAGGCCCTGCGGCCACATCGTCCTAGTCTGGTAGTACACACCGTCCCCGATCCGGGGGAAGATCATGGAACTCGGTTTTCTCAAGCCGCTCTTCGACCGTCTGGGCCCCTGGGCCTCCGTGTACATCGACACCACCCGCGCGACCGAGGACGCGCCACGGCAGCAGAAGCTCCGCGAGCGCGCCGTGGCCTCGCAGCTCATCGACGCGGGCGCCGACCCGTACACCTGCCGGGCCGTGGTGGACCGGCTCGCCCACGAACCGGCCTCCGGAGCGCCTCCCGGCCGGGCCGTCTTCGCCGCCGGCGCCGAGGTCGTACTCGACATCCCACTCAGCGTGACCCCGGTGCGCATCGAGGCGACCTGGTCCCTGCTGCCGCACATCGCCCCGCTTCCCGGGCTGATCGGCGAGGAGCCGCCGTGCCTGGTCGCCTACATCGACCGCACCGGCGCCGATCTGGAGCTGCGCGACTCCCAGCGCAGCCGGGCCCTGGCCACGGCGCAGGGCAGGGAGTGGCGGGGCCGGGGGCACCGCAGCATGCCCACGGACCGGTACGAGTGGCACTACCGGAACAAGGTCGAGAACAGCTGGAACGAGACCGCCGACATCATCGCGGCCGAGCTCGCCCGGCAGTGGCCGCAGACCGGCGCACGGCTGCTGGTCCTGACCGGCGACTCCCGCGAGCGCAGGGCCGTGTACAACCGGCTGCCCGAGCCGATCCGGGCCGCCACCGTCGAGGCCGAGAACGGCAGCAGGTCGGCGGGCGCCTCCAAGAGCGTCCTGGACCGCCAGATCGCGCAGGCCCGCGCCGCGTACGCGCAGGCCCGCCTCGAAGAGGCGCTCGGCCGCTTCCGCGCCGGACGCGGCCGCCCCGGCGAGCACGGTGTGCGCGGGGCGGACAGCAACCCCGGGGATGCGGCGGAAGGCGTACCGGCCGTCGTGGACGCGGCCCGCAGCCACCAGGTGCACACATTGCTCCTCGGGCAGGACGCGTCCGACGCGGGCCGCGACGTCTGGATCGGGCCCGGCGCCGACCAGGTCGCCGTCCAGCGCGGTCAGGCGCAGGCGATGGGCGTCAGCAAGCCCGAGCGGGCACGTGCGGACGACGCGCTGCTGCGCTCCGCCGCGGCGGCCGACGCCGAGGTACTGCTCGTCCCCGAGGGCATCGCGGGCCCTGCGGGCGGCCTCGGCGCGGTACTCCGCTGGAGCACCTGACCCACGGGGTCCACCGGGGGGATACCCCTTGCCCCGCATCGCCTCCGCGGTGGCGGTCAGCATGCGTGTCCGCTGCGACGCCACCACCTGTTCACGGCTGAGGTGGTGCCGACCGCCGCGTCCTTCACCAGCGCGTTGCCCACCGGAAAACCCGCATGCGCGGCCTCGCGCGGCAATGGGATCATTCGGCAATGGACGACAGTCTCGAACCGCTGGTCATCCGGCACACCCTCCGTCTCCCCTCCCCCACCGGACCCGCCGGTGAAGGAGGCGTCGCAGCACGGCAGTTCGACGCCGTGCTGATGTCCGTGGGCTTCAAACTCTCGGCGGACCTGCTTCAGCACCTGTCGGGACTGTCTGAGGGCACCGTCGTCGACACCGCGGTGCGCACGCTGCGCACCGTGCGCCAGATGGTCGGCGACCACGTCCAGCACAACGTCTACTTCATCGACTTCCCGGCCAACGTGCCCGACACGTTCGACTTCTGGATGCGGTGCACAGTCGAGGCGCTCGCCGACGACGCGGCGCGCCCCGGCACCCTCGCCCAACTTCGAAGCGGCGTCCTGGACCTGCTCACCCTCCCGTCCTACGGCAACTACCGCCACACCTATGCCGAGATGCTCGCCGCCCACGACGAGCTGATCGCCGCGGCGGGCGACCGCGTGACGGTCCTGCATCTGGGCGGCGACCCGGACGACGAGATCGGTGCGCTGTACCTGGCCCTGGCCGGATCCACCACGCCCCTGAACGACGACGACCTGCGCGATCTGCGGACCCTGGCCGAGCACCGTGTACACGGGCCCCAGCCCGAGGTGATCCCGATCCGCGAGAACCGCGCGGTGATCAACCGAGCCCGGCTCGGCGCCGGCGCGGACCTCCTGCTGGACACCGTCACCGATGTGCTCCGCCTGGCCTGCGAACTGTCGGACGGCGACGTGACCCTCCAGGAACCCACGCGGTTTCGAGCGCTGTCGCGTCCGGTCCGCCGCGCGCTGCTCGCCGGCCTCGACTCCGTCGTCGCCGCGGCTCCCGCCAAGCTCTCCGACGTCGGCGTGCATCGCGAGGCCTTCAAGCGCCTCGGCGAGCGCCTCCATCCGCACGAGTACCCGCGCTGGCCGCACGCCGCCGAGGTCTTCGCCGTCGCCCGGGGCGAGAAGAAGGCACGTTCCTTCGACAGCCGAGTGGAGGAGCTGCTCGGCATGCACGACGTCACGGGCGCGGTCGAGCTGCTGAAGGCCGCCCCCGGCAAGCTGTTCCGCTCGCTGGACCGCCTGCTGCGGACGGCTCTCACCCAGGCCGAGCGCGATGCGGTGGTGGCGGCCGCGGAGCAGGTCGCGCCCATGGTCGCGGGCCGGGTCGTGCTGTCGGTCCGCGAGCACCTGCACAACCGTGCCGGGGAGAGCGGCCAGCGCCGTGTCTTCGTCAACCGCCTCGGCCGGGCCTGGGTCACCTCCGACGAACGCCCCGTGGTGCTGCCTGCGGAACGCAAGCGCCTGATCGACGCGTTCGACGCCGAGGTACGCCGCCGTCTGCCGTCGCCCGGCCAGCTGCTGATCGACCCCGACGTCCTCGACGTCGCCCTCCCCCTCAGCGGCAAGGCGACCGCGGCCGGTCTCGGCGTGCTGCCCCGCGGCTCGCTCTCCCCGGTCGACGGCGAACTGCTGCGCTTCTTCGTCCACTGGAAGCAGAGCCGCCGCACCACGGACTACGACCTGTCGGCGCTGATGCTCGACGCCGCCTACGCGACGGTTTCCTGGCTTTCCTACACCGCCCTCACCGAAGTCGAAGGCGAACACTCCGGCGACATCACCGACGCCCCGGACGGGGCCTCGGAGTTCATCGATCTGCGCCTGGGGGCCGTGCGGGGCACCTTCATCGTCCCGCAGGTCAACATCTTCTCGGGGGAGGGCTTCGAGGAGGTCGACGAGTCGTTCTTCGGCTTCATGCTGCGCGACGCCGATCAGCGCGGCCGCCCGTTCGAGCCGCGCACCGTGCGGATGAAGTCCGAACTGCGCGGCCCGGGCCGGGTCGCGCTGCCGCTGGCGTTCCTGCGCGGGGAGGACGGCCGGTGGCGCGCCAAGTGGCTGCACCTGTACCTCAAGGGCCATCCGGCGGCCAACCGGGTCGAGGGGAACCGGGTGTCGGTCGCGGCCCTGCTGCGCGGCATCGTCGAGCGCGAGCACCTCACGGTCCGGTACCTCACCGACCTGATGGCCGGCGGCAGCACGACCGTGACGCCGTGGGACGGCAGGACGGTCCCTGAGGGGCCCGTCACCTACATCGGGCTGGAACGGCCCGACGGTCTGCCCGCCGGCTCCCGGATCCTCACTCCGGAAAATCTACGCGACCTGATCCCCGACTGACTGGTAGCGTTGATCGCGGCGAGGCCATGAAGGGGCTTCCTTCTCATACCTCTCTGACATAGTCCTTTCGCTTTCCTCGCCACCGACTTCGCGCCGCATCCGGCGCACAAGGGCCTCCGGCCACCTCCCAGGGGAGATGGCCGGAGGCCCTTGTCATACCGCCACGGTCCGCCGAGGTCAGACCACCGGCGCCGGGTAGGTCGGGTACTCGACCCCGGAGACGTGCTGCACGACCCGGATGACCTGGCAGGAGTAGCCGAACTCGTTGTCGTACCACAGGTAGAGGATCGCGTTGTCGCCGTCCACCTTGGTGGCGCCGGCGTCGACGATCGAGGCGTGGCGGGAGCCGACGAAGTCCATGGAGACCGCGTCGGGGGCGGTGGTGAAGTCGATCTGGCGCTTGAGCGGCGAGTGCAGCGAGACGTCGCGGAGGTATTCGAGTACCTCTTCGCGGGTGGTCTCGCGGCCCAGGCGCAGGCTCAGGATGGCGATCGAGACGTCCGGGACGGGGACGCGGATCGAGCTGCCGGTGATGGGCGCCTTGAGGTCGGGCAGCGCCTTGGCGACGGCGGAGGCGGCACCGGTCTCGGTGATGACCATGTTGAGCGGCGCGGAACGGCCGCGGCGGTCGGCCTTGTGGTAGTTGTCCAGCAGGTTCTGGTCGTTGGTGAACGAGTGGACGGTCTCGACGTGGCCGCGCAGGACGCCGTACTCGTCGTCCATGGCCTTCAGCGGCGGGACGATCGCGTTGGTGGTGCAGGAGGCGCAGGACAGGATCTGCTCGTCCGGCTTGATCGTGTCGTGGTTGACGCCGTGGACGATGTTCGGGACGTCGCCCTTGCCCGGGGCGGTCAGGACGACCTTGTCGATACCGGGGCGCAGGTGCTTGGACAGGCCCTCGCGGTCGCGCCACTTGCCCGTGTTGTCGATGAGGATGGCGTCCTTGATGCCGTACGCGGTGTAGTCGACCTCGGACGGGTCGTTCGCGTAGATCACCTTGATCGCGTTGCCGTTGGCGACGATCGTGCTCGTCGCCTCGTCCACGGTGATGGTGCCCTGGAACTGGCCGTGGATGGAGTCTCGGCGCAGCAGCGAGGCGCGCTTGACCAGGTCCGCCTCGCCGCCGCCGCGGACGACGATGGCGCGCAGCCGCAGGCCGTTGCCGGAGCCGGCCTTCTCGATCAGCAGACGGGCGACGAGGCGGCCGATCCGGCCGAAGCCGTACAGGACGACGTCGCGCCCCTCGCGGCACTCGATCTTGTTGGCACCCGTGGCGCCGGCGACGGCCTCGGCGGTGAACTCCTCCACCGAAAGACCGCGGTCGTCGGTCTTGTACGTCGCGGCGAGCATGCCGATGTCGATCTGGGAGGGGCCGAGATCGAGCGTGGTGAGAGCCTGCAGGAACGGCATGGTCTCGAGGACCGAGAGTTCCTCGCCGGCTATCTGCCGGGCGAACCGGTGGGTCTTGAGGATGCTGACCACCGACTTGTTCACCAAGGAGCGGCTGTGGAGGAGGACCGTGACGTCCCGCTCCCTGTGCAGCTTCCCGATGATCGGGATCATCGACTCCGCGATCTCCTCGCGGGTATTCCAGTTGGTGAACGAGTCGTCGTTGACAGTCACAGGCTTATCTTTCGAGCTAGGCGGTGCTCATATGCTAGCCCCTGCCGCTTCGGCCTCCTCACGGCGCCCCCTGTAGAGGAGTGCGCGACTCGGCTCCCATGATCGACCCGGGTACGGAATGGACCGTTTTGCCCGACAGGGTCGCGGTGACCGGGGGCGGATGACATGCCTCAACCAGGCGACTAATCGGCCAATCGATGCACAAGTAAAGAAAAGGGGCACATAGCGGCGAAGAGAAATCATCGCCCCTACGTGCCCCTGCTCCCGGGTGCCGGCCCCTAGACCTCGTCCGGGTGGCGCGGCCGGCGCCACATCCCCCACAGCACCGGCCCGTCCCCGGGCAGTCGCACCTCCGCCCGCACGGTGAAGCCGAAGTGCTCGTAGAAGGGGAGATTGGACGGCTTGGAGGACTCCAGATAGGCGGGCAGACCCACCGCGTCGGCCTTGGCCAGCCCCGAGCGCAGCAGGGCGGCCCCGTGCCCCTGCCCCTGGGCGGCCGGGTCGGCGCCGATCATCGCCAGGTACCAGTGCGGTTCCTGGGGGGTGTGCCGGGCGGCCGTCTCCACGGCGTCCCGGAACAGCCCGGCCCGGTCGCCGAGGATGCCGAGGAGTTCCTCGATGGTCTCCGCGTCGGGAACGGCCTTGGCCTGCGCCTCCGGCGGCACCCAGAACGCGGCCGCCGCCTCGGTGCGCTCACACACACCGTGGCGGACGTACTGCCGGGTGAAGATCGTGGTGAAGTAGCGGCCCAGCGCCGCCTCCCGCGAGGCGCCGTCGGGGAAGAACCAGCGCATCATCGGGTCGTCGTCGAAGGCGCGGGCCAGGGTGGGGCCGATCAGCGCAGCGTCGTCGATCGTCGCCGCCTTCGGCGTGTTCGTTATCGGCATACGGGTCATTCTGTACCCGATGATCTTGGGCGGCGGGAGCGGGGTCTGGCAGGGAAGTTGGGGCCGGGCCACCGGGAGGGTGCCCGGTCGCGGCCGTCTCTTCGCCCGGCTGGTCCGGCAGGCTCCCCTGCTTCTCGGCACCGGAGTGACTCCGAGTTTGCACAGGCGAAGCAGGGGAAACGCTCTTGCGGATCGATGGACCTGGCGCCGGAGCCCGCCGGCCCGCGCCGCGCGTTCCGCGCGCAGTCCGCCACGCAGCGAGAGGACTCCATGATGGACATCCGCCGTGCCCTCACCGTTCTGGCCACCGCCGTTCTGCTCTCCCTGGGGGGCCTCGCCCTTGCCGCGCCGGCCCAGGCCGACTCCGAAGGTGCCGAGAGCAACGCCGCCGTCGTCCCCGCGCTGGGGGCGGGGCTGATCCTGTAACCGCCCCGCCCCGGCCCCCGCCCAGGGGCGCGCGTCAGTCGCCCCAGATCTTGCGGTAGGCCTGGCGGTAGCCCTCGGAGTCCCAGGACAGTGCGCCGCCGCTGTTGGCGGCGGTGGCGATGTGGACGGGGGCGACGTACCCGCTGTCGGGGGCTCCGGCGAAGGCGCGGTTGAACTCGTCGACGATCTGCCAGCCCTGCTCGGAGAGCGGCTCGGGCACGGTGGCGGCCTGGAACTCCTTGCCGTTGACGCGCTCGAAGGCCGACGGGTCACCGTCACCGGCACCGATGTTGAACGGGGCCCCGGCACCGTCCTTGCCCGCGGCGCGCAGGGCGGGGGCGGCATGGCGGAAGTACAGGTCGTTGATGGCGGCGGAGTAGGTCCACTCGCGGCCGAAACGGGACAGCAGGGAGCGGACTTCCCCGATGGAGCGGCTGTTGGCCTGGGGAATGGGGATGTGGGTGTAGCTCAGCAGCTTGGTGCCGGAGCAGGTGGCGAGTTCCTTCTTGATCAGGTCGGACTTTCGCTTCGCGAACGGTATCGAGGTGTCGGTGAACAGCACGACGCCCGCGCGGCCGTTGGACCGGGCGATGATCCAGTCGGCGCTGATCTTCGCGACATCCTCGACCCGGGAGGTGATGTTGCTGACGAGCTGCGGATCTTCACTGGGGCCGGGAACCGCGGTGGCGTGCCAGCCGATCAGCGGGATGCGCGCCCTGTTGGCCTTCTTGACGCTCTCCGCGGCGGTCGCGGGATCGAAGCCGCCGACGACGATGCCGTCCGGCTTGAGGCTGACGGCCTGCTTGAACGCGGCCCGGATGCCGTCGGGCGTGCCCTGGCCGTTGAGGGTGCGGACGCGCCATCCGACGATCTTGGCGGCTTCCTGGACACCTTGGGCGACCCCGGCGACGCCCGGGTTGGTCAGCGTCTGGGCGATATAGACGATGCTCTTGCCGTGGACGGCCTCGGGCCCGGTGGTGGGGCCTCTCCAGGGGGCGTTGGCCTCCTCGGCCTTCGCGACCGCCTCCTTGGCCCTGGAGAGGGTGGTGGGGCACCCGGGCTTGGCGGAATCCTTGCGGGCCGCGGTGGCGTCGGAGTCGCAGCCGGCGGTGGCCATGACCAGGAGTGCGGCGGCTGACACGACCGCCTTGCGGGTGGGGTGCACGGGTCTCCTCGCAGGGCAGGTTGAGGATGCGGGTTGGGGTGGGGGGAGACAGGTTACGGGTGGCGAGGCCCCGCGGAGCATCCGCCTCCGGAAGGTACGACGCAGGCCACCGGCGCCGGCCCCGTCGGCCGACGAGCGGTCCGCGCCCCACTCCCCCGCGGACACCGGCCCGTTCACCGGGGCGGCACCCCGACGTGGGACAACCCGCCAAAAGTGACAAAGAGTTGAATACCGTTTGGCCTTTGCTGCCATGTGTTGCATGCGCGTGCACAAGCGGTAGTGTTCACGGCCGGTCGGGCATGTGGCGCAATCTTTTCGCTCGCATCTAGGGTGAACTGCGCAAACGCCACACTTCCCCATCGTCGGCGGTCGGCGACAACGACACCTCGGTCACCGCTCAGGAGCACGTCGTAAGGAGGCTGGGTGTCTGTCGACGCAGTGGACCCGCCACACGAAGCGGACGGGTCTCGGCGTTCGCCGTCGAGGCCGCGGTTCCGTCAGCGGGCGGGCGTCCTCCTGGACCGATGGCCGTTCCGGCGGAAACTCAACGTTCTGGTGATCGCGCCCGTCGCGGCCGTCGGCGTACTGCTGGGCCTCGCCGTCAACTCCCAGGTGGACAAGGCCGTCGACGCCGGCCGGAGCGCGGAGCTGGTGCGCGACAGCGAACAGGTCACTCGCCTGATCAACGACGTGCAGGCCGAACACCGGCAGGCGCTCCTGCTGTCCGTGGAGCAGGAGTCGGTCCGGCCCGGCGCCGCCCTGCCGTCGACCGCCGCCTACCGCAGGGCGCAGCGGGACACCGACGAGCAGGTCACCGCCGTGCGCTCCGCGTTCGGCGCGGGCCTGCCGCGGCAGGAGGCACAGGCCCTCGACTACATCCGGGGCCTCGCCGTGCTGCGCGACAAGGTCGAGCGGGGCTCGATTCCGGCCGCCGGCATCGATCCCGCGTACGCCGCCGCGGTCGGCTACCTCATCGACGGCATCGGCCTCGATCGCTTCGTCGGCAGTTCGTCGTCCTCGGTCACCGAACTCCTCGACACGGTGCTGCGGGCCGACGCCGCCCACGCGGCCTTCGAGAGCGGGGTGTTCTCCGCCCAGACCCGGGATGCCAACGCGCTCACCGAGTACACCCGCGCGGTCGGCGCCCACAAGCTCTACGAGGAGCAGACCGCGCGCTTCGGCAGGATCGCCGACCCGGACCAGGCCCTGCGCCTGGGCGGGATCGAGCGGGATGCCGAGGAGAACGGCATCGAGGCCCAGTTCGCGGAGCTCCAGATCGATCCGGGCTCGCTGCAGGGCCAGAGCCCGCGTCAGCTGCGCGAGGCGATCACCGCCGGAACCCGGCAGGCCGAGGCCCGCCTCGACATCACCCGGTCGCTGATCGGTCAGATCGCCGCCCGGGCCGACGGCCTGTCCCGGAGCGCCCTGTACAACGCGCTGGCGATGCTCGGCCTCGCCCTGCTCGGCTTCGCTTCCTGGCTGGCCTTCTCCGTCCTGGTCCGGCGCTCGGTCGTACGTCCGCTGGCGGCCCTGACCGGTGCCGCCCAGCAGGTGGTCGACGTGGCCGACGAGGAACTCGCCAGGGTCGAGGACGACGAGTCGGCGGAGGGCACCCCGCTGCGGCCGCGGCCGATCCCCGTCCCGGTCCGCGACGAGATCGGCCACCTGGCCGAGGCGTTCAACCAGGTGCAGGTCACCGCCGCGGCGCTGCTGGAGCGGCAGGTGCTCAGCCGCCGCAACGTGGCCGAGATGTTCGGCAACGTCGGACGCCGGGTCAGCAACCTCACCTCACGCCAGCTGATGCTGATCGACACCGTGGAACGCGAGGAGACCGACCCCGACATCCTGGACCGGATGTACCGCATCGACCACATCGCCGTGCGTCTCCAGCGCAACGCCGACAGCCTGATGCTGCTCGCCGGCATCCGGGACCCCGAGGTGGAGGCCCGGCCGACCGCCCTGGCCAACGTCATACGGGCCGCCCTCGGCCAGATCGAGGGCTACCAGCGGGTGTCCCTGCGGTCCGAGACGGAGTTCACCGTCGGGCCCGACGTCGTCGACGATCTGACGCTGATGCTCGCCGAACTGCTGGAGAACGCGGTCTCGTTCTCCCCGTCCGACACCCCCGTCGAGGTGGTCGTGCGGCCCGGTACCGACATCACCTCGGACGGCGGTGCCCTGATCGAGGTCATCGACCACGGCCTGGGCATGAGCACGGAACGCCTCGGCGAGGAGAACTCCCGGCTGGTCCGCCGGGAGCGGCTCGACCTGGTACCGACCAAGGTCCTCGGCCTGTTCGTGGTCGGCAGCCTCGCCCGGCGCTCGGGCATCCGGGTCACCCTGAGCCGTACCCCGGGCGGCGGGGTCACCGGCTCCGTCTGGCTGCCCGCCACGCTCCTTCTGGCCGTGAGCCCCGCCGCCGCGCCGTCCCCGGCAGCGGATGTGTCGCACGCCGCGCCGGAGTTCCCGGCAGCGCCCGAGCAGGAGTCCACCGCGCCCGCGCTCCAGCCGGTGCCGGACCTGGCCACGCCCCTGCCGGTGCGTCCCGCCGCCACGCCCGATCAGCGGTCGGCCGCCCCCGCCCGGCAGGGCGAGCTGCCCCGGCGCCTCCCGCACCTCGCGGAGGCGGAGCGGACCGCCCCCGCCCCCGAAGCGCGGCCGGCACAGTCCGCCCGGCCACTGCGGCGGCGGGTACGGGGGGCGACGCTCGACATGACCGCCCCGACGGCCGACCGGGGGGCGCAGGCCGCGCGCCGGCCCGTCGACCCGGACGCGGTCCGTTCGGAACTCGACGAATTCGAGGCCGCCGTCCGCAGGGCAGAGCAGGAGAGTGCCACTGCCCCGACGGATCCAGCACCATCGCAGCACCAGCAACCCCGGAAGGAGTCGGGCAGTGACCACGCCGACAGGTAAGAGCAGCTCCGAGCGGGAGGAGCCCATGGACCTGACAGCCGCCGCGGCCGACTTCACCTGGCTGCTCGACCGGTTCGCCACCCAGACCGCCGGTGTCGTCGACGCCATCGCGGTGTCCTCCGACGGTCTGCTGATCGCCGTGTCCCAACTGCGCGACCAGGCCGACTCCGAGCGGCTCGCGGCGATCGTGTCGGGCGTCACCAGCCTGGCGGCCGGGGCGTCCGGCAACTACGGCCTCGGCGGCCTCAACAAGGTCATCATCGACTTGGAGGGCGGCCATGTCCTGGTGTCGGCCATCGGCTGCGGTGCCGTCCTGGGCGTGGTGACCTCGAAGGAGGCGAAGCTCGGCAACATCGCCTACGAGATGACCCTCTTCGCCAACCGGGCCGGGAGCGCGCTCACCCCCCAGCTGGTGTTGGAGCTCAAGAACAACGCCGGCGCCGCACCGGCCCGCTGACCCGTCCCACACCGCGGAGCCAGGGGCGCGGGCGCCGAGAAGAGGATCATGATGGCCGCAGGTGGACCAGGACCGGACGAGGGTGGGAGTCCCCCCTGCGCATGGGGGTCCCCCCGCTCGAGCGGAGCCGAGAGTGGGGGAGAAACCGAGAGCGTGGGGAAAGGCGGCGCCCGGGGCCCGTCGGATCCGGCCGGCCGTGCTCCCGCGATCAGGCCTTTCCTGCTGACCGCCGGCCGGGTGGCGGGGGGCGGCGCCGGCCCACCGCTCCCGGTCGAGACCCAGGTCGTGGCGACGTCGTCCGGTCTCGCCGTGCTGGGCTCGCTCGCCTTCGAACAACACGACATCATCGCCGCCTGCCGAAGGCCGCAGTCGGTGGCGGAACTCGCCGCGCGGCTGCACCTGCACCTCAACGTGGTCCGGGTGCTGGCGGAGGACCTGCGTGCCGCCGGACATCTGACGGTGCACGTCCCGAACGCCAGGACAACCCAGGACATCTCCGTACTGCGAAGGGTTATTGATGGTCTCCGCGCCGTCCCCGACTCACGGGACACACTCCGCGACAGCGGTTGAACAGCCGCCGGTACCGGTCAAGTTGGTCATTGCGGGCGGCTTCGGCGTCGGCAAGACCACGACCGTGGGCGCGATCTCCGAGATCCGGCCGCTGACCACGGAGGCCGCCATCACCGAGGTCGCGGCGGGCGTGGACGATCTCTCCCACACCCCGGAGAAGACCACCACCACGGTCGCCATGGACTTCGGCTGCGTCACCATCGACCCGACGCTGAAGCTCTATCTGTTCGGCACGCCGGGCCAGGACCGGTTCGGGTTCATGTGGGACGACGTGGTCGAGGGCGCTCTCGGCGCTCTGGTGATCGTGGACACCCGCCGCCTGGACGACTGCTACGCCGCGGTGGACTACTTCGAGCACAAGAACATGCCGTTCGCCGTCGCCGTGAACGCGTTCGACGGCGAGGTCCACCACGACCTCGACGAGGTCCGGTGGGCACTGGACGTCTCCGACCACGTCCCGCTCCTCGTCTTCGACGCACGCAACACCGGCTCGGTCCGCGACGCCCTGCTGGTCGTACTCGAAGCCGCCCTGTCCCGCGCGGAGCGCACCGCCGGGCGCTGACTCCCGGGGCCCCCTCCAGCCGATGCACCGTTGCTCGGCGTGCGCCGGCCCGCTCCGCGGCGGCGAGCGCCACCCGGTGCGTGCTGTCCCACCGTGTCCACGCCTCGGCGAGGAAGAAGTGCCCGCGCAGCGCGTCGGCGAGCAGCCGGCTGCGCTCCGGGGCCGGGGACCGGGCGGCGGCCCGGCAGATGCCCGCGAGGTTGTCCAGTTCGGCGGACAGCCACGAATCGGCCAGGTCCTTCCTGGCGTTGTAGCTGATGAACGCGTCGTAGGGCGGCATCCCGCCGACGGTCTCCGCTCTCCACCGTCCCCCGTAGAAGTGCCCCCGCATTCCGGAACACGAGCGAACGCCGCGGCCCGGCACGGTCACCCGATTGTGCCCGCCGGGACTGACACGGCGGTAACTCGTGGCGGCCCGAGCGGCGTTCGGTCAGGTCCCGGTCCGGCGACTCAGCCAGGAGCGGTGACCGGCTGCTGACGGGTGTCCACCACGCTCCGCAGCTTGCCGGTGCCGGGGGTCCGTTCGAGGTCGGCGCGGTCCGTCTCCGTCACCTCCAGCCCCAGCAGCCCCTCGGCGACGGCCGTCCGCAGCTCGGGGTAGCCGGCGAGGAACACCTCGCGGGCCCGCGGGGCGCGCGGCTCGCCGCCCGCCCGCTCCAGGCGGACGGTGAGGTGCTCCCGCAGCCCGTCGTGGGCGAGCACGATCTGCGTCTCGCCCCGGTGGCCCAGGGACTCCTCGGCGAGCGTGACGAACCGGCGGTAGTTGAGGAAGTACGTGGCCACCCGCATCACGTCCCCGAGCCGCCCCAGCAGCTCGAAGCGCGGGGCGCGGTTGCCGCAGGGACAGGGGCCCGGTACGGCTCGGCCGAGGTCGCCGATGACGTACCGGCCCAGGTCCTGGCCCCGCCGCGCACGCGTGGCGAACACCAGCCGGCCGGTCTCGCCGTCGGCCACCGGTCGGTCCTCGTCGACGTCGAGGATCTCCAGGGCGTGCAGATCGGCGTGGAGGTGGTGCACGCCCCCGGTGCTCTCGGTGCACTGGTAGCCCAGCGGGCCCAGGTCCGTGCTGCCGTAGGTGAGCGAGCGGACCGTCTCGATGCCGAAGTCCTCCGCGAGCACCCGCCGCTGCTCGGCGGTGAAGTGCTCGCCGCCGTAGAAGATCCGGCGGATCCCGCCGTAGGCGCGCAGCAGGTCGCTCTGGTCGTGCAGCAGCTGCCACAGGTACGAGGGCATGCCGAACAGCGTGTCGACCTCGCACTCCACCAGCGCCTGCGCCGTCGCCCGGTGGTCGGGGCCGGCCGCCAGCGGTATCTGCACCCCGCCCAGCCGCTCCAGTATGGAGAAGAAGCTGATGAACCCGCCGTACATGCCGCCGCAGTAGAAGAGGTTGGCGGTCCGGTCGCGGCGCGGGTCGTAGCCGGCGGCCAGCAGACCGCGGGCGGCGGCGTGCATCTGCGCGTCGTAGTCCTCGTAGGTGAACAGCGACAGCGCGGGGGCGCCGGTGCTGCCGCCGCTGCGGAAATACAGCTCGACGTCGGCCCGGGAGACCTGCTCGTTCAGTTCCCGCACCGCGGCCTTGTCGCGCAGCGGCCCGCGCCGCGCGGGCGGCGGCACCAGGCGTACCAGATCGTCGAGGCAGGCCACGGTGGCGAACCGCTCGTCGGCCTGCACCGCCACGCGGCGGCTGTAGCGCTGCAGCGCGTACACCCCGTCGTGCGGTTCGCCGGAGTAGCCCGACAGCATCGCGCCCAGCGGCGTGACCCGCGTGGCGCCGGCGGTCAGCACCAGGTGGGAGAGCTCGGCGACGTCGGTGCGATCGCCCGCCACGCCGGCCGTCTGCAGGTAGCGGCGCATCGGCCGCAGCACTGCCAGGGCGCGCTTGCGCGGCAGCGGCTTGACCCAGATGCTCCGGTGCAGCGGGGACGCGGTGAGCGCCGGCCGGGTATCGGCGATCACGCGCCAGGAGCCGTCGGCCGCCGCGTGGACGCGCGTGAGTCCGAGGTGTTCCTCCAGCCGGGCGATCAGCTCGGTGGTGGTGACCTCCGCCTCCTCTGCGATGCCGGGCGGGTCGGCGGCCGGGGCGGGCGCCGCGGCCAGCACGCCGGCGAGACGCTCGGCGAACGCGAAGACCTCCTCCTCGTCGTCGGTGTCGAGGTAGACCACCTGCGGGCTGGAGCACGCCTGTTGCTCGTATGCGCAGACGTCGGCGGCCAGTGCCGCGAGCGCCTGGTCGTCGTGCCAGGCGGCGCGCGCCAGATAGGCGAAGGAGATCCTGTGGCCCCACTCCACCAGGCGGCAGCCGGGCGGTACGTGTTCGGCGACGCCCGCGACGGCCGCCTCCCCGCCCCACACCGCGACCGCGTCGGCGGGCGCGCACATCATGCGCAGCCACTCCTGCCGCGACGAGGGGAAGCGCAGCACGATCACGCGCTCGCAGACGGCTCCCGTGGGGTCCAGCGCGGCCAGTTCGGCCAGGACGTGCTGGGCGAACAGCGAGTCGCCGGAGCTGGTCTTGAGCACGTTGACGTTGCCGGTGAGCAGGCCCTCGACGACGCTGAGCGGGGCGACGGTCGCGGCGTTGCCGGGCGCGATGTGGGCGACCAGACCCACCGGCGCCCATGCCTCGTAGGCGGTCTCCTTCGCGTCGGGCCGGGTCAGCCGCCGGGGCGCCGTGCCGCCCAGTTCGCGACGGAGTTTGCGGGTCAGCTCGGCGCGGGTGAGGGCCAGGCCCAGTTCGGCGAGCACGCCCTCGTCCTCGTCGGCGGGCAGCTGTGCGGCCAGGCGCAGACGCGTCGGGTGCGCGGGGTCGAGCAGGGCGGTGGCCAGCGCGTCGCACGCGGACAGCACGGCCGCGGTGTCGATCGGGGTGGCGAGGACGGCCTCGACGGTGTCGGCCAGGGTCGCCAGGCGGCGGCCCGCCTCCTCCTCGCCGATGAACGAGTTCTGCCAGTAGTGGTGGAGGTCGGCTGGTGTGCTCGCAGGCGGTGTCGTCACGACAGTCCCTTCATCAGTTCGGCGGCGGCCACCGCACAGCTTCGGTTGCGGCTCACTCCGGCCCGGCCGAGGACGGTGAACCAGGGTGTGTCCAGGTCGCACGGGCACTCCCGGCCCGGCTGCAGGGTCGCCAGGTCCCCCATGACGACGCTCTGCGCGGGCACGGAGGTGATGTACGGGGAGACCAGGTGGAGGAAACCGGGCTCGCCGTGGGGCAACGGCTCCAGCGTGCGTGTCGAGCGGACGAACACCCGTGACCACACGGGGGCGTGCAGCCGGTGGTGGTCGCATTCGATGTAGGGAACGCAGTGCTCGACCGAGCCGAAGGTGTCGCGGATCCGTTCCGACGGCACACCCAGCTGCTCGGTGACGCGTGCGTACAGCTCCTCCTTGCCGATCTGCCGGTCGGTGTGGCCCTTCCAGCCACCGCCGAGCACGATCAGGGAGCCCTCCGGGAGGCGCAGCGGCGGCAGCTCCATGGCCCGCATCCGCTCCAGGGTGAACCAGAGGAAGGCGGGAAAGCCCAGGATCCGCACCGGTGCGTCGTCCTGGGCGAACCGCCGTAGCGCGGCGACGGTGCCGAACGGGTCGAACTCGTGGCCGCCGCCGGTGTGCCGCAGCGCGTACTCCACCTGCCGGGCGGGCGCGAAGTCGCACAGGTAGTTGTCGGTGAAGGCGGTGCCCAGTTTCAGGCCGGGTGCCGGCTCGTAGCTGTAGAGCAGGTAGTTGACCTCTTGGTCGGGAGTGATCCAGCCGTTGCGCTCGAAGATCCGGGCGACCATGCGCTGGGCTGCGCGGATGGTCCAGCGGTCGAAGAACATCTGCGACTTCTGGCCGGTGGTGCCCGAGGAGGTCAGGTGCAACTCCACCTCGTCCCGGGGGATGGAGAGCACCTCGTGCCGCTTGAAGAAGTTGGCGTGCAGGAGAGGAGCGCCGTACGCCTCGGCCGCACCCCGGCCGGCCCGCTCCGACAGCGAGCGGAAGAACGGGGAGCGGTCCGCGTGCCAGGCGTTGATCTCCGCCATGGCCGCGGCGAACAGCTCGTCCTGCCGGGGGCCGCAGGCGTACGGATCGGTGAGATCGCACAGCTCCTGGACCCGCGGCAGCAGGGTGGGGTCGGGGACCTCGACGGGGGCGAGGTGGGGATTGACGAGGGAACTGCTCACGGTCATCAGGCAACCTCGAAAGGGGGCAGGTAGGTCGACGCCCAGGTCGACAAGTAGGCGTCCAGGTAGGGCTGCAGGGGGCCGTCGGCGACCACGCCGCGGAAGTCGATCTGTTCGGCGGTCCGCGACATCACCACGTAGTCGTGGCGGCCGTCGCCGTCGGGCTCGGGGCGCATCGCCGGATAGAGCGCGCTGGGGATGAAGCCCTGCGCGAGGAACGTCGACAGCAGGTCGTGCCGCGCCAGCGGCAGCAGCGCCTCGACGTAACCGGCACCGGCCCTGGTCAGGACCCGGTTGACGGGCTCCAGCCAGGCGGCCGCGGCCTCCGGTTCGGGGTGCGCGGCGACCAGGGAGCAGTAGCGTCCGGCCCGGTTGAGGTACGCGTACACCTCGAAACCGTCGTCGTCGGGCACGAGCAGGGTGTTGGGCAGGTGCAGTGGGTAGAACCAGCGCTCGGCGCCGGGGAACCGGTCGCGGAAGCGGCGGCGGACGAAGCCGGGTGCCTCGATCATCTCCAGCCGGTCGGCCGGGGCGGCCGGGCGGGCCGGCACGGGGCGCGGTGCGGTCGTGCGGGTCAGTCCGTAGTCGATGCCCAGGCTGCGTTCGGCGGCACGGAGCAGGGGGGCCAACGGGGCCGGCACCTCGGCGACGGGGACGCGGCGGTCGAGCACGCCCGCGGAATGACGCGCGTAGAGCGCGAGGCTTTCACGGGTGCTGAGGTCCACGGCGTTGGCCAGCAGGCCCAGTGGCCGAAAGCCGTTGCGGGCGACGACACGCTGCGGACCGGCGCCGACGGTACGGACGGTGGCGTACACCGAATCCAGGCGACGGGTCCCCAGCGTGCGCCGGCACAGCTCGTCGGTGAGCGCCGAGGCCAGCCCGCCGGCCCGGTGACCGGGGTGCACGGCCAGGCCCTCCAGCCGGCCCACCCGGCCGCCCGGCTCGCCGTGGATCGCGGCCGACGCGATGAGGGCGCCGGTGTCCGGGCAGCGCGCGACCAGCCAGAGCGTGTCCGGGTCGCCGATGAGCCGCGACATCTCCGCGGGGTCGGTCCCCAGAGCACCGGGGTAGTGCGGCCCGTAGACGGCGTAGTAGAGCTGGCGCAGCTCGGCGATGTCGGCCGGCGACGCCGGGACGATCGCGGCGGTCATCGTTCTCCTCCGGTGGCCACGAACTCAGGGGACGGATCGGACGGGTGGGGCTGCTGCTGCACTCCGGCCTGCCCGCGATCCCGGCCGTCCGCGTCCGGCCCGCGCAGCAGCGCCAGCGCGATCGCCGCGGGCACCAGCCCCGCGGCCTGGACCAGGCACAGCGTCCGCGCCGGAAGGTGGTCGCCGAGCAGGCCGAACAGCAGCGAGGCGACGGGAAAGGACGCGCCGAGCACGGCCTGCATGACGGCGAAGAAGCCGGGCTTGTCCGCGGGCGGCACGAGCCGCTGGAACAGGGCGACGAAGCGCACGCCGATGACGCCCACGCACCAGCCGGCCACCACCAGGCAGCCCGCCAGGACCAGCCGCCCGGCCACCAGGTGGGCCACGGCGAACGCCGCTGCCATCACGGCCAGCAGAACGGCCCCCAGGCGCGTGGGCCGGCCGGGCACCCGGGCGCCGGTGATCGAGCCGAGCAGCGTGCCCGTGCCCAGCCCCGCTTCCAGCAGCGCCACGGTGGAACCGCCGCCACCGAGCTCCGACTTGGTGTAGAGCGGGATGACCACGAAGACGGCCGTGGTGAACAGGTTGGCCGCGGTGAAGCAGACCAGGATCTTCCGGATGGCCGGCAGCCCGGCCAGCACCTCGCGCAACCCGCGCGCCGTGCCGGCCCCGGCCGCCGCGCCGTCCTGCGCCTCCTGCGCCTCCTGCGGCTCCGGTGCGGCGGCCGGGCGGAAGCGGACCGTCGTGACGAGGAGCGCGGCGGCCAGGTAGGCGGCCGCACAGCCGGCGGCCAGCCCGGCCACGCCGGCCGCGTCCACGACCAGCGCGCCCAGCAGCGCACCGCCCAGGCTCGCCAGCGACTGTGTGGACAGCTCGAAACCGGTGGCGGCCTCGATGTCCTCGTCGTCGACGAGTTCGGGGACGGATGTGGTGAGGCAGGGGTCGAAGAACGCCTGGCACGAGGCCAGTACCAGCGTCGCCGCGTAGGCGGCCGCCGCGGGCGGCGCGCTGCCGTACGCCACCAGGGCCAGCAGCAGGACGGCGGCACCGGCCGTCGCCGCGGCCGTACGCAACACCGACCGGTGCGAGAGACGGGCCACGGCCCGGGCGACCACGGGCGCCAGCGCCACGGCCGGCAGCGTGCTGACGGCCATGAACAGGCCCGAGGCCAGCCCCCGTCCGGCGCCGACCGCGTACGCCACCAGCCACCACGCCACGCCGACCTGGAACATGCGTACCGCGGCCTGGGTCAGCACCTGGCCCAGCCAGACCGCGCCGAAGGCACGGTTGCGCAGGACGAGCGGCAGCCTGCGCCGCTGCCTCACGGTGGTGGCGGTCACGCGGTCGGCCTCTCGTCGACCACGCGGACCAGCTTGCCCGAGCGGGGGTTGACCACCAGGTCGGCGTGGCGTGCCCACTCGACGGCGAGCGGGTGGACGTGCCCGGCGGCCACGCTCTCCGGGTACAGCGGCCGGGCCCGGTTCAGCCCGTCGACGACCGTACCGCCCAGGGCGGTAAGCCCCCGGCCGTCGTCACCGGGCGCCGTGACCAGGCGCAGCACGAGCCCGTCGCGGCCCTCCCAGCGCCGCACCACGAGCTGGGTGCCCACGATGCGCCCGCCGGAATCCGCCGTGGCGACGGCGTCCTGCGCGTCCTGCGCGAACAGCGACACCGGTCCCACGCGCACCCCCTCGTCGGCCCGGCCCAGGATGCGGAAGCAGCCGGCCTCGGGGTCCGTCCACTCGGCGCGGTCTCCGGCGGGGTAGCGCAGGACGGGCATGAGGCGGCGGTAGAGCTGGGTCACCACGACGCGCCCCGGCCGGCCGGTCTCCCGAATGGGCTCCCCGGTCGTCTCGTCGAGGATCTCCAAGGCGGTGTGCGGGGTGAAGGTGCGATGCACACGCGGGTCCGGCCCGGGGACGGGACGGCCGAGGAGGCCGGCGTCGACGCTCGCATAACCCAGCGACCGCGGTTCGGCGTTGGGGAACGCGGCGGCCAGCAGGGGCCGCTGGTCGGCGAACAGCGGCTCGCCGCCGAAGAACAGCAGCTCCACTGCGGGCAGCTGACGACCCGTGGTCACCAGGTGCGCGGCGAGCCGGCACAGCGTGGTCGGGGTGCCCGCCACCACCTGCGCCCGGAAGTCCTCGAGTGCGGGGACGGTGGTCTCCACGGGAGCGGCCCCGCCGATGGGGAGACGGACGTTGGCGACGGGGGCGTGGGCCAGGGAGTCCAGGACGAAGAGGAAGCTGGCGTACAGGTCGCCGGCGTAGAACAGGTCCGCCACCCGGTGCCCCGGACGCAGCCCGGCGTCCACGAGGCCCTGGCCGAAGGCGGTGACGAACTCCCGCCACTCCTCACGGCCGTAGTACGAGAACTTCGGCGCGCCGGTGGTTCCGCCGGTCTTGTAGACGACCGCCTCCGTCAGCGGGCCGGTCAGCACGCGGTTGTTCTGGACGGTGTTGGCCGCCCAGTAGGCGTCCTGGTCCACGACGGGCAGCGCGGTGAGGTCCGTCACGGCCGGCGGGAGCGCCGCGTAGAGCTCGGAGTAGAAGGGAGAGTTGTCGCGGGCGTGACGTACGAGGTGCGCTAACGGATGAACGGACATGCGGCCTCTGCCTAGGTGGTGCGGACGGTAGCGGTTGGGGTCTGCCGGCACGGCGAAGCTGCGACGAGGGCGCAGAGAGGCGCCCGTGCGTCACGTGCCGGTTCACGATGTCGTTCCGCGGGGGGCGTGAGTACCGCCCTCCCGGCGTCGTGCCGTCGTCGAATCCGACGTTCCGTCACGAGGGAACGCCGTAGAAGATATCGCACATGAGAGACACACCTGGACACATGCAAGGCAAAGCTGACCAGAAACCTCTGTTTCATCGATTCCGCGGGGCGGTGGCGGTCGGGCGGGTGACCGCGAGACGCCGGCCGCGGTCATGTCCGCGGCCACCCCCGCCCGCACCTCACGGCAGTTGCCGCGGCCTTCCGCCCCCCGCGCGGCCGACCGCCTACCACCGGCTCACCGCGCGGACGACAACGAGTAGGATCGTTGGCGACATCGCGTGTCGGTCACCGGCTGGGTGAGGCATGGAGGTGTTGGGAGATGCCCACGGAGGCATTCCTTGTCAGTTGAGTTGAACCACACGATCGTCCACGCCCGGGACAACCGGGAGTCCGCGGAGTTCTTCGCGGGCCTGTTGGGCCTTGAGATCACCGCCGAGTGGGGCCCGTTCATCGCCGTCGACCTGAGCAACGGCGTCACGCTGGACTTCGCCACGATCCCCGCCGACAGGATCACCCCGCAGCACTACGCCTTCCTGATCTCCGAGGAGGAGTTCGACGCGGCGTACGCGCAGATCAGGCGGCGCGACATCGAACACTACGCCGACCCCCACCAGAAGCAGCCCGGCACGATCAACCACAACGACGGCGGCCGCGGCGTGTACTTCATGGACCCGACGGGCCACGCCATGGAACTGATCACCGTGCCCTACGGCGGCTGGCCTTCGTAAGCACACCCGCCGAGGGCTGCACCTCCCTCCGGGGTGCGGCCCTCGGCGGCTGCTCACGGCCGACGGTCTTGCCCGGGGAGAACCCGGTCCCGGCACCAGTCCCCTTGGTGTCGATCGGCTAGGAGCACCAGAAGAGGAAGCAGGTCCGCGGCCGTGTGGGGCGTGGTGCGGGCGTCGGGTTCGACCCCGCGTTCGTGGGTGAGGGCTGTGGCCGGGGTGGCTCCTCGGCGGGGGGTCGGGTGGCGGCGGGCGGCGCCGTGGTCGCGGCTGCGGGAACCGCGGAGGGGGAGACGGAGACGTCCGATGCCGATGTCGAGGGCTTCGCGGTGTGCGACGGGCGAGCCGGCTCTCCCGCGGTCCGGCCCGGTGCGGGCTGCGCGGTGGCGGACGCGTCGACGGGCGTGGGCGACGCCTGCGACTCCGTGTGCTCTGCGGGTGTCGGACCAGTGGGCAGCAGTTCCCCCGACAGGCCCGTCGCGACGACGCCGACCAGTACGACCCCACCGGCGACGCCGAGGGCCAGCTTGGTCTTGCCGCCCTTGCGGCGTCGCGCCCGGCGCGGGCCCTTGCTGCGGCGGCGCGTCGTCGACGTCCGGTGGGAGGCGTACGCTCCGTCGCCCTCACCGGCAGCCGCAGCCGCGTCGGATCCGGCGGCCGTGCCGGGGTCGAAGTCTCCATCGGCCGGGCCGGGTCCGTCGGGTTGGCCGCCCTGTTCGGGAAAGGGCCCGGTCTGGTACGACTCCAGGGGCTCGTACGCCTGCGTCTGCTCGTAGGTGTGCGGGGCCCCGAGGCTCCCGTCGTACCCGTAGGTTCCCGTGTGCCCGTAGACCGGCGGCTCGGGCATCGGCGGTACGTCGCTCCGGTAGAGGGGGTGCGGCCGTGCTGAGGGGTACCCGGTGGCTACGCCACCATGGGCACGGCGACACGTCGGGCACACCTCCGCCCCATCGAGATAGCTCCCGCATCCCACGCAGTAGTCCATGCGGTTGTCCGTTTCCTCCGGTCGCCGCCCCCGCCCCCCCCGATTGCGGCACCCTACTGGCGCGGCGATGTCCGGCCCACCCCGCCCCCTCGCCAGGCCCGAGCTGTACCGATGCGCCCCTGGTGCGGCACTACGCCCTGCCGACCCCCGGCTTGCCCGGTTGGCCGACAGCGAACGCGTGGAGGGCGCAGGTTCTCTTGCGGCACCGTGACCGTCGCGGCCGTTCGTGTCCGGCCCGGCGCATGACCGGCCGGACCCGGCCTAGCGCGAGCCGAGGAACTCGATCGCCCGCCGGGTCAGGAGCGCGGCGGCGTCCGGGTCGTAGGAAGGCAGCGAACCGTCCGCGAACAAGTGCTGGTCTCCGGGGTACAGGAACATCTCCGCGTCGGCGCAGTCGGAGACGAGTGCGCGGGCCGCGTCGATGTCCTCGGCGAAGAACGCATCGCCTTCCTTCGCATGCACCTGTACCGGCACACCGTGAGGCCAGGCCGCGCCGTACTCCGACACGGGGATGCAGGCGTGGAACAGCAGGGCGCCCCGCGCACCCGGCCGGGTCTGCGCCAGCTTCTGGGCGGGCAGCACACCGAGCGAGAAGCCGATGTAAACGGTGTCCTGCGGCAGGTGCTCGGCCGCACGGACGCCGCGGTCGGTGATCTCGCCGAAGCCGATCTGCTCGACGTGGCCCATGCCCTCCTCAAGGGAGCCGAAGGCAAGCCCGTCGAAGAGATCGGGCGTGTGGACGGTGTGGCCGGCCGCGCGGAGTTCGTCGGCGAAAGCGGCGACTCCGGGAGTCAGCCCCTGCGCGTGATGGAACAGTACGACCTGTGTCATGCCCGAACCCCTTGCTTGTGGGAAGCGAATGATCCGGAACTGTAGAACGTCGTGCGGACCCGCGGGGTGCGGGCCGTCGACGAGCGCTGCTACGGCCGCACCGCGCGCATCTTCCGCGTCGGCACGGCCGGCCCGACCGACGCGGACGCCACGCCGTACTGCAACAACGGTCACCGACACACACGATGCGGGACGAACCGACCTAGCCTTCGGGCCGGGACACCCTGCCCACGGTGGCGACCAGGGTACGCAGGAGGCCCGTGCCGGCGAGCACGACCGAGGAGACCGGCCGTCCCACCCATCGCGCCAGGTCGCCCTGGAGGTCGGGATCCACCTCGAGGGTCACCCTGATGTATCGGCTCTGCAGCGTGGTGACCTTGGTGTGCCGGGGTGCGGAGCCGTCCCGCCCGCGATCGCCGCGCGCTTCGCGCTGCAATGCCGCGCGGTAGTTGTCCTTGCGCTGGCTCATACCTCATCCTGACGCTTGATCAGTTCCTCCGCGAAGTCCATGTACGCCGAGCCCTTGGCCTGGACCGGGTTCCCGAAGGACTGGGCGTACAGGTCGAGCCGCGCGATCTGGGTGTCCAGCACTTCGAAACCCCGCTCGGTGAGTGCCTCGCGAGCGTCGGCGTCGGGCCCGGTGCGCGTGGCATCGGGACGGTTGGTGCGATTGAGCAGGACCGCCGTGCGGGCCGGTTCGGCGCGCAGGGACTGCACGTCCGCCATCTCACCGCGGATGGGAGCCATCCGGTCCAGTTCGATGGGGGCGGGGGTCACGGGCACGATCCACTCACCGGCGTACCTCATGATGCTGCGGGCGATGCGGGGATGGTCCTCCAGCTGGGGCGCATCGAGCACGACGGCCTGCCGGTTGCCGAGGAAGTCGTTCACGCGACGGTGGACGTCCCCCACCGGCAGGGCGATCACCGGAAACGGAAAGCCACCGGCCAGCTCGCTCCAGCGCAGCGCGGACGCGGCCGGGTCCCCGTCGACCAGCAGCGGCGACAGACCCGACTCATGGAGCGCGTGGGCCAGCCACACAGCACTCGTCGTCTTTCCGACGCCGGGTTTGAGGTTCACAAACGCACAGCTCAATGGCACAAGCTGACAATAACGGTCATGATCGTCCAGTCTCGGTCGCCGCGAGGGCGTGGCTTCGTGGTTCACCCGTAAGCAGTGAGGAACGGCGGGCACCCGGTCGTGGTCACGGCCGACCGTGTCCGTGGCGGTCCGAGCGTGCCCTAACCGAGAAAGCTCAACCGCACCCGCCGATCCGGGTTGTCGACGTTGGTGTCGACCAGGCACACCGACTGCCAAGTGCCCAGCGCCAGTTCTCCCCCGATGACGGGCAGTGTGGCGTGCGGGGGCACGAGCGCGGGGAGCACGTGGTCGCGGCCGTGGCCGGGGCTTCCGTGTTTGTGCTGCCAGCGGTCGTCCGCGGGGAGGAGGTCGCCGAGGGCGGTCAGCAGGTCCTCGTCGCTGCCGGCGCCGGTCTCCACCAGTGCGACGCCCGTTGTGGCGTGGGGGGTGAAGACGTTCAGCAGCCCGTCACGTCCCTGGGCGACGTCCCGCAGGAAGGACGCGCACTCCCGGGTCAGGTCGTGGACCGTCTCGCGGGAGCCGGTCCGTACGTCGATCTCTCGTGTCGTGAAGGTCTCAGCCATGGAGGGACCTTCTCAGAGTCGACGGGGCCGGTGGGAGGCGACTCGGCCGGGTGGGTCCTGATGGGGGCCGGTGGCCGTGGCCGGGGGTGTACCCAGGTACACCCCCGGCCGGCATGCAGGTCCAATGGCGACGGCCCCGTGAGGCGGCATCGTCGGTGTCATGCGAATGACACCTGTGGACATCAGGGCGATGGCCTCGTTCCTCGCCGTCACCTTCCTGGCAGCCGGCGTGCTGGGCGCGGTCCAGCCCACGACGGGGATATCGGTCGAGGTGATCCAGCTGACCCAGTTCGGTCCCGCCCTCGGGGTGGGGGTCGCCGCGATGCTGTGGCCGGGGCGCGTACGGGCGCTGCTCACGAGCGGCCGGCGGGGCGGCGGCCATGGGACGGCGCTGATCGTGACGGCGCCGCTGATCATCGCGGTGAGTGCCGGCGCGTACGCGGCGTTCAGCGGGGACATGCGGTTCACGCGTCCGGATGCCCCGTTCGCGCTGATCGCCTCGGCGCAGCTGATCGGCGCGTGCGGCGAGGAGATCGGGTGGCGCTGCTTCTTGCAGCCGCTGCTGCGCACGCGTTTCGGGCCCCTTGCCTCCTCGGTCGCGGTGGGCATCGTGTGGGGCGTCTGGCACGTCCAGGTGTTCGCGCAACACCCCGTGTACGCGGGGGCGTTCCTGGTGGCGGCGGTGTCCATGTCGGTGGTGATGGGGTGGGCCCTCGAAGGAGCGCGGGCTTGCGGGCTGCTGTTCGCGGGGGGCTTCCACGCGCTGGTCAACCTCGGCATGCTGCTGTTCATGGACGAGGAGTCCGGCGCGGTGCTCCCGATGGTGCTGTTCGGCGTCTCGTGTCTGGTGGCGGCGGTCGGGTGGACGTTGCTGGGCGCCGGGCGGGGGTGGGCGACGGCGGCGGCACCGGCTAAGCTCACCGCGATCATGGAAGATGTTCGATAAGCCGCGCGAGGTCGTCGCCCGCGCCGGTATCGCCCTCGGCCGGTGCCAGCTGACGAGTCTGCATGCGCTCGCGGCGTCGGCGGCCGGTTCGTTGGTGGTACTGGCGCTGCTGCTGTTGCCGGTGGGCATCGGCTTCCGGCTGCTGCCGCCTGCCGCGCGAGCCCTGCGCGCGCTGTCCGACCGCTCCCGCTCGCGCACCGCCCGCTGGACGGACGTCCGTCTCGGCCCGCCCGAGCCGCTGCCCGCCGCCCCCGGTGCGAACGCCCGCAAGAGGTCGGGGGCGATCCTGGCCGACGAGGGGTTCTGGCGTGACGTCGGGTGGGCGTGGTGGGAGCCGGTGACCGGCGGGCTCCTGGTGGCCCTCCCCCTCGCCCTGGTCGAGTACGGGGCGTTCGGCGCGCTGGTGCAGCCTTTCGTCTGGCGGCTCATCGACGACGGCAACTGGTACGCGTTCGTCCCGGTGCACACCACCGCGACCATGCTCGCCGCGCTGCTGCTGGGGCTCGTCTTCATGGCCGCCGGCCTGCTCGCCGCCCCCGCCGTGCTCCGCCTGCACGCCCGGGTGAGCCGGCCGCTGCTGTCGGCACCGCGCAGCACGCAGCTCACCCGGCGGATCGAGCGGCTCACCGACACCCGCGGCCGGGCCCTGGACACCCTCGCCGCCGAGCTGCGGCGCGTCGAACGAGACCTGCACGACGGCGCGCAGGCCCGGCTGGTCGCCCTGGGGATGACACTGGACCGGGCCACCCGCCTGCTGGAGACGGACCCGGAGGCGGCACGTGAACTCCTGCTGGAGGTCCGCAGCACGTCCGAGCGGGCCCTGCAGGACCTGCGCGACCTGGTCCACGGCATCCACCCGCCGGTCCTCGCCGACCGCGGCCTGGGCGACGCGGTCCGGTCGCTGGCGCTCGACAGCTTCCTCGACGTCCATGTCGCCGCGCGGCTGCCGGGCCGGCACCCGGCGCCCGTGGAGTCCGCGGCCTACTTCGCGGTGAGCGAGGCGCTGGCGAACGCGGCGAAGCACTCCGGAGCCCGCGAGGTCCACATAGCCCTGACACACGAGGACGGCCTGTTGCGCATCGTCGTCACAGACGACGGCCAAGGGGGTGCCGACCTCTCCCGGGGTACCGGACTGGCCGGCGTGCGGCAGCGGTTGGATACCTTCGATGGCACTCTCGCCCTGCACAGCCCGCAGGGCGGACCGACCACCGTGACGATGGAGATTCCGTGCGCGTTGTCCTCGCCGAAGACCTCTTCCTGCTGAGGGACGGGCTGACCCGCACACTCCGGGAGCACGGCTGCGAGGTCGTGGCGGTGGACAACGGCCCGTCCCTGCTGCGTGCGCTGCTCGACGAGGGCGACGCGGCACCGGACATCGCGGTGGTGGACGTGCGGCTGCCGCCGACCTTCACCGACGAGGGCCTGCAGGTGGCCCTGGAGGCCCGTCGCCGGCGCCCCGGCCTGCCCGTCCTCGTCCTCTCCCAGTACGTCGAGCAGCTCTACGCCAACGAGTTGCTGGCCGGAGGAGAGGGAGCCGTCGGGTATCTGCTCAAGGACCGGGTGACCCACACCGAGCAGTTCGTCGACGCGGTGCGGTGCGTCGCCGCCGGCGGCACGGTGATGGACCCCCAGGTCATCTCCCGCCTGTTGTCGCGCGGCGACGCCCGCGGCACGATCGGGAGCCTGACGCCACGTGAGCGCGACGTCCTGGAACTGATGGCGGAGGGCAGGTCGAACGCCGCGATCGCCGGTGGTCTGCACATCAGCGAGAGCGCCGTCGCCAAGCACACCGCCGGTATCTTCACCAAGCTCCGGATCAGCCCGTCGACGGACGACAATCGCAGGGTGCTGGCCGTGCTGGCCTATCTCAGGAGCTGAGCGCGGGCGCGCGCCGCGGGTTCGTCCCGGTCCAGGGCGACTGCTGCCGGGCAATGCGGCGGTATCCGCCGGCGGGGAAATGGGCGCGGCAGGCGTTTCCCGCAAGGGCGAAGCCGTGTTCCCGCCATGCTCCGGCAACAAAGGTCCAGTTGCCGAGACGGTGTTTGACCCCTCTCGGACGGCACCGCTACGTTCGGCGACATGTCTGCTTCAGCCCTGCTCACCACGCGCGGTCATATCGACCTGGTGCGGGTGGCGTCCGCCGCGTGTCGTCGCGGCGCGTGCTGATGTCCCGACGCTGATTTTCGAGACTTCGGGCCGTCTCCGTTCTTGCCCGCCCTCCATTGCCCGCTGTTGAGTCGGCGCACGGGTTTTTGTCGCGCTGAAGTGCGTGGTGCCGGCTTTGTGCCGCCACCGGCCGGCCCTCTCCGGCGTGCTCTTCCTTCCTTTTCTCCCCACCCCCGCTTCAACGGTGATCTGCCGCCGTCGACCACGGCGCCGCGTACCTACGGAAAGGCCGAGTGAGATGTCCGTACACCTGCACTGGTTTCTGCCGACCGGCGGCGACGGGCGGACGCTCGTCGACCGGCACGCCTACACCGACGGCGGCATCCGGCGGGACCGCATCACCCCGGTGAGCGGGGTACGGGCTCCGGACATCGAGTATCTGGCCCAAATCGCCAAGGCTGCCGAGCAGTTGGGCTTCGAGGCGGTGCTCACACCGACCGGAACGTGGTGCGAGGACGCCTGGCTGACGACGGTCGCGCTCACCCAGGTCACCGAGCGGCTGAAGTTCCTGGTCGCGTTCCGGCCGGGGGTGATCTCGCCGGTACTGGCCGCGCAGATGGCCGCGACCTATCAGCGGATCTCGCGCGGGCGGCTGCTGCTGAATGTGGTCACCGGCGGTGACTCGACCGAGCAGAAGCGGTTCGGCGATCATCTCGACCACGATCGCCGATATGCCCGTACGGATGAGTTTCTGCAGGTCGTACGGGGTGTCTGGAGCGGTGAGCCATTCGACTTCCGGGGCGCGCACTATCAGGTGCAGGGCGGGCTGACGGCGCTGCCGCCGGACCCGCTGCCGCAGATCTTCTTCGGTGGGTCGTCCGCGGCCGCGGGGCCGGTCGCCGCCCGGAACGTGGATGTGTATCTGACCTGGGGCGAGCCGCCCGAGCAGGTGAAGGAGAAGATCGACTGGATCCGGGGGCTGGCGGCGGAGGAGGGGCGTACGGTCCGGTTCGGGATCCGGCTGCACACGATCTCGCGGGACTCGTCGAAGGAGGCCTGGGCGACCGCCGGGCGGCTGCTGGACGACCTGGATCCGCGGACGGTCGCGGCCGCCCAGCAGGCGCTGGGCAGGAGCGAGTCGGTGGGTCAGCAGCGGATGCTCGCGCTGCACGGCGGCTCGCGCGACCGGCTGGAGATCTCGCCCGGTCTGTGGGCGGGGGTGGGGCTGGTGCGCGGGGGCGCGGGCACGGCGCTGGTCGGCAGCCATGCCGAGGTGGCCGACCGGATCGAGGAGTACCACTCCCTGGGCGTCGAGCACTTCGTGCTGTCCGGGTATCCGCACCTGGAGGAGGCGTACTGGTTCGGTGAGGGCGTACGGCCGGAGCTCGCCGCCCGTGGTCTGCTGGAGCCCGGACCGTCGCCGCTGGCGGGCGTACCGGCCGCCGACGGCCGGCCGGCGTCCGCGCCGGGCGGTGCGCCGCTGCTGATCACCGGGGGGCGCTGAGGCGGGGCGGAACACGTGCCGGGGAGCCCGGGAAGAGATCACTCCCTCCCCCGGTTTGTAGAAGCATGAACTACACCGGGGTGCGTGCGGTCGAGGTCGTGGTGGTCGGGGCCGGGCAGGCGGGACTGGCCGCGGCCTTCCATCTGCGGCGGGCGGGGTACGAACCGGACCGGGACTTCGTGGTGCTCGATCACTCTCCGCGGCCCGGCGGTGCCTGGCAGTTCCGGTGGCCGACGCTGACGTACGACAAGGTGCACGGCATGCACGCGCTGCCGGGGATGGAGCTGACCGGCGCCGATCCGCGGCGGCCGTCGTCCGAGGTGATCGGCGCGTACTTCGACAGCTACGAGCAGGCCTTCGAGCTGCGGGTGCACCGACCGGTGAGCGTACTGGCGGTGCGCGAGGGCGAGGACGGGCGGCTGCTCGTCGAGACGTCACAGGGGCCGTATGCGGCACGGGCGCTGATCAATGCCACCGGTACGTGGGACCGGCCGTTCTGGCCGCGGTTCCCCGGGCAGGAGACGTTCGGCGGGCGGCAGTTGCACAGTTCCCAGTACGCCGGGCCGGAGGGGTTCCGCGGGGCGCGGGTCGTGGTGGTGGGCGGCGGGACCTCGGCCGTACAGCAGTTGCTGGAGATCGCTCCCGTCGCGGCGGCCACGACGTGGGTGACGCGTCGGCCGCCGGTCTTCCGCGAGGGCTCCTTCGGCGAGGCCGAGGGCCGGGCCGCGGTCGCCCTGGTCGAGGAGCGGGTCCGGCAGGGGCTGCCGCCGCGGAGCGTGGTGAGCGTGACCGGGTTGCCGATGACGGACGCGATCCGGCGGGCCCGCGAGAGCGGCGTGCTGGAGCGGCTGCCGCTCTTCGAGCGGCTCACGCCCACCGGGGCGAGCTGGACCGACGGGCGCACGGTCGAGGCCGACACGATCTTGTACGGGACCGGGTTCCGCGCCGCCATCGACCATCTCGCCCCGCTGAAGCTGCGCGAGGCGCATGGCGGGCACCCGTGCGGTGCGCGACGCACGGGTTCACCTGGTGGGTTACGGGCCGTCGGCGAGCACCATCGGCGCCAACCGGGCGGGCCGGGCCGCGGTACGGGACATCCGCCGGCTGCTGGCGCGCGAGCCGGCGGTGGCCGTCGGGTGACGGGCACGGTGGGCGGGCGCGTGCGGCACGCGAGGCGCACCGCAGGCGCCCGCCCACCGTGCCCTCACACGCCTTGCAGCCGCGCCTCGTACGACGACGCCGCGTGCTCCACGAGGCCGATCAGCACCTCCTTGCAGGACGTGCGGTCGCGGGCGTCGCACAGCACCACGGGGGTGCCGGGGTCGAGGTCCAGGGCCCCGGCCACCTCCTCGGGCCGGTGCGCCCGGGCGCCGTCGAAGCAGTTGACCGCCACCACGAACGGGATCCCGCGGTGCTCGAAGTAGTCGATGGCCGAGAAGCTGTCGGCCAGCCGTCGGGTGTCGGCCAGCACCACGGCACCGAGCGCGCCCTGCGCCAGCTCGTCCCACAGGAACCAGAAGCGGTCCTGCCCCGGGGTGCCGAACAGATACAGCGCCAGGTCGTCGTGGATGGTGATCCGGCCGAAGTCCATCGCCACGGTCGTGGTGGTCTTGTCCGGGACCCCGTCGAGCCGGTCGACCGGGCGGCCGGCCTCGGTGAGCCGTTCCTCCGTGCTGAGCGGACGGATCTCGCTGACCGAGCCGACCAGCGTCGTCTTGCCGACCCCGAACCCGCCGGCCACCAGGATCTTCAGGGCCATGAAGGAGTCGGAGCGCAGGGCGTCACAGCGCGCGGAGTCCATCGATCACTTCCTTCAAAATGTGCGCGTCGGGCAACTGGGCGGGCGGCACCGGGGGGTTGACGCGGATCAGTTCCGCCGCGAGCAGATCGCTCAGCAGCACGCGGACCACACCGAGCGGCAGTCCGGAGTCGGAGGCGATCTCGGCCACCGGGCGGGGGCGGTCACCGCACAGCGCGAGGATGGCGAGCTGCTCGGGCGAGAGCACGGGAGGGTCGCTGCCGTCGGGGCCGGGCTCCGCCTGCACCACGGCCATCAGCTCGAAGGCCGCACTGCTCGGCCGGGCCCGCCCGGCGGTCATCGCGTAGAGCCGGACCATCGGCCCCGCTTCGTCGTCGTACCAGTGCGGGGTGGAGTCGGTCATGGGCGGCCGGTCACTTCGCACCGGCCCGCTCGGGCGTGCCGAGGTGCTCACCGACCCGCTTGACGAGCCGGGCCATCTCGTAGGCGACCAGGCCGACATCGGCCTCGGCGTCGCCGAACACCCCCAGGCACGACCCGTCTCCGGCCGCCACGACGAAGAGGAAGCCGCCTTCCAGCTCGACCATGGTCTGGACGACCTGGCCGGCCGCGAAGTGCCGGCCGGCTCCCTTGGCGAGGCTGTGGAAGCCGGAGGCGATGGCGGCGAACCGCTCACTGTCGTCACGGGTCAGTCCGCTCGACGTACCGACGGGCAGACCGTCGCCGGAGAGGACCACGGCGCAGCGGATCTCCGGTATGCGGGAGACCAAGTCGTCGAGAAGCCAGTTGAGTTCACCGGAGAGGTGCGGGTGCTGTTCGGCGGTCATGGTGTCTCTTCTCCTCGGGGCGGATGCTGCTGCGCACCGTCGTGCTGCCGGTCGTCGTGCGGGGAACGGCCCTGCGGTGGCCGGCCGGTGGCGTCACGGCCACGGGTCCAGCCGGCGCGCAGGGACGCCATGGTGGCGCGGGCCTGCTCCGGGGAGCGGCGCGGCGTGGGGGTGCCCTCGGTACGGGGCACCCACTCGGGTCGCTGCTGCTGCGGGGTCCCGCGCAGCGCGGGTGCGAGGCTGGCCTGCCGGACGCGGCGAGGCAGGACGGGGTCGGGCTCCGCGGGCGCGGGGCCGGCGGTGGCGGCCTGCGCGGGAACGGCCTCCGCCGGGACGGCCTTCGGCATGGCGGGCTCCGGAGGGGCGGTCGGCGCGGGGACGGGGGCGGTGTCCGGCGCGGGCCGGAGCGGCGGGGGCGGCGGGGGCGGTGCCGGAGGGTTCGGTGGGCGCGGCGGGACGGGCGCCGACGGGGTCGGGGCCGGCGGGAGGGCGCCGCGCCGGGCGGCCGCGGGCTCCAGTGCCCGCACGACGGAGGGCCGTCGGCGGAACGGCGACCGCTCTCCCCCGTCCTGTGCCGGGTCGCCGTCGCCCTCGGCCAGCAGGGCGTCGGGCAGCAGCACCACGGCCGTGACGCCGCCGTACACCGACGGCTGCAGCGTCACCTGGACGTGCTGGCGGTGGGCGAGCCGGTTGACCACGAAGAGGCCGAGCTGCTCGGTGTCCAGGAGGTCGATCTCGTCGGCGTCCGCGATGCGGCGGTTGGCCTCCTGCAGCGCCTCCTTGCCCATGCCGAGCCCGCGGTCCTGGATCTCCAGCACGATGCCCGTGCCCACGCGTTCGGCGTGCACCCGCACCTTGGTGTGCGGCGGGGAGAACATCACCGCGTTCTCGACGAGTTCGGCCAGCAGGTGGGTGACATCGGCGACCGCGTCACCGGTCAGCCGGGCCTCGGCGACGCCGAGCACCTCCACCCGCGCGAAGTCCTCGACCTCGGCGACCGCGGCCCGCACCACGTCCAGCAGCGGAACGGGATGGCGCCAGCCGCGGCCGGGCGCGGCGCCGGAGAGGATGATCAGGCTCTCGGCGTGCCGCCGCATCCGGGTGGTGAGGTGGTCGAGCCGGAAGAGGTCCTCCAGCTCCACCGGGTCCTCGGTACGGCGTTCCATGGTGTCCAGCAGGGCGAGCTGACGGTGCAGCAGCAGCTGGCTGCGGCGGGCGAGGCTCACATAGACGCCGGAGATGCCGCTGAGCGCGGCGGCACGGTCCGCGGCGGCCCTGAGCGCGGCGCGGTGCACCGCCACCATGGCCTCGCCGACCTGGCCCACCTCGTCCCGGCCGGTGCCGCGGTCGGCTCCGGGCGGGGCGAGGGCGTCGATGTCGACGGGCTTGCCCGCGTACAGCCGCCGCAGTGACCGGGGCAGGTCGTGGCCGGCGATCCGCAGGGCGGAGTTGCGCAGTTCCTCCAGCTCCACGACGAGCCGGCGGCCGATCTTGACGGAGATGAGCAGGGAGAGCAGCACCCCGGCCAGTCCCAGGACGACGGCGAGGCCGGATCCGCCGAGGGTGTCGGGGGACAGCGGGTGGGCGTCGCGGGCCGCCTCGGTGCTCGCCGACCGCTGCGCCGCGCGCAGTTCGCGCAGGACCGTGCCGTTGGCCTGGCTCCACTGGGCGGCGGGGACGGCCGTGGCGGCGGGGGTGCCCGCGCCGGCGTGCCGTACGGCGTCCTCGGCGGCCCGCAGCGCACGGTACGCCGGTCCGTCGAGGATCCGGTGGTAGGCCGCGGCGTCCTCGGTCCGCAGGTCGTCGACCGCGGCGGCGAACAGCTCGCGCTGGGTGTGCACGGCACCGATGAAGGAGTCGAACCCGTCGGACGACATCCGTCCGGAGGCCTGTGCGGCGCCGAGCACCGCGTCCTCGCGGGCGATCGCCTCCCGGGCCCGGGCGAGTTCCAGGACGACGCGCGGCTCCGAGCTGCCGGCCGGGTTCTGCAGGCCGGTCAGGGCCCCGACGGTGGCCAGGCCGTGTTCGACGATGTCGGTGTAGCGGGCGACGGCGCGGTCCGCGGCGGGCCCGGTCGCGGTCTGCTGCGCACGCAGCGCGGAAAGCCCGTCCGCGTCGCGCATCAGCCGGTCGATCCTGCCGGGCAGATCGGCGTCGGCGCCCTCCGCGTCGGCGCTGCCCGCGTTGACGCCGTCCCGGAGGGCCGTGACGGCGGCGTCGGTGGCCCGCCGGCGGTCGTGCAGCGTCTGCTGCCGCGCGGCGCTCGGGGCGGCCAGGGCGCGGGCGGCGGCGCTTCGCTCGTCCTGTACGGCGGCGGCGAAGTCGCCGACCGGCGCCACGAGGGTGGCGTCGATCTCCTTGAGCCGGTCGAGATCGGAGACGTTCCGTGCGGAAGTGACGGTGGCGAAGGCCCACAGGGCGATGAGGGACACCACCGGGACCATCAGCAGCGCGACGATCTTCGAGCGTACGGATCGGGGCATCAGCGGGAGGGGGAAGCGAGCGCCGTAATTCCCCCTCCAATCACCGCCCTTGGGGCCGGATTCGGGGTCGGCCCCGGAAATCACCGGGAGCGTTTTCACGGTCCCGGCACCGGATGGCGGTGCACCTCGTACACCCCCGGCACGATCCGGGTTCTGTCGTACGCGCATGAATTCCTCAAAGGTCAGGGAGAAGTGGGGAGTTCGGCCTCGCGGAACGATTCGGCGGAGGCGGAGGCGGCCCGCTCCTGGGCGGTTGGCGACAGTGCGACAAAGGCCACGGTGAGGAAGAGGGAAGAGCCGAGCAGAACGGTCAGCGGAAAGATGAATTCCATCGCGGTGGCCCCGGCCAACGGCGCCCGGGTGGGCGTCAGATCGATGGTCACGGCGGCCATTCCGGTGTAGTGCATGCTGGTGACCGCCAGCCCCATCACCAGGGAGGCGATGGCCGCGCCGGCCGCGCCCCGCACGCTGAGCGCGGCCCACAGGGCGGCCGTCGCCGCGGCGACGGCGATCGCGACGGAGAGCGCGACCAGGAGCGGGTCGTAGCCGACGTTCCCGTGCAGGCGCAGGGCGGCCATGCCCAGGTAGTGCATGGCCGCGACGCCCACACCGGTGCCCAGGCCGCCGAGCAGCAGGGAGCGCAGCCGGGCGGCGCCGTGGCCGACGGTGAAGACCCCGGCGCCGACGACCACCACGGCGACCAGCAGGCTGAGCACGGTCAGCGGGACGTCGTAGCGGATCGGGCTGCCGGTGACGCCGAATCCGAGCATCGCGATGAAGTGCATGGTCCAGATGCCGGCGCCGATGGCGACGGAGGCGGTCAGCAGCCAATTGCGGCGCGAGCGGCCTTCGGCGGCCAGCGCCCTTACCGTGCAGCGCAGTCCGAGGGCGGATCCCACGCACGCCATCGCATAGGCGAGGACCGGGGATACCCAGCCCGCACTGAAGTGGTGGATGTGGCCCACGGAGTTTCCTTTCGCGTTATTCGGTTCGCGGCGATGGACGGTAGCAGGTGATCGTCTTGTGAAAATCGGACACGGCTCGCACCCGAATCCGGGCAGCACTGCGGACTTCTCGACGCACGGCTTCCTTACCGGCGAGTTCCGTGAC
This sequence comes from Streptomyces sp. NPDC043738, assembly GCF_056436545.1. Classification (NCBI taxonomy): domain Bacteria; kingdom Bacillati; phylum Actinomycetota; class Actinomycetes; order Kitasatosporales; family Streptomycetaceae; genus Streptomyces; species Streptomyces sp. NPDC043738. The sequence continues at coordinate 581,429 of NZ_JBWKCJ010000001.1, read as the reverse complement.
CCCAGGGCCGGGTAAATGTCCGCCATTACCCGGCACCGGCACCTCTGATTCTCCGTCAATTCCGGAGTACGGAACCGCGCTGGAAATAGGCGATGACCTCGACAATGAGAAAGGTCACGCATATCGCGCCCGCTATGCCGCCATACGTCGGGCAGTTGCCGCAAAGTGCACATCGCCACCGGACCGAACGGTTCAGGACTCCGCCACCAGTTCGGACTTCACACGTTTACATGATCGAAAACGAACGCGAGAACGAGTGTTCACTGGAAAGCATGATCGATACCGGGAGGGGTTCCATGGGCACAACGAGTCAGGTGATGCTTACGGGGCGCAAGCGGCGGGCTGCAGACCGTCACGGCGCCTCCGGTCGATATCCCTTGCTGGGCCGGAGAGTTGGTCCCACAACGCACGACTTTCCCAAGGAGCACAAGCCAGATGAACGACATCCTCACCAACGTGATCGCCGGCATCGTCCACATCGTTGGTTGGCTCGTCTGACGGACTTCGCAGCAAAAGCAGCGCCGCCCCTCCCTGTCCCGGGAGGGGCGGCGCTCCGCGTGTCCGCGGTGCCTCAGTTCTCCAGCTTCCGCCGGGAGGTCTCGGGCAGCGTCAGATACACCACGAAGGACACCAGGCACAGCGCCGCCACGTACCAGGGGAAGAGGTCGGCGTGGCCGGCCTGCTTGAACCAGGTGCCGACATAGGGGGCGGTACCGCCGAAGAGGGCGACGGTCAGGGAGTACGGGAAGCCGATACCGGCGGCCCGCACCCGAGCGGGGAACACCTCGGCGTTCACGGCCGCGGCGATCGCGGTGTACCCGGTGAGCAGCACCATGCCCGCGCACTGCACCAGCAGCAGCGACAGGAACGCGTCGGTGACCAGGTGCAGCAGCGGCACCGCCAGGACGGCGAACCCCAGCGAGAAGCCGAGCAGCAGCGGTTTGCGGCCGATGCGGTCCGAGAGCATCCCGCCGAGCGGCTGGAGCAGCGCGAAGAAGGCGAGCGAGAGGGTGCCCACGGTCAGCGATTCGCCCTTGTCGAAGCCGGCGTTGACCTGCGCGTAGGTGGGGAGGTAGGTCGTCCAGGTGTAGTAGGCGATGGTGCCGCCCGCGGTGATGCCGCAGATCAGCAGGGACTCGCGCGGGTGGCGGCGCAGCGCCTCGAAGAGGCCGGGCCGTTCGGCGGCCCGCCGCTCGGCGCCCGGGGTCCTTCCCGCTCCGGCGGAGCTGCGGGCCTGCGGAAGGGTCTCCTGGGCACCGCGCCGGATCCACAGTCCCAGCAGGCTCAGCACCGCGCCGATGAGGAAGGCCACCCGCCAGCCCCACTGGCCCATCTCCCGCTCGGTGAGCGTGGCCGCCAGCAGCGCCGCGGTCCCGGAGGCCAGCAGCTGGCCGAGGGTCGTGGAGACGTACTGGAAGCTGGAGAACAGTCCGCGCCGCCCCGGCCCCGCCGATTCGACGAGGAAGGTCGAGGACGCCGCGAACTCACCACCCACCGACAGGCCCTGCACCAGCCGCGCGACGACCAGGACCAGGGGAGCCAGGACCCCGGTGGCCGCGTAGGTGGGCGTGACGGCGACCAGCAGGCTGCCGGCGCCCATCAGCAGGATGGTGACGGTCAGCGCGGTCCGGCGGCCGCGCCGGTCGGCGACCGCGCCCAGCAGCAGCCCGCCGACCGGCCGCATGAAGAAGCCGACCGCGAAGACGGCGAACGTCGAGAGCAGGGGCACCAGGGAGTTCCCGGTGCCTTCGGGGAAGACCTGCTCGGCGAAGTAGACCGCCAGGAAGGAGTAGGCGTACCAGTCGTACCACTCGACGGCGTTGCCGACGGAGGCGGCGGCCAGCTGCCGCAGCCGCGACGGCGCACGGGCACCGTCATCGGGTGTCCGGCCCTCGGTGATCTGCTCGGCGCTCGACATGGTCCTCCGCTCCCGGTTCTTCTCCTGGGCCTGCTGCTGGGGCAGGATGAGCCGTCAGGTGATCATGTACCGATGAGGCGGGTGTCCGCCAGAGTCCGTGGCGGTCGAAAGGAGACCGAAAGGAGATGGCAACGTGCGGGTAGCACTGTTCGTCACCTGCATCAACGACATGCTCCATCCCCGGACCGGCCAGGCGGTGGTGACCCTGCTGGAGCGGCTGGGGGTGGAAGTCGACTTCCCCGCCGAGCAGAGCTGCTGCGGGCAGCCGCAGTTCAACACCGGGTACCGGCACGCGACCGAGCCGCTGGTACGCCGCTTCGACCGGGCGTTCCGGGACTACGAGTACGTCGTCACCCCGTCCGGTTCGTGCGCGGCGATGGTGCGGGACAACTACCCGCGGATCGGGGCGAAGGCCGCGGCCGAGGGGCGCGGCCGGGAGCTGGCCCGGGCCGCGGCGCTCGCGGTGCCCAAGACCTATGAGCTGACCGAGTTCCTGGTGGATGTGCTCAAGGTCGAGGACGTCGGCGCCTATTACCCGCATACGGTCACCTACCACCCCACCTGCCACGGTCTGCGGATGCTGGGGCTGGGCGACCGGCCGCGGCGGCTGCTGGCGCAGGTCAGCGGGCTTGAGCTGCGGGAACTGCCGGGCGCCGAGGAGTGCTGCGGCTTCGGCGGCACCTTCGCGGTGAAGAATCCGGCGGTGTCGGCGGCGATGGGCGCGGACAAGGTCCGCTATGTCCTCGGCACCGGCGCCGAGGCGGTCTGCACCGTCGACAACTCCTGTCTGCTGCACATCGGCGGCACCCTCGCCCGGCAGGGCGCGGCGGTCCGCCCGGTCCATATCGCCGAGATCCTGGCCAGCACGGAAGGGAGCGTGTGGTGAGCGGCACGTATCTGGGCATGCCGGCGTTCCCCCGGGCCGCGGAGGTCTCCACCCGCGACGCCCGGCTGCGCGCCAACCTCACCCATGCCACCCGCACCATCCGCGACAAGCGGGCCGGGGCGGTGGCCGAGCTGGACGACTGGCCGCAGTTGCGGGCCGCGGGCGCCGCGGTGAAGGACCGTACGCTGCGCCGGCTCGACCACTATCTGGAGCAGCTGGAGACCGCGGTGACCGCCGCGGGCGGCCGGGTCCACTGGGCGGCGGACGCCGAGGAGGCCAACCGGATCGTCACCGGGCTGGTGCGGGACACCGGCGAGCGCGAGGTGGTCAAGGTCAAGTCGATGGCGACACAGGAGATCGGGCTGAACCAGGCGCTGGCGGCGGCCGGCATCCGGGCCTACGAGACGGATCTGGCCGAGCTGATCGTGCAGCTCGGCGACGATCTGCCGTCGCACATCCTGGTCCCGGCGATCCACCGCAACCGCTCCGAGATCCGCGACATCTTCCGTCGCGAGATGGGAAGTTGGGGGCGGCCGGCGCCCGAGGGGCTGTCCGACTCCCCCGCCGAGCTGGCGGAGGCGGCACGGCTGCATCTGCGGGAGAAGTTCCTGTCCGCCAAGGTCGGGATCTCGGGCGCGAACTTCATGGTCGCCGAGACCGGCACGCTGGTGGTCGTGGAGTCCGAGGGCAACGGACGGATGTGCCTGACCCTGCCCGAGACCCTGATCTCCGTGGTCGGCATCGAGAAGGTGGTACCGACCTGGCAGGACCTGGAGATCTTCCTCCAGCTGCTGCCGCGCTCCTCCACCGCGGAGCGGATGAACCCCTACACCTCCACCTGGACCGGCACGACGGACGGGGACGGACCGCGGACCTTCCACCTCGTACTGCTCGACAACGGGCGCACCGACACCCTGGCCGACACCGTCGGACGGCAGGCGCTGCGCTGTATCCGCTGCTCGGCCTGCCTGAACGTCTGCCCGGTGTACGAACGGGCCGGCGGGCATGCGTACGGATCGCCCTACCCGGGCCCGATCGGCGCCATCCTCACTCCCCAACTGCGCGGCGTACAAGGCCCGTTGGAGGCCTCGCTGCCGTACGCCTCCTCGCTGTGCGGGGCCTGCTACGAGGTGTGCCCGGTCGCCATCGACATCCCCGAGGTGCTGGTGCACCTGCGCGAACGGGTGGTGGAGGGCGGGCCGGTCACCCGGAGCGGCACACGGGCCGTGCTCAAACCTGCCAGGGGGCACGCCGCGGAGCGGGCCGCGATGCGCGCGGCGGCCTGGGCGTTCGACCACCCGGGCGCGCTGCGGGGCGGGATGCGGCTCGCGGCCCGCACCCGTCGGCTCCATCCACGGCGGCTGCCGGGGCCGGGCCGCGCCTGGTCCAGTACCCGCGAACTGCCGGCGGTGCCGGCCGAGTCCTTCCGCGACTGGTGGCAGCGCACCCGGGAAGCACCGCCGAACGGGTCCGCGGAGCGGGGTGGGGCCAAGTGAGCAGCCGGGACGTGGTGTTGGGGCGGGTGCGGCGGGCACTGGCGGATGTGCCGCGCGGGCAGCGGCCGGCCGGCCCCGGTGATCCGCCGGTGGTCCGCGACTACCACCGGGTGCACGGGTCCCGTACGGCCGCGCAGACCGTCGATCTGCTCGCGGAGAACCTCGCCGACTACCGGGCGATCGTGCACCGCAGCGACCCCGGGGACCTGCCGGCGCTGATCCGCCGACTGCTGGCCGAGCGGGGGGCACGGACGGTGCTGGCACCGCCGGGGCTGGAGGCGGCATGGCTGGCGGCGGCGACGTCCGCCGACTTCGGCGTCACCCTCGTCGAGGACCGCGCGAGCGACACGCCCCGCGAACTCGACGCCGTGGACAGTGTGGTGACGGGCTGTGCGGTGGCCGTCGCGGAGACCGGCACCCTCGTTCTGGACGCCGGCCCGGACCAGGGAAGACGGCGGATCACCCTGGTGCCCGACCATCACATCTGTGTCGTCCGCGCCCCGGACCAGGTCGTCGGCTCGGTGCCGGAGGCGCTGGAACGGCTGGCGCCCGGGCGCCCGCAGACCTGGATCTCCGGCCCGTCCGCCACCAGCGACATCGAGCTGGACCGGGTGGAGGGCGTGCACGGGCCGCGGACACTGGAGGTGATCCTTTTGACGGGGCACGCCCAAGCGGTCCGCTAGCGCGTGCCCGATGGGTCAGGGCCGGACAGGCCCAAGGCCCCTGCCCCTCCGTCCGGCGGACCAGGACCGGCGGACCAGGACCAACGGCCGATCGCGTCCCCGCCCTGGCGCCCGGTACCTTGCTTTCGATCATCCGACGGGCCCTTACCGGGACCCGGCGTCCCCACAGGAGTCCCCATGCGCGTCATCGCCTTCGACCACCTCGTTCTGAACGTCGCCGACCTCGAACGATCGCTGGCCTTCTACTGCGGGCAGCTCGGTCTGGAGCCGGTCCGCGTGGACGACTGGCGCGCGGGCGAGGCGCCCTTCCCCTCCGTGCGTGTGAGCCCGACGACCATCATCGACCTCGTCGAGGGGCCCCGCGGCGGCTCCAACGTCGACCACCTCTGCCTGGTCGTCGAGCCCCTCGACTGGCAGGAGGTCGTCGACGCGGGCGAGTTCACGGTCGTCGACGGCCCCGGTCCGCGCTTCGGTGCCCGCGGCGACGGACAGTCCCTGTATGTCAGCGACCCGGACGGCAACATCGTCGAACTCCGCTGGTACGCGCCCGACGCCTGAGGCCACCGGAGCCCGTCACCGTCCGGGGCACCCACGGCCCCCTGGCCATGGGTGCCCCGGACGGTCCGCGTCACATACCGCCCGTGAGGCGGCCGACCAGCCCGCCGGGGGAGTCGTCCTCCATCTTGCGGTCGGAGGCGCCGTCGGAACCGCGCCCGCCCTCGCGACCCGACACCACCACGTCCTTGCCCATGGGGGCGTCGGAGACGTCCGCCCCGGAAGCCGAACGGGGGGTGGAGTAGTCCGGGTTGGCGTCGGCGGCGGCGGTGCCCGCGCCGCCGAGCAGGGCGGCGGTGGCCAGGGTTACTGCGAAGAGCGTGGTGCGGATACGCATGAATCCTCCTCAGAGCCGAGACATCGATCAGCCTCTGTACTTCCCGCCGTCGTCTGCGCGATGTGGAGAGCGCCACAAAGATCACCCCGTTGGACCCTTGCGCGGACGGTCCTCCTTGCTGCCTGCCCGTCATGCGCCGTACGGGGCAGGCCCCGTGCACACGTGCCATCGGTCAGGCCCGTACGGCGGGGCATGGCCGGGCCGGCCTGGACAGGTGTGCGACCCCGTTGTCAGTGGGGATTCCTACACTGATCGGGACGTCTCTCGCGCACGCGGTGCGCGGGCGCGCCCCGGGGGGAGGGAGCAGGCGATGCTGCGGCAGGAGTTACCACCTCGGCGTTCCGGAGCGGCCGACGGCCCGCCCGCGCCGGATCCCGGGACGCCGGCCCCCGCCGCGCCGACCACCGCACCGGCCCGGCTGCTGACCTGGCTCGGGCGGCTGGGCCCGCCGGCCGCCGCGTTCGGCGCTTTCCAGACGCTGATGGGGCTGCTGCCGGAGAGCCTGGCGGGCGAGGCGGCGCGATACAGCCTGGCGGCGACGGCCGGTGCCGGGGTGGGCGCCGTGGTGTGGCTGGCGGCCGCCCTGCTGCAGGCCCGTGCCACCGCCGCCGCATCGGCGTCGCCGCCCGGCCCCGCGGTGCCGGTGGCCGGTGCGCTGCCCGAGCTGATGGACGGCACGTACGAGGCGCTGCGGCGCGGTCTGTCGGTGATCGAGGTCCCCGGCCGCGGTCCGCTCACGGGCTGGCCGCACTCCCTCGCCGAGAGCCGTCCGCCGGTGCACCCGACGGCGTTCGGCACGGCGTACGGGCTGCATCTGCTGCTCGACATCGCGCCGTACGACGGGCGCATACGGGCCGGTGAAGTGGCCGAGACGCTGTGGCGGCTGCGGCTTCCCGGCGGCGGGTGGGCGGCCCGCTCGCAGGGCAGCGGGGCGCGCCCCGAGGTGACCGCGATCGTGCTGGGCGCACTGGCCCGGGCCGGCGCAGATCCGCGGCTGCTGGAGGCCGAAATACATTCCTGCGAGGCGCTGTTGGACCCGGACCACGATGCCTCGGGGCTGGGCAGCACCTATGTGGTGACCAATGTGCTGCGCGGTCTGCTGCGGGCGGCGCCCGGCTCCCCGGCGCTGCACCGGCTGCGTGAGGTCCTGGTCAACGGCGCCACGGCCGACCCGGCGCGCGGCCACCACCGCTGCTGGGGTGCGGCGCTGGCCGGCGGACTCGGCAATCCGGCGCCGTCCGCGGCGCACACGGCGCGGGCGGTGGTGACGCTGGACCGGGCCGCGCGGGTCCTGGGTGAGGACTCCCGGCAGCGGGCGGTGCGCGAGGAGGGCCTGCGCTGGCTGCTGGCGGGCGCGGCGGCGCCGGACGGCGACACCGATCTGGACAACTGCCAGGAGGAGGTGCGGCGCCCGGGCCAGGAGGACCCGCTGCATCAGGAACTGTTGTCGGTACGGCATTTCTCGGCCGCCTGGGTGGCCCGGGCCCTGATGACGGACGGGGCGCGGAAGGTCGCCGCGGAGGGGGCGGGGCCGCAGGTGTGGGAGGAGCGGCTGACCGCGGCCGTGGCGCGGGTACGGGGGATGCAGCAGGGCGGGGTGTGGCGGTGGGACGACGGCGCGATGGGCCATCCGGTGTGGATGGCGTATCAGGGCCTTTCGGTGCTGCGGCGGCACGCGCTGATGGTCTACCGGCCGTGAGGTCGGCCGGGTTCGGGGCGGCGGGGGCCGCCGGCGGTCGGCGGCCCCGGTGAACGGGAGGCGGACATGCAGGTCGAGGAAGCGCGGCGGCTGCTGGCGGAGCGGCTCGGCGGCGGGCCGCGGCCCCCGTCGCCCGAGTCGGCGCGTGCGGCGATCGCCCGGCTGGCACGGCCCGACACGCTCGGCCCGCTGGTGCGCCGATTAACCGCCGGCGACCGGGACCTCGCGGAGTGCACCCGGCTCTCGTACCGCCATGTGCTGGGCTTCGACAAGCTGTTGCTGCTGTCCGGGGCGCCCCGGTTCATGCTGCGGGTCCACTTCTGGCACGGCCGGACCGACACGGTCCCCGAGGACATCCACAACCACCGCTGCGCCATCGCCTCGGCCGTGGTGCGCGGCCGCGTCCGGATGGAGTGCTACGAACCGGCCCCGCACGGCATGCCCGTGGTCGCCTATCGGGAGACGATCGACGGGCCCGGCGGGGCGTGGCGGCTGCGGAGGGTCGGGGAAGCGCGGCTGCGGCTGCTGCGCACGGAGCGGTTCGGCGCCGGGCGGAGCTACGGTCTGGACGCCCGTACGCTGCACCGGGTGGTGAGCGAGCAGCCGACGGTGACGCTGTTCCTGGAGACCGCCGCGCAGCGTGCGGCGACCGACGTCTACGTCCGGAGCGGCAGGGCCGGCGGGCGCGCCGCCGCGGTCAGGGACGACGGCGTCGGGCGCCCGGCTGCGCCGCCCAAGACTCCGCTGCCGCCGGCCGTCTATCTTGCCGAACTCGACGCGTTGGCCCGCTCTTTGGGCTACTGAACGGGACCGGTCCCAGCCCCGCGTAGCCATAGCGGGCCGTCATCGCGCGCAGCCCCGCCGCGTCCAGCCGGCCGCCGAGCGCCTGGCGGATCACGCCGAGGTTGTACGCGTCCACGCCCGCCTCGGCCAGCTCGGCCGGCCGTGCCCAGCGGTAGGCCTGGTCGGCGCTGGGCAGTACGACATCCAGCGTCAGCGGGCGGACGATGAAGTTGTCCTGGTGGTTGCGGACGCGGCGGCCCTGATAGTCGCTCAGGAAGCTGGACGCGCCGGTGCGCGCGACGATCGCCCCGAGGAGTCCGGTCTCCTCCTTGAGCTCCCGCAGGGCTCCGCTCTCGGCGGACTCCCCGCGGTCCAACTTGCCGCACGGCACGCCCCACGCGCCGGGCAGGAAGCGCTCGCGGTAGCTGCGGCGCACGATCAGCACGCGGCCGTTGTGCACCACTACCGCCGCGGCCAGATGGGTGTGGGCTGCGGATTGATTCATCGGACATCTCGCAATCCGAAGGGACGGGCGGCAGGCCCGTGGCGGAGGTCCACCGTACCGGCGATGACTTCACGGCGGACCGGTGGCGACACGGGGCGGACGGTTGAACTGGCGTGCGGAGGGCTCCCATTGGGCGCGCACCGCGTTCGAGCCCGCCGGCTGCTGCCGGCCTGCGCTCGGAGCGGTCGAACGCCCCGGCCGCCGAGGGTGACCCTGGCGTGGGTAGGCATCCGAGGCGTACGCAACCCAGAGGTCTGGGTAGCCCGCTCACCCCCCGGCAGACTCCGTGTCATCGCCGCCGAACGGACGGTGGCGGGCGACAGGAAGGCAGCACGGCATCATGAGCGGCAAGAGCAACTCCCTTGCATGGAACGCCGGTTGGACGGCAGCCGTACAGCGACCCAGCGAGGGCTTCCACAAGAACTGGGCGCTGGAGGGGTTCGCGGACCAGACGGTGCGGCAGGTCGTGCGGGTCACCGGCGCCGGCACCCGGGCCCGGGTCAGGCTCTCCAACCGCTACGGGACCGCCCCGCTGGAGGTCACCGGCGCCACCCTGGCCCGCACGGACAAGGGGCCGGCCGTGCAGGACGGCACGGTACGCCGGCTCACCTTCGACGGCGCACCGTCCGTCCGGATCCCGCCGGGGGGCGAGGTCCACAGCGACGCCGCCGAGGTGACGGCGGCGGCGTTCGACTCCCTCACCGTCTCGCTGTACTTCGCACGTCCGACCGGACCGGCGACCTTCCACGCCCAGGCCTACGCCACGGCCTACCGCGCCGAGGGCGACCGGCTCGCGGCGTCCGATCCGGCGGTGTTCAGCGAGACGACGGTGTCCTGGTACCACCTCGCCGCCGTCGAGCTGGCGGACGGCGGCCCCGCGCGGCACGACACGGTGGTGGTCTTCGGCGACTCCCTCACCGACGGGTTCGCCTCGACCATCGACGGCAACCACCGCTACCCGGACGCGCTCGCCGAACGGCTGGCCGCGCGGGGCACCCCGCGCCCGGTGCTCAACCAGGGCATCGGCGGGAATCTGCTGCTCAACGACTCGGCGTGGTTCGGCGAGCGGGCGGTCGACCGCTTCCGGCGCGATGTGCTCGACCAGCCCGGCGTGCGCTCCGTGGTCGTCCTGGTCGGCCTCAACGACATCGGTTTCAGCGAGATCGATCTGCCGACGTACAAGCCGAACCCGGACAACTCCGTTGCGGACCTGATCGCCGGATACCGGACGCTGATCGCCATGGCGCATGCCGCGGGGGTGCGCATCACCGGGGCGACGATCATGCCGTTCAAGGGGTCGGAGTACCACTCACCGGCCGCCGAGGCGAAGCGCCGGGAGGTCAACGACTGGATGCGCACGTCGGGCGAGTTCGACGCGTTCGCCGACTTCGCCGCGGCGCTGGCGGACCCGGAGGACCCGGCCGCGCTCGCGCCCGCCTACGACAGCGGCGACCGCAAGCACCCCAACGACGAGGGCTACCGCGCGATGGCCGACGTGATCGATCTCGCCGCCCTCTAGGGCGTGTCCCAAATGCCGGAGAAGAGCGCGGCGGCCACCCCGACCAATTGAACTGGCCGCCGCACCATCGACCTTACCCGCGGGTCACTTACGGGTCACCACTTGATCGCCGGTCGGGGTGAGGTGTGCGTCACGTCGCACCAGCGCCGCATAGCGGCCGTCGGCGGCGAGCAGTTCGTCATGGGTGCCGCGTTCGGCGATCCGTCCGGCGTCCAGGACGACTATCTGGTCCGCGTCGCGGACCGTGGACAGGCGGTGCGCGATGGTGAGGGTGGTGCGCCCCTCGGACAGTGCGTCGATGGCCCGCTGCACGGCGTGCTCGGTGCGGGTGTCCAGGGCGCTGGTCGCCTCGTCCAGGACGAGTACCGGCGGGTCGCGCAGGATCGTGCGGGCGATCGCCAGGCGCTGCTTCTCGCCGCCGGAGAAGCGGTAGCCGCGCTCGCCGACGAGGGTGTCGTAGCCGTCGGGGAGGGCGGCGATGTGGTCGTGTATCTGGGCGGCCTTGGCGGCGCGTTCGATCTCGTCGTCGGTGGCGTCCGGTTTGGCGAAGCGGAGGTTGTCGGCGACGGAGGCGTGGAAGAGGTAGGTCTCCTGGGAGACCACGCCGACCGCCCGCGCCAGGGTGTCGAAGTCGAGGTCGCGGACGTCCGTGCCGTCGAGGGTGACCCGGCCCTCGGTCGCGTCGTAGAGCCGCGGTACGAGGTAGCTCAGGGTGCTCTTGCCGCTGCCGGTCGGGCCGACGACGGCGAGGCTGCCGCCGGCGGGGACGGTCAGGTCGATGCCGTCGAGGGTGGGCGCCGCGTCGGGGTCGTAGCAGAACCGCACGTTCTCGAAGCGGACCTCGCCGCGCGGGGCGGGCAGGCGGACCGGGTCGGCGGGCTCGGTGATGGCGACCGGCAGGTCGAGGTATTCGAAGATCCGCTGGAAGAGCGCGAGCGAGGTCTGCATCTGCACGCTGGTGGACAGCAGCGAGACGGTCGGCCGCAGCAGGCCCTGCTGGAGCGAGACGAAGGCGACCAGGGTGCCGATCGAGAAGACCGGCCCGCCGAACTGGAGGACCAGTCCCGCCGCCCAGTAGATCAGTGCGGGCATGGCCGCCATGACGATGCCGATGGTGGCCATCCGCCAGCGGCCGGCCATGTTGGCGCGGACCTCCAGGCCGACCAGGCGCTCGGACTCGTCGGCGAAGGACCGGGTGAGGGAGCCGGCCCGGCCCATCGTGCGGCCGAGCAGAATGCCGCTGACCGAGAGGGATTCGGTGACCATCGCGGACATCGCGGCCATCTGCTTCTGCCGCTGGGTGGTGATCTTCTTGCGTTCGTTGCCGACCCGGCGGCTGATCCAGACGAAGAGCGGAAGCAGCAGCAGCGAGACGGCGGTCAGCCGCCAGTCGAGCGCGAGCATGGCGCAGACCGTGGCGATGACCGAGGTCAGGTTGGAGACCAGGGAGGTGGCGGTCGAGGTGACCGTGGCCTGCATACCGCCGATGTCGTTGGCGATCCGGGACTGGACCTCGCCGGTGCGGGTGCGGGTGAAGAACGCCAGCGGCATCTGCTGGAGCTTGGCGTAGACGGCGGTGCGCAGGTCGTGCATGACGCGCTGGCCGACGGTGGTGGACACCAGCGTCTGCAGGACGCCGAAGACGCTGGTGGTGACGGCGGTGGCGATCATGCCGAGGGCGAGCAGGGTGAGCAGCCCGGTGCGCCGTTCGGGGATCGCCACGTCCAGGATCGCGCGGAGCAGGAACGGCGCGGCCACCGAGACCAGGGAGGAGGCACCGACGAGCAGGCCGACGAGGGCGAGGCGGGCGCGGTAGGGGCGGAAGAGGGCGAGGATCCGCCGCAACTGGACCGGCGCTTCGGGGTCCTTGGGCGGTGGGGTCCACTGGGGTTCGTCGCTGCGCATGGGCTCCTTCGAGGTGTACGGAAAAACGGGCGGGACAGACCGGTGCGAGCGTCATGGAGCTTAGCTCATTGTTACCTATACTCACAATGAACTAGGTCCTGATATCCGCTATCCTCGTGCCATGCCCTCCCCCGAGCCGACTCTCAGCACCGCCAACGTCGCCGAGCAGCTGGTACGGCTGACACGGCGGATGCACCGCGCCCAGAAGCACCATCTGGCGCACCTGGACATCGCCTTCACCCCCGCGCAGTCCCGGCTGCTGCGGATCGTCGACCACTACCGCGACGCCCCGCCCCGGATGGCCGACCTGGCCGAGCGGCTGGAGGTCGTGCCACGGGCGGTGACGACGCTGGTGGACGGGCTGGAGGCGCATGGCGCGGTGCGCCGGGTGCCCGATCCGGCCAACCGCCGGGTGGTACGGATCGAGCTCACCGACACCGGACGCGCCACACTCCGTGCGTTGCGCAGCGCGCGCCGCGCCGCGGCGGAGGAGATCCTGGCCCCACTGACCGCCGACCAGCGCCAGGTGCTGGGCGGTCTGCTGTCCACCCTGGTCGACGGACCGGGTGGACCGCACTGAGCAGACGCCCAGGGCCCGTCCGACGCCGATCCACCGGGCGGGCCCGGACGCGGAGTCGACCGGAGGAGTGCCCGCCATGCCCCTGCTGGAGCCGAAGCCCGAGTCCCTGCGGCCCACCGCCCACCACGGCCCCGCGCACGACCGGGTGGCCGACCGGCGGGCGTCGGGCACCCCCGAGCCGCTGCGCGGCGACCTGATCGCGCTGCTGGGCGCGGACAAGGTGCTGCACACGATCTCCGACCTGGTCCGCTACTCCTGCGACGCCAGCCCCTACCGCTTCGTCCCCCAGGTCGTGGTGGTGGCCGAGGACCTCGACGACGTCTCCGCGGTCTTCTCCTACGCCCACGGCAAGGGCCGCAAGGTCGTCTTCCGGGCCGCCGGGACCTCGCTCAACGGCCAGGCCCAGGGCGAGGACATCCTCGTCGACGTACGCCGGCACTGGACCGGGATCGAGGTGCTCGACGGCGGCGCCCGGGCCCGGATCCGGCCGGGCACCACCGTGCTGCGCGCCAACGCCGCACTCGCCCGCCACGGCAGGGTCCTGGGCCCCGACCCGGCCAGCGCCGCCGCCTGCACGCTTGGCGGGGTGGTCGCCAACAACGCCTCCGGGATGACGGCCGGCACCACCCGCAACTCCTACCGGACGCTGGCCTCGGTCACCGTCGTCCTGCCGTCCGGCACCGTCGTCGACACCGCCGACCCGGCCGCCGACGAGGAGCTGGCGCACGCCGAACCGGCGCTGTGCGCGGGCCTGCTGGCGCTGAAGGCCGAGATCGAGGCGGAACCGGAGCTGGTGGCCCGGATCCGCGCCAAGTACGCCCTGAAGAACACCAACGGCTACCGCCTGGACGCGTTCTTGGACGGTGCGACACCGGTGGAGATCCTGCGCGGGCTGACGGTCGGCTCCCAGGGGACCCTCGGCTTCATCGCCGAGACCGTCTTCGACACCGTGCCGCTGGACCGCCGCGCCTCCGGTGCGCTGCTGTTATTCCCCGATCTGGGCGCCGCGGCCGCCGCCGTACCGCGGTTCACCGACGCGGGCGCGCGGGCCGTGGAGTTGATGGACGGCAACACGCTGCGCGCCTCGGTGAGCGTGCCCGGGGTACCCGCGGACTGGGCGGCGCTGCCCAAGGACACCGCCGCACTGCTGGTGGAGTTCCGGGCGCCCGACGAGGCCGCCCAGGAGGCGTACGAGCGGGCCGCGGCGCGGGTACTGACCGAACTGGAACTGGTCGCTCCGGTCGCCTCCGTCAGCAATGCCTTCACCCGGGACGCGGCCACGCTCGGCGGCTACTGGAAGGCCCGCAAGGCGTTCGTCACGGCGGTCGGGGGCTCCCGGCCGTCCGGGACCACGCTGATCACCGAGGACTTCGCGGTGCCGCCGCACCGGCTGGCGGAAGCCTGTACCGCCCTGCTGGAGCTGCAGTCCCGGCACGGCTTCGACGCGGCGGTCGCCGGGCATGCCGGGCACGGCAATCTGCACTTCCTGCTGGCCTTCGACGCGGCGAAAGCGGACGACGTGGCGCGCTACGCCGCCTTCATGGACGCGTTCTGCCGGCTGACCGTGCGGCGCTTCGACGGCTCGCTCAAGGCGGAGCACGCCACCGGACGGAACATCGCCCCGTTCCTGGAGCTCGAATGGGGCCCGCGGGCAACGGAGTTGATGTGGCGGATCAAGGAGCTGGTGGACCCGCACGGCATCCTGGCGCCCCGCGTCCTCCTCGACCGCGACCCCCGGGCCCATCTGCGCGGCCTGAAGACCCTGCCCGAGATCGAGGCGATCGCCGACCCCTGCATCGAGTGCGGCTTCTGCGAACCGACCTGCCCCAGCGAGGACCTCACCACCACGCCCCGCCAACGGATCGTGCTGCGCCGCGAGATGCTCCGCCAGCCCCCGGGCTCCCCCGTGACCACCGAACTGCTGGACGCGTACGGCTATGCCGCGGTGGACACCTGCGCCGGCGACTCGACCTGCAAACTGGCCTGCCCGGTGGGCATCGACACCGGCGCGCTGATGCGGGACTTCCGGCATCGGCGCCACTCGCCGCGCGAGGAGCGGCTGGCGGAGCGGTCCGCCCGGCAGTTCGGTGCCGTGGAGAGGGCGGCGCGGCTGGCGGTGGCCGCCGCCGACCGGATCGGCGACCGCCTGCTGACGTCGCTGACCGGCACCGCGCGCCGGGCCGTACGCCCCGACCTGGTGCCCCAGTGGCTGCCCCGGATCCCCGGCGCGGCGGCCCGCCGGCTGCCCCCGACGCAAAGGGCGGGCGCGGCCGCGGTCTACTTCCCGGCGTGTGTCAACCGGATCTTCGGCGAGCATGCCGGACACCGAGGGCCTTCGCTGCCCGAGGCCGTCGTGGCGGTGTCCCGGCGGGCGGGCCGGCCGGTGTGGATCCCGTCGGACGTGACCGGGACCTGCTGCGCCACGATCTGGCACTCCAAGGGCTATGAGCGCGGCACCGCGGTGATGGCCAACCGCGTCGTCGAGGCGGCCTGGGGCTGGACGGCCGGCGGCCAACTTCCCCTGGTCGTGGACGCGTCCTCCTGCACGCTGGGCATCGCCCGTGAGGTCGTGCCGTATCTGACCCCGCTCAATCGGGCGCTGCACGCCGAGCTGACCGTCCTCGACTCCGTCGTCTGGGCCGCCGACGAGCTGCTGCCGCGGCTGCGGATCGAGCGCAGCGTCGGCTCCGCGGTGCTCCACCCCACCTGCGCCATGCAGCACTTGGGGGACGAGCCGCAGCTGCGGCGGGTCGCCGAGGCGTGCGCGCGGGAGGTGGTGGTGCCGCACGACGCGGGCTGCTGCGCCTTCGCCGGCGACCGCGGGATGCTGCATCCGGAGCTGACGGAGTCGGCGACCGCCAAGGAGGCGGCGGAGGTGACCGCGCGGCACTTCGACGCGCACCTGTCGGCGAACCGGATGTGCGAGATCGGCATGGACCGGGCGACGGAGGGCCGAGGGTACCGCTCGGCCCTCCTGGCGCTGGAGTGGGCCACCCGGTCCGGCGGGTGAGGACGGGCGGCGTCAGCCGGAGATGTGCAGCGCCACCGCGCTCTTGGCGGGCACGGTCAGCCGCGCCCGGCCGTCGTCGCCGACCGTGACCGTGTTGCCGGAGCAGTTGTCCGGTGCGGCCTTGAGCACGTTGCAGTACGTCCCGCCGGGCAGCGACGTGGCGAAGGTCTGCGTCAGTTCGCCGTCGCCGTCGTTGAGGGCGACGAAACCCTTGCCCCGGCGCCCGAAGGCGATCGCGCTCTTTCCGTTGTCCCACCAGTCGGTCAGCTCCGCGGACCCCACGGTGTTGCGGAACTTCACCATCGCGGTGATCTCCCGCTTGGCGTGCTGCTCGGTCCAGCCACCGCTCCCGCTGGGCGGCCCGGCGTCCTTGTCGGACCACTCGTAGCCGGAGTAGACGTTCGGCGAGCCGTAGGGCGAGGCCAGCATGAAGACGTTGGCGAGGGTGTAGGCCGCGCCGTCCTTGTAGGTGAGCGTCGAGCCGTTGCGCTCGGTGTCCCAGTTGTCGACGAAGGTACGGGCCTTGTCGCCGCCGAGTTTGCCGTCCGCGACGGACTTGAGCCGGGCGAGGTCGCCGCCCTGGAAGGCGCTCTTGAGGTGGCTGCCGTAGCGGAACTCGTCGACGTCGCCGATGCCGGTGTACTCGTCGGGCTGGACGGCCTCGCCGGCGCCGTGGATGACCTCCTGCACCCAGTAACCGGGATCGCTCATCTTGCCCTTGATGGCGGCGACGTCGGTGGCGGAGATGTGCTTGGCGGCGTCGATCCGGAAGCCGTCCACGCCCAGCGACCGCAGGCCGTCGAGGTACTTGGCGATGGTGGTGCGGACGTAGTCGCTGCCGGTGTCGAGGTCGGCGAGCCCCACCAGTTCGCAGTTCTGCACGTCGTCGCGGTTGGTGTAGTCGGAGATGCTTTTGCGGCAGCCGTGGAAATCCTGGTCCTGGTAGTAGCCGGGGTAGTTGTACTTGGTGTACTGCGTGCCGCCGGTGCCGGTGCCGGACCCGGCGGCCATGTGGTTGACGACGGCATCGGCGATGACCTTGACGCCGGCGCCGTGGCAGGCCCTGACCATCGAGGCGAACGCGTCCCGGTCGCCCAGCCGTCCGGCGATCTTGTAGCTGACGGGCTGGTACGAGGTCCACCACTGGTCGCCCTGGATGTGCTCGGTAGCGGGCGAGACCTCGACATAGCCGTAACCGGCCGGGCCCAGCTGGTCGGTGCAGGCCTTGGCCACGTCCGTGTACTTCCGCTCGAACAGCGTGGCGGTGACGGTCTTCTCGCCGGGCGGGGTGGCCTGGGAGGACCACGGCGCGACGGCGGCGAGGCCGGTGGCGGCCACTACTCCGGCCAGCGCCCCGCCCACCACACGGGAACGATGCTGCATCTTGCGGCTCCTTCGTCATGGGGCACGGCACGCCGCACCGCGCCCACGAGAGCAGCCACGCGCCAGGCCGCTATTGGGGGGTTTCCGTATCGGAGCCTGCCGTTTACCTCGTGAACACGTCAACCCTTTCCGCAAGGCTTTTCAGCAGCTTGCGAAAGATGCTGACGGGGAGCCGGGCGGTGTTGCAGCAAGAAGACCGGCGCGGCGGCCGGACACCGGCCCGGCGCCGCGAAAAGAGTCCAAGTGTGTCGTATCAAGAGTCCAATCGGCCCTCTTGTGCCACCGCCTCCCGGCCGACATGGTCCTGACCGAGGTTCACCTGCCCCGGCACACCACCGCTCCCTGGAGGATCGATGAACGAGGCACAACCGCAAGCCCACGACCACAACGAGGCGGGCCCCAGCCGCCGTTCGGTCCTGTGGACCGCCGGTGCCGCGGGGGCCGGGCTGGGCCTCGGCGGACTGACGACCGGCTCCGCCGCGGCGGCCGCGCCCACGGCGGCCGGCCCCGCGTCGGCGGCCGGCACGGCGCCCGCGGCCAAGGGCAAGACCATGATCGGGGTGCCGTTCGAACGGCGCTCCACCGTACGCGTCGGCATCATCGGCCTCGGCAACCGCGGCGACGGCATGATCGGCCTCTTCCTGGCGGTGCCGGGAGTACGGGTCGTCGCCCTGTGCGACCCGGTGAAGGAGAAGACCGCCAAGGCCGCCAAGAAGGTCACCAACGCCGGGCAGCCCGCGCCCGCCGTCTACTCCAACGGCGACCACGACTTCGAAAACCTCTGCAAGCGCGGCGACATCGACTTCGTGTACGTGGCCACGCCCTGGGACTGGCACTTCGAGATGGCCAGGACGGCGATGCTCAACGGCAAGCACGTCGGCGTGGAGTGCCCCCTCGCCCTGCGCCTGGACCACCTCTGGGCCCTGGTCGACCTCTCCGAACGGACCCGCAGACACTGCATGCAGCTGGAGAACTGCTGTTACGGCAGGAACGAGATGCGGGTGCTGCGGATGGCGCACGCCGGCCTGTTCGGCGAGTTGCTGCACGGGGCGGGCGCGTACCTCCACGATCTGCGCGGCCTGATGTTCGACCCGAAGTACTACGAGGGGCCGTGGCGCCGGCTGTGGCACACCCGGCTGCGCGGCGACCTCTACCCCAACCACGGGTTCGGCCCGGTCGCCAACTACATGGACCTCAACCGCGGCGACCGCGCCGTGCGCATCTCCAGCTTCGGCACCCCCACCCTCGGCCTCGCCGCGTACCGCAAGGAGCACATGCCGGCGAACGACCCGAGCTGGAAGGAGTCCTACATCGAGAGCGACCGGACGATCAGCCTCGTGCAGACCGCCAAGGGGCGGGTGATCCGCCTGGAGCACGATGTCTCCACCCCGCACCCCTACAGCCGCATCAACAGCCTCGGCGGCACCAAGGGGGTCTTCGAGGACTACCCCGAGCGGATCTACCTGGAGCCGGACCAGAGCAACGACGAGTGGGGCGACTTCGCGCGGTACGCGGAGTGGGACCACTGGCTCTGGAAGGAGCACGCGAACCCGCCCGGCGGACACGGCGGCATGGACTACATGCTGGTCTTCCGGCTGATGCAGTGCATGCGGCTGGGTCTCGTACCGGACTTCGACGTCTACGACGGCGCGACCTGGACGGCGCCGGTGCCGCTGAGCGACGCGTCCATCAAGGCCGGCGGCGCCCCGCAGGAGATTCCCGACTTCACCCGCGGACTGTGGAAGAAGGCCCGGCCGGGGATGGACTCGCAGAAGCCCGAGGAGTAGGGGCGGTTCCAAGGGCTCCCGGCCGCGCACCCGCGTCCCGCGGCCGGGGCTCTCGACATCAGCCGTCGGCGGCCGTGACGGGCGCGGTGCCCGGCTCCTCGGCCGGCTGCGGGGGCCGCTGCGGCGAGGCCTCCTCGGCCGCCGGCCGCCGCTCGCCGCCGAGGACCCGCTTCGCCGTCACCCGGTCCAGCGCGCCCTCCCAGCGGGACACCGCGAACACCGCGACGCAGTTGCCGAGCAGGTTGGTGGCCACCCGCATCGAGTCCATGATCCGGTCGACGCCGAGCAGCAGGGCGACCGCGGCGGCCGGGATGACACCCAGCGCCGAGGCCGTCGCCGACAGCGCCAGGAAGGCCGAACCCGGCACCCCCGCCATGCCCTTGCTGGTCAGCATCAACACCAGGACGACCGTGATCTGCTGGCCCAGCGACAGATCGACGCCGACGGCCTGCGCGATGAAGAGCGTGCCGACGGAGAGGTAGATCGAGGCGCCGTCCAGGTTGAACGAGTATCCGGTCGGCAGCACCAGCCCCACCGCGTCGTCCCGGCAGCCGGCGGCCCGCAGCTTCTGCATCATCCGCGGCATCACGGTCTCGCTGGAGCCGGTGCCGAGGGCCAGCAGCAGTTCCTCACGGGTGTAGCGGACGAACCTCCACAGGCTCAGCCCGGTGACGGCCTTGAGCGCCAGGCCGAGCAGCACCAGGAAGGCCAGCGCGACGCCGTAGCAGACCGCGATCAGCTTGCCGTACGTCGACATCGCCCCCAGGCCGTACTCCCCGACGGGGTGGGCGGTGGCGCCGAAGACCGCGAGCGGGGCGAGCCTCATGACGTAGCCGACGATGGTGAACACGACGTCCTGCGCCTGCTCGATGAGCGGCAGGAGCTGCGGCACCTTCTTCTGCCCGAGGTGCAGCAGCGCCGCCCCGACCAGGCAGGCCAGCACCAGGACCTGCAGCAGCGAGTTCTCGGCGAAGGCGCCGACCGCGCTGTTCGGCAGTGACTCCAGGACGAACTGGCCGGTGGAGGGCAGGTGTCCGCCGCCCGTCCTGGCGTCCACCGCGCCCTTGTCCAGGGACGCCGGATCGACGTGCATCCCGGCGCCGGGCGCGAAGACGTTGGCGGCCACCAGTCCGACGCCGAGCGCCAGGGTGGTCGCCACCTCGAACCAGATCAGGGCCTTCACCCCGATGCGACCGAAGGCCTTGAGGTCACCCGCCTTGGTGATGCCGGTGACGACGACGCAGAAGACCAGCGGGGCGATCATCGCCTTGATCAGACGGACGAAGCCGTCGCCGAGCGGCTGGAGCGAGGGGCCCGCCTGCGGCCACAGGCGTCCGACGAGGACACCGAGGACCAAGGCGACGAGCACCTGGGCGAACAGGCTGGTGCGCAGGAAGCGGCCTGCGCGGCGGGCGACTGTTGCGGTGGCGTGCGGCACGGGCACTCCTCCACGGACGGATTCTGTTATGCGGAAGTGGACTTCCGCGGTCCGTCACTATGGCCGCTTGTCGTTCACCACGAAAGATCCCGAGGCAACTCCCGGGAAAATCTTGGAGCTTGCGCCAAGGCGAATCGCGTGGCCCGTGGCCCTTTGCTCGACAGGAACCGCGATGCACGCATTCGGCCCGCTGCGCCGGGCTTGCGCCGCGCCCTTCACGCCCCGAGACGCGCCTTGTCGCCCATGACGACGACGGGCTGCCGCGCCGGGTCGAGGGTGCGCAGCAGCGTCTGCATCGCGACCTTCGGCACGCTGACACAGGCGGAGGTCCCGCTGCCGTGGTCACCGTGCAGCCAGATCCCGCCCCCCTTGGACTGCCCCTCGGGCCGGGTCGGGTCCAGCGGTGAGGTGCCCTTGACGCGGTTGTAGTTGATCGCGACGACGTAGTCGAAGTCGTGCCGGGTGCTCTTGTCCCAGTAGGGCGGCGGGGTGAACGCCGGCGAGTGCGTATAGGGCAGCTTGGCGCCGGGGTCGGCGAGCACACCGCCGGCGTCGGTCAGCGTGAACACGCCCACGGGGCTGCGCTTGTCGCCTTCGTGGTGGTTCAGCGTCCAACCGCGCCGGCCGTTGTGCGCCGCCCAACTCGCCTTGCGGTTCCATCCCCTGGCGTCCTTCTCGTAGAGGACGACGGTGGAGTCCGCGGAGTCCGCGCCCTCGCCGTAGACCGCGACGACCTGACGCGAGCCGGCGGGGATCCGCGACCGCAGGGCGCCGCCGATCCCGGGAACCTCCTTGAGATGGGTGGTGGCGGGCGCCCCGTGAGCCGCACCGCCCGGGCGCTTCCCCTTGCCCGCGTCGTCCGTGCCGCCCGGGTGCCGGCCGCCCGGCCCGCCGCCGCAGCCCGCCAGTAGGACCAGCCCCGCCGCGGCCACCGCCGCGCTCCTCACCGCACCGCCCGAAGTCCGCATGGCCCCATGGTCGCACCGCGAGCCTGACGACCGTTCAGTGCCCGTCCGCCGCGCACGGCTTCCCACACGATTGTCCGAATCATATGACCGCAGCGGAAAAACCGTTTGAAACCGGCCCGCGCCGCGGGCCAATCTTCCAGAACCTCCGCCGACAGACGAGACGGGCGAGAGGGGCATTTCGCCTGCCGGGACGGCGCTCTGCCGACCCCCCACCCACGACTTCGCCTGGGACATCATGCAGATTCGCGATCTTCCGCACCCCGACCCGGGCGTCCCGGACGTCCGTACGGGCGGCGCCTTCCTCCTGTGGCTCTACAAACAGCAGCTCGGCGGGCAGATCAAGGCCCTCTTGTGGGGGCTGGTGAACTTCGGCGCCATCGCCTCGTTCCCGCTGCCGGTGGGCCTGGCCGTGCAGGCCGTGGTGGACCGCGACGGCGGCCGACTCGCCCTGGCCGGCGGCCTGGTCGTGGTGCTGGGCGCGCTGATCGCGCTCGGCAGCACGATGCTGCACCGCGCCGCCGTCACCAACTGGATCACCACCGTCGCCCGGATGCAGCAGCTACTCGCCCGCAAGACCACGGAACTGGGATCGGCCATGACCCGGCGGATGGCGGCCGGCGAGATCGTCGCCGTCAGCACCGGCGATCTGGAGAAGATCGGCTGGTTCGTCGAGGCGATCTCCCGGTTCGGCGCGGCGGCGGTGACCACGGTCGGCGTCTCGCTGGCCCTGGTCGTCAGCCAGCCGCAGCTCGGCGTGCTGGTGGCACTCGGCGTACCCGTACTGGCGCTGGCCGTACTGCCGCTGCTGCCGCCCGCCACCCGGCGTGCCGACGCACAGCGCGAGAAGGCCGGCCGGGCCACGGAGCTGGCCTCCGACACCGTCGCCGGACTGCGCGTACTGCGCGGCATCGGCGGCGAGGAGCTGTTCCTCGGCCGCTACCGCAGCGCCTCCCAGGAGGTTCGCGAGGCCGCCGTCCGCAGCGCCCGGATGTGGTCGCTCATCTCGGCCGTCCAAGTGGTGCTGCCGGGGCTGCTGCTGATCGCGGTGGTCTGGTACGGCGCCCGGCTCGCCCTCGACGGCACGGTCGCCGTGGGCGGACTCGTCACGATCTACAGCGCGGTCACCTTCCTCCTCTTCCCGCTGCGGCACTTCGAGGAGATCGCTCAGGCCTACTCCTTCGCCCGGCCGTCGGCGAAGCGTACGGCCCGCGTACTGGCGCAGAGCCGGCCGGCCGGCGGCCGGACCGCCGGGCACGGTGCGGCGACGCCCACCGGCGATCTGCACGACCCGGTCAGCGGCCTGACCGCCCCGGCCGGCCGGCTGACCGCGGTCGTCTGCGGCGACCCCGACGCCGCGGGCCGGCTCGCCGAACGCCTCGGCGGGCATCCGCCGCGGACCGACGAGGACGGCGCGGACCGGATGGACAGCGGTGCCCCGCGGTCCGTCGTCCTCGGCGGCGCCCCGCTGGACGACCTGCCGCGCGACGCCGCCCGCCGGGCCGTACTCGTCCAGGACAAGGACCCGATGCTGCTCTCCGGCACCCTCGGCGAGCTGCTCGACGTGCCGTCCTCCGGGCAGGTGCCGGCCGCCGAGGCACTCGGCGCGGCCCAGTGCGCCGACGTACTGACCGCGCTCGCCCAGGCGTCCGTCGACGACTCCGGCGACCCCATGCGCACCCACATCACCGAACGCGGCAGATCGCTCTCCGGTGGCCAGCGGCAGCGGCTGGCACTGGCCAGATCGCTGGTCACCGACCCGGAGGTGCTGGTGCTCGACGAGCCGACCAGCGCGGTCGACGCGCACACCGAGGCGCGGATCGCCGACGGACTGCGGAAGATCAGAGCGGGCCGCACCACAGTGGTCCTCACCTCCAGCCCGCTCCTGCTGGACCGGGCCGACCAGGTCGCCTTCCTCCACGAGGGCAGGGTCGTCGCCGAGGCCGCCCACCGCGAACTGCTGCGCAGCCATCCCGCCTACCGCGCCGTCGTCACCCGCGAGACCGACACCGAGCCGGCGGTGGCCACCGGCCCGGTCGACGGGACCGGCCGGCCCCACCACACCCACCGGATCGACCAGATCGAGGAGACCGCATGATCGGCCTGGCGCCGCCGGAGCACGATCCGGACGCCCCGCAGACCCTCACCACGCTGCCCGTCGGCTCACCGGCGACCGTACGCGGCTACGTGCGCGGCCTGATCCGCCGTCACCGCCGCGAGTTCACGGTGCTGGTGGCCGTGAACGCCGCCGCGGTCATCGCCTCCATGGCCGGCCCGTACCTGCTCGGCGGTGTCGTCGAGAAGCTGGCCGCGGGCAGCCGGGACCTCCAACTCGGGCGCACCCTCGCCCTGTTCGCCCTCGCTCTGGCCGCCCAGGCGGTCTTCGTACGCATGGTGCGGCTCCGCGGCGCGATGCTGGGCGAACGCATGCTGGCGGATCTGCGCGAGGACTTCCTCGTACGGTCCGTGGCGCTGCCGCCGGGCGTCCTGGAGCGGGCCGGGACCGGCGATCTGCTGTCGCGGATCACCACCGACATCGACCGGCTCTCCAGCGCGATGCGCGAGGCCGTACCGCAGCTGTCCATCGGTGTGGTGTGGGTGGGGCTGCTGCTCGGCGGGCTGACCGTCACCGCGCCGCCGCTCGCGCTGTCCGTACTCGTCGCGCTGCCGCCGCTGGTCCTGGGCTGCCGCTGGTACTTCAAGCGGGCGCCGGGCGCCTACCGTTCGGAGGCCGCCGGGTACGCCGCGGTCTCCGCCGTACTCACCGAGTCCGTCGACGCCGGCCGCACCATCGAGGCCCACCGCCTGGGCGAGCGCCGCATCGCCCTCTCGGAGGACCGCATCCGCTCCTGGACCCAATGGGAGCGTTGCCCACATACACTTTTGCGCTGACCTGCGAAAATAGCAGAACCCCCGCCCATGTCCCACGGGGGAGGACACGAACGGGGGTTGCGCATGGTGGGTCAGTAGGAGCGCGACCCACATGACAGACACACGACCCAAGTACGCATTTGCTCGTCTGTCTCGGTGAAGGTGTTATCCGAACCGCAGACCGGGCACGCTGGCCCCATCGTGGGGTCGGTCTTGCGCTCATCTGTCTCTATGAGCATGCACGCCATGATTACTCCTCAAGCACATCAGGGCACTGGGAGTTCGGGCAGTACGCGTTGACGGTCACTATTGCCGCTGACGACCCGGCAGTAGGGCGCTCTCTGCCT
Source organism: Streptomyces sp. NPDC043738 (assembly GCF_056436545.1). NCBI lineage: Bacteria > Bacillati > Actinomycetota > Actinomycetes > Kitasatosporales > Streptomycetaceae > Streptomyces > Streptomyces sp. NPDC043738. Next base: position 556,762 of record NZ_JBWKCJ010000001.1, on the reverse strand, counting down.
GTGAAACGGAGGGGCGTCTCACAGCGGTCACACCTGACGGTCTTGCCGTCACGTCCCTTGGTAGCCGCTTTCAAGATGCGGCTGATGTGGTCACCCGCGTTACTGTCCATGCACTCACCGTAGCCAGTCAGGGGGCTCTACAGGGCAGGTTTTACGCACTGTTCCTCGAAGGTATGGAGACCCAACCGCCCGACCGTCCTCACAGGAAGGGCGGAGTGGGAGACAAGGCGGTCACTCAGGCCAGGAGTGGATACGGCCCGAGTGACCTTCGCGCTCCCCACTTAATCCCCCGTTGACGCCGGGAGACTGGGGCCGGGGGGGATGGTTGGGCCCTCCGCGAAGAGCGCGCCCGGCGCTGCACGTGCCGGGGGTTTAGTGGCGGTTGCTCAGGCATCCTGTCAAGGCTGAGCAACCGCCCCTCCATCGTCACCTGTGGGGAGGTGGGGCCGGCTAGCAGTCCGGTCCACCGATGGAGGGCCCGACGGTTAGCGGCCGTCGGGCGGTATGGATGGCCTACTGTCGGCCAGCAGTGCGACAGTTAGCGCACGGGAACGGGCAGGGGTGGACCGGGTGGCCGGCTGGCAGCTGCAGCACGTTCAGCCCGTATGCTGCCCGGTCCGGAAGCTCAGGGACGCGCTGCGTTTGCTGCTCGCGCATCGCGCACCTTCCTGGGGTCGGTACTGACGTATCGCACGGAGACCCGCATCTCAGGCCCTCCGTAGTCTGGCTGGAAGACGTAGTGATCATGTGTCGTGCTGACGATGACCCCGGGCGTACCCGTCCGGGTGTCTACTGCTGGCCTACGCATTCCGTACTCCTCTCCGTAGTGCTGCCACTACCGGGAGCACTCACAGTGGCCTACAGTCGGGAGCTAATCAACGTGTCAGAAACGGCAGATAGGTTGGTGAAGGCCCGTTGAACCGTAAGGAGTTACAGCCGGACAGCAGTCCGCAAGCTGCCTTCGGGGCACATGTCCGCAGATCTCGTGAGGATCGCGGGTGGAGGCAGGAAGATCTAGCCGACCTGATGGGGTACGCCAGTGCGCATATTTCGGCTGTAGAAACTGGTCGGAAGATGCCAACTTTGCGATTTTCGCGCAGCGCTGACCTGGCCTTCGGCACTGGCGATATGTTCGAACGTCAGTGGCGCGAGATACGGTACGGCGCGCTACTGGAGGGCTTCCCGGAGTACGTAGGACATGAAGGCCGGGCGGCAGAGATCAGGCTGTACGAAGTAGGCGTAATCCCAGGTCTACTTCAGACCCCGGAGTACGCAGCAGTTCTGGCGGACAGCGCCGTGACGCGAGGGGCGATCACTACTGATCAAGCAAGGGAGCGTGTGAGGATCGTTGCGGAACGGCAAGCAGCGCTTGTGCGCCCGCGCCCGCCGCTGGTCTTCGTTGTGCTGGACGAAAGCTGTATCCGTCGTCCCGTTGGCGGGTCTGCCGTCATGGATGCTCAGTTGGCACGACTGATCGAGTTCGCCGAGCTTCCTAACACCATGCTTCAGATTGCGACGTACGACATGGGGGAGCGCCGGCCGTTCGACCTGCCGGTATACCTACTGACACTGCTGGATCGTCAGCTCATGTCGTACGCCGAGTCGGCGCACCGGGGCCATCTCGAACGAGAAAGTACCGCCGTGCTACCGCTGCTGACGGCATACCATCAGCTTCAGGCCGAAGCGCCTTCACAGGCGGCAGCTGTGGCCTTGATCAGTCAGACACGAAAGGGCACCTTGTGACAACCGAAGCCCCCCGCTGGTTCAAATCCTCCTACAGCAACAATGGTGGCGCCTGCATCGAGGTTGCCGACAGCCAGCCCCACATCCTTGTCCGTGACAGCAAGCTGGGCAACGAGAGCCCCGTCATGGCGCTGACGCGCTCCGCGTGGTCCGGTCTGGTGGAGTTCGCCAAGAGCGCGTGACCCCGCCTACGGCCCCCGCAGTTGCTCATGCGCTGCGGGGGCTTTTACGTTCTGCCAGCCGGCCTGAAACAAGAAAGCCCCCGCAGAAGCGGGGGTTCTTTGCTGTCTACGCTGCCAGGCCGACACCGCACTTGCCGTGCGTCCACTCGCACTCGGTCCACTCCCCGGTGGTGGGGACGAAAAGGTGGGTCTCGGCGCTGCGCTGCCACTGAGTCAGCCCTACCAGCGCGCCCGTCTTGCAGTTACGCCCTGTGATGCGGAAGGCTTCGTACCGCGGAACCTTGGGGTGCTCCAGCAGCCTCTTGACCAACTTCCCCTGAGCCTTCAGAACGAGCAACAGCTCGGGACAGCGCTGGATCGGCTCCTCCCCGAGGCACGGCCCGAGCGTCTCGCACTGCACCCACATGCCATCAGCGTTGGGAACCCAAACGGCCAGCGTCACCACGAAAGAGCCACAGATGTTCACGCAAAACCCCCTTGCACTCACAGAATCTTCGTAAGTGGATGCCCATGATCCGGCTTTGGGGGTACCGGTGTCCATCCCCGTGCAAGCAAGAGTAGTTGAGACTTTGACGAAAACAGGACCGTACCGCCGGTAATACCGCGGATAGAGTACGGCACCCCGGATGACAACGTAGTCAGAAGATCTACTAGGACTAGTAGCACCCCGTGCGGCTACCGCCCGTAACCAAAAAGAAACCCCGGCAGACCCAACTAGGGCCTACCGGGTCGGTGTTGTTGATCAGTTGCCGTACCTCGCTGATACGAGCAACGCGAACTTCCGCGCTGCCGCCTCCTTGCGGGCCGGACACTCCAGCAGCATGGCCGACCCGTCCGCGCCTTCGATCGTGATGAACAACTGAGTCGTGTCCTTCTTCAGCAGCAGCGCGAACGGGCCAGCCAGGGCGACCCGGGTTGCCGTGATGCGCTTAGCTGCCTCTCCCCGGTCGACGCTAACCTTGGCGCCGGCAACTGGGACATCCATCTGTCCCGGCGCGGTGAACCGGAGCGGGTCCTTGCGCACCATCACTCCCCCGATGGCCGAGACGGCGAGTCTTAGTTCTGTGACCGCCTTCGCTGCGGCTCTGTCCTCATCACTCTTCTTGGAACCGAACACGATGCCCTCCCCTAGGTGTTGGGAAGGCATCGTACGTCCAGCTACGAGATCCCCAGAGCCCTTGCGTTGTTCAGCAGCGCCGTGAACCCCGCCCGGTCCTGGTCGCTGAGCCGGCCGGCGTACTGCGTCGACTTGAACCCCCCGTTTGGGGAGCACATCACCGGCTTGGCGCCCTCGATGCCGTAGGGGCACTCGAAGTCCTCGGTGACGCCGTCCCCGTCGCCGTACTTGTCGTCGTTCGGGTGATCCAGCCCGAGCGCGTGCCCCATCTCGTGTGTAGGCAGGTTCCGCCAGGCGTTATACGTGAGGTACCAGGACCCATCTCCGTACTCAGAGTCCATGAAGACCCATCCACCCCACGCGCTGTGATCCGTCGTGTTGTAGCAGGGGATTCCCTGGCTATACCCGGGCTTCCCGTAGGGCTGGAAGCGCTCCATGAAGTACACGTGGCCCTTCGTGGGGCAAAGTGCGGTGTTTGGGTAGGACTCAACTCCCCCGACCGTTACACGCACCCCTAGGGCGTTCAGCTGGGCTATCGCCGTGGTGAGCATGGGTGCCCAACGGTCCTTGATCTCCTGAGACTGGAAGGTGATCGTGAACTGTTGCGTGGGGCTCATAGCCTTCACGCCGAAGTCCGTTGCGATCTTCCAGCCGGGACCGGAATAAACGGGGCTTGCCGCTGACGCTGGCGAGATTGTGAGGGCCAGGGCCGCGAATCCCGCGGCAGTGCTGGCAAGGAACTTGCGCATAACGGCGCACCCTTCGTCGCTGTTGAGTTGTGGGGGGGGGGATGGGTGCCCCGGGCGGGAGTTGACCCCGCGCCCTAACGGCTGGATGCCGGGGCTGGTGATTCAGCGCTGGACAACCGCCGTGGTGCCAACGGGGAAGCACACGTTGAGGTACGGGGCGCCGTCCAGGTCGCGCGTCTTGCACTTCACGGCCTTCCGGCCGGTGCGGTATGTGACCTCGGCGAACGGAACACCGTCGTCGCCGCAGAGCCGGTCGCCGGGGCGGATATCGGTGGCGGGGATAGTGATGGTCTGCATCTCTCCTCCTACGGAGTTGTGGCCTACGAGTGCCTCGCCGTGGATTCGAACCACGAGACCCGGCGCTGGGGGCGCCATCGGGCTGGCCGGTTGCGAGGCAAGTTGCTAGCGACGAACGCCCGGAATGAGACTCTGGATGATCCGGCTTGCCTTCGCGTAGTCGTCGAGGCTTGGACCGGTGTCCTGCTTCGCCTCCAGCGTGAAGGCTGGCTCGTGCTCGTCACAGATACGCTGGAGGTACTCCATGGCCTCACGCTTCGTGGGCTTGGACGCGTCCGCTACCTCTTCTCCGGGGCTGACGATCAGCCAGTTCGGCCCCGAGCCGTATCCCGATCCCTTCGGGGCCGGGATGTTCTCTACGCGGTACGTCCCAAGCGGAGTGGCCACCTCGTAGTAACCGGTACCGACCCGCGTCGCCCGCAGCTTCTTTGCCATCGCTCCTCCTACGGCCTGCCTCATCAGCGCGGGTAGGCCATTCCCCGCGGACGCCCCGAAGGGCGTTTCGGCTCAGTGCCCGTTGTCGACAATTTCCACGTCGGGGGACCATCCGCCGTCGGTGCGCTCGGCGACCACGGCCACGCTCCGACCCTCGCCGTCCTGCATGGTCGCCTCGGCGGGGGCGCGGACGGTGCCGATGTAGTAGCCCTTGGCCGCGTTGTTCCGGCGGCGCGTCTCGGTGCTCTTGGCCTTGGACTCGTAGAACCAGCCGGCGCGGCGCCCCTGCCGGGTCAGCAGCTCCCACGACCACCCGAACTGTCCCCGCACGCGTCGGGCGGGGACGAGGTTGCCGTCCAGGTCGAAGAGGCCGGGGAACTCCGCAGTCCCGCCTTCGTCGGCGATGCGCGCGGCCAACCGGTCCTCTCGGGCGCACAGGCCGTGCGCCCACTGGCTGCGGAATCCGTCGTTGTCACTGCTCTCGATACTCTCGCTGCGCTGACCCTCGTGCGCTTCGGCCGACTTGCGCAGGGCCTCTGCCTTGGCTGCTGCTTCGGCGTCTTTCTTAACCTTTGCGTCGCGGAGCGCCTTTCCGAGACCCTCGGCGTTGAGCTGGGAGAACGAGATCCTGACCATGATGAGTCCCCTTACTTGAGAGCCCCAGTGGCTTCGAAGTGGTTCGAGAGTAAGGGTGGTGCTACTAAGATCACAAGCCCCTAGTAGCACCTTTCTTACTCGGTGCTACTAGGGCTAGCACCTTCACCCCCAGGACATCCCGCAGAGGCAGCTGTAGACCGTCCGCGTAGTGCCGTCAGATTCCGTGTGAGGATGAGCCGTTGCGCCAGCGTGGGTGCAGGCGTTGCCGTTGTACAGGTCCATCTCAACGGCGGTGATGTACTCCTGGTCTTCCTGGCTAGGCATCAGCGATCCCCCTCTATGGGCCGGGTCTTGGCGAATAGCTCGGCGAGAAGCCGCATCTTGGTGTCGCCGACGTTGGACGCCGGGACGTTGCAGTGGATACAGCGGGTACCGCTCGACACGCCGAACCACTTCCACGTGTGCTTATGGTCGCGCTCTTCCGTGCTGGTCCGCAGGCCGGCGCACCAGCCGTTGAAGTAGTCGCGCCCGTAGCGGGCCAGGACGCGCGGACCGTGCTCGGCGATGGTCTGTTCCGGGGTCATGAGTCACCGTCCAGGGCGGCACGGAGGGCCTGCGCAAACAGCGCGAACCCCCAATGCCCTCCGTAGCCCGGGTGATCCAACACCGCGCGAACGCGCTGGATGGTGGCCAAATCCTCGTTGTGCAGATCGATTCGCTGGCCGATCTCTGCCCGCAGGCGCGCGTTTTCTTCCCGTTGCTCAGCACTGATCGCGCGCCGGGTCTTGAGGGAGTTCCGCGCCCGGTCTCGCTCCATGCGGAAGCAGTCGGCCGCGTAGCTCAACTCGCAGTGCTGCTCAGCAAGCTCAGCGTCCGCAACGGCCATGGCAGCGTCAGCGGCAGAGAGGTACTCGGGTCGCTGGCCGTGATCCTTGACGTGACCCTCCCGCCAGCCGTCCAGCTTGCTCAGCGCCAGGGCGTACCGATCGCGTCGCTCGTTGCTCATCAGTCCATCTCCCTGTACCCGACAAGGAACGCAGCGAGTTGCAGCGCGTCATTCGGCTCGAACGTGCCGCCGGCGGTAAGAAGCTTCTGAGCGATCTTGTACGCTTCAACCCGCTCCGCCATGGCTTCGGCCCGCTCGATACCGTCGTCCGTGGCATCGATCTTCATCAGATGGCCTCTTCCAGGTCGACCAACAGGGCCGCAGCCTCGAAGCTGCTCATGACGACGGTGGAGACGGCGTCGCCAGCGGGGTCCCGCGTCACCATCTCGACTTCCAGGCCCTTTCGGAAGGCCTCCACCGTGTACCCGTGAGCCGTGTGGTAGGTAGTTGCACTCATGGCGTCTCTCCTGATTCGAAGGGGACTTGATGAGCGCCCCGCCCGGGACTTGCACCCGGCGTGTGGTCCTGTATCGGGGCGGTGTCTCTACTCACCCGCTAGGGAGTGAGTCCCAAGGGGCTAGCGACGGGCAGAAGAACGGCCCTCAGCGCGCTTCATGGCGGCAGCGCTGGCCCATGCCTGCGCCTCTGCAGGGGAGTTCGTGTACGCCTGGATGAACTTCGCCTCGAAGGTCCGCTTGCCGTTGTCCCTGGCCTTGCGGACCACTACCGGCGTGACTCCCAGAGCCTCGGCGATTTCTTCGGTAGTGGAGAATTCGTCCACGCCGATGCCGAAGTCATGTCGGAGAACGTCCGCCTGTCGCTGGCCCATCGAGTCCAGGACGGCGCGCACGGTGGCGACACGGACGCGGGTCTGCTCTCGGCTGATGTCACCTGCGGTGATCATGTCTTCGGGGATGCCAAGAATGCTGGCCAACGTGTCCCCAAGCGTCTTGTAATTGCCAGGGTTACCTTCTTCGGACTCACCGACGGGCACGTCAAGGCACACACGCCCCTGCCACGCCATCCGGGCAGCTCGGGCCCGGTCCTTGTCCAGGCGTCGCCCAGCGGGCGGGACGTGACGGCTCATCTGCTCCGCCAGGTACAGATCACCGTCCGCCTTGTTGACCATCTGACCGAACACCTTGATCGCGTCGTCATCGGCCCCGGCGCACCCGTCGAACCGCTGACCACGAACGCTGTCCTGCATGGCACGGGCGACTGTCTTGTAGATGTAGCCGCGGAAGGTGTCCACGACATCCTCACCAGCGCGTTCGGCGTCGAAGCGACCGATGGCCATCCAGGCGGCAACGCGACCGTCGTTCTCCAACTGCCCCCGGTCCGCCCCTCCCTGGCGCTGGTACTGGCTTGCCGCCTGAGCGGCGAGACGGGTGATGGTCTGCTCTGCGTCGCGAAGAACAGCCTCGATGGCGTCACGGTCGCCGGCCTGAGCGGCGGAAATGAGGGCAGGGGTGATCAGGGCGTCAGACATGACTGGGCCTCACATGTGTGTGGTGTGAAGCGCCCTGCGTTTCTTAGGTACGGCTGGCCTTACCTGTTTTTGGCAAGGGGGTGCCTAGGACGCGGGCGCTGAGAAACTGCGAAACTGCAGGTCAGACGGTGGTTTGATCGGTGCCACCGTGCGATGTAGTTGAAGGTAGAGCTATTTCTAGTAGCACGTCAATGACTTGTCATTGAGTTAGACAGCTCTACCCCAGGTGCAGTTGCAGCAAGAATGAAGGCGTGACCCAGGGTCCTACCTGAGGATGAGAGGGGTCACGGCCGGATCACGGGGTCTCAACCTTGGAATCAAAGAGTGGATCATTCGATTCACGCGTTCGAGATGCACGCAAAGAATCTTGAGATCGGGGAGCTACTAGTACTAGTAGCTCCACCTTTGTTGAACTCTCAACTAGAAGTCGGCCCCGTAGAGGCTGCCCCAGCTACGGCCACCGATCTCCGATTCGGCCTCGATGGGTACGCCGAACAGGTCGAAGGTCATGCAGCGCTCGAACTCCCGGGCAAACTCCGCCGCTTCGGCCTTGGGAACGGACGCCAGGATCTCGTCATGGATCGGGAGCTTCATGTACGGCAGCAGCCCGGCCGCCTTCATGTGGCGCATGGACTGACCGAGCACATCCCGTGCGGCGGACTGGCATGCGTAGTTGGTAACGGCGTACGTACGATCCCGATCCAGCGGCAGCCGGCGCCCGGTCGCGCTTACGTGAACCATGCCGTTGTTGAAGGCCTCCCGCTTCCACCTGTTGCCCGCCCGCTTGATCTCCGGGTACGCCCGGTCGTACGCAGCCATGGCGCGCCGAACATCGTCCACGGGAGCACCCGTCTGCCGGCTGACGGTGTCGGCCCCTCCGCCGTAGACCTTTCCGAAGCCGATGCCCTTGCAGACCTTTCGGTGGTACGGCGTGTAGCCGTCTCCGTAGACCAGGCGGGCGGTGAAGCCGTGCAGGTCTTCCCCCTCCTTGATCGCGTGCTTCATCCGCTTCACATCCGCCAGGGCGGCAAGCACGCGCATCTCCACAGCAGCAAAGTCCGTGGACACCATCACGTGACCTTCGTCCGCCAGCAGACAGCGACGGATCATCTGGTCTCCGGAAGGGAGCGTCTGGACAGCCGGCTTGGTGATGGACATCCGGCCAGTACGGGCCTGCAAGGTGTTGATGTTGGGGTGCACGTACCCGCGCTCATCCGTCGTCTCAAGGAACGTGTCCACGTATGCCGTGCGCCACTTGCCCGCTCGCTTCGCGTGAAGCACCGCGTCAGCAAGGGGGTTCGGCGTCCGGCTGCTGATCGGTTCCCACTTGTCCGTGAGATCGGCGAATCGGCGAAGGACCGACCCATCTACGGAGAGCGCTCCCCCGTCGGTTCGGTCGCTCCACTTCTCGCCCATCCCGAGTAGGGACTCTACGATCTGCCGATCACTGTTTACGTTCTCCACCCCGTACCGGGCGGCAATGGCTACGTACTTCTCTCGCTCCGCATCCAACGTCCCGTACAGCGACTCCGTGTACGGCCGGTCAACGAGCATTCCGGCGCGTGCCATGACGGCGCACATCTCCGAGATTTCGTGCTCGTACGCCACCAGCGCGGGGCGAACGCCCTTGGCCCTCATGTCGGCCTGGTGCGCCACCAATAGACGCGACGCAAGGATCACGTCCAGCATGGAATAGACGACGTAGACCGGCTGATTCCAGGGGACGTACTTCCATCCCAACCCGGACTTCTTCGTGTACCCGAGCGACTTGAACAGCGCGGTCAGCCCCTCTTGGGTGTCCGGCGCTGAAGGGTCTACGTACTTCGCAGATTGCGGCTTGAGGCTGGCACCGATTCCGCCGGCTTCCGGCCCGCGGGGGTCAAGCAGCTTGGACGTAATCATGGTGTCCGTGGTCTTGGCGCAGAACTCTTCGAGCGTGACGCCAAGGTGCTTGTCCACGACCAGGCCATCGAAGCCAATGACGTTGTGACCGACTAGCTTGGGCAGAATGCGCAATGCGTCAGCCGCCGCAGCACGGAACGCCGGTCCCAGTTCCACGGGCACAACCCATGCTTCGGTGGCCGTACCGAACTGCGCCAGCCTCAGGTAGTCCGGCCCCGTGTGGTAGATGCCGAGTCCCTGAGACTCGGTGTCAAACGCGACAACGTCTCGCTGCCGGCTGACCCATTCCATGAACAGGCGGAGATCCTCGGGGCGCTCACAGAGCCACCCGGTCCACCCCTGCCCGTTCAGCGATCCGCGGTATTCCTTCATGCCTCTCCCGTCCGGAACGCAAAAAGGGCCGCCCAGCATGGGCGACCCTTGGTTATGCGGTTGTGTTCTTACGAACTAGGACGCCAGAGAGGGTGGATCTCCTCTCTGATCTTCGTGAATTCACCCTCTTGCTTCTTCTTGATCTCCGCCATTTCTTCATGGAACTTCTGAATGGCGGGACTGTCGGCGGCGAAGATCCCCGGCCCGTCGGCGTTCTCAGCTTCGTTCTCAGCGAGACACACGCCCTGTAGAGCGATGCCCTTGTTGGTCTTCTTCGAAGTCACCTGCCGCTCAGCCATGGCGCTGTAGAACGCACGCCGGCTCCACCGTTCCTTGGACGGCAGGTTCTCCGCCTCACACCAGTCCAGGTAGGCATTGAACGCTTCCGACCCCGGCATCTGACATTCGTCCTTGCAGCGCACGATGACGCCCGGGAAGAAGCCGGCAAGGGCGTCTGAGGTCTCGCGGTATTCCTTGGTGGCGTCCGTGATTACAGCCGGGTCCTGAAGGCCGTTAGACAGCCACTCAACAGCCCCACGGACCGCCCATGCGGCAATGCCCTCCGCCTCTTCCACCTGGAATCGCCGGTCCATCACGGCCCGGTCCTCGCGCTCATGTGGAGCGAAGTACCGGCGGAACGGCACCAGCTTGACCCGTCGCCAAAGTCCCTCATCCTGCCCGCGGAACTTTGGCTGATGGTTGGTCGCCAGCATGATCAGGAACTTCGGAGTGAAAGTGAAGAACTCCTTACGCATGAATCGGGCGGTCATTTCGTCGCCACCCGACGCGCGCTTAAGGATCGCCTCTGACATGGGCTTGCCGGACTCACCCTCGGACGACATGACCAACCGAGCTTCCCTCAGCGCGGCAATGTCGTTCGGGATGCCGCCACTTGCCTTGTCCTCGAACGTGGCGAATGGCGTGTTCTTCGTGACTGCCTTGAAGATCTTGGCCAGCGCATCGGTGAGCACGCTCTTGCCGTTGGCGCCCTTGCCCCAGAGGACAGCGAAACACTGCTCCGACGTGTAACCCGTGAGTCCGTACCCGACCAGCCTCTGAACGTACGACGGCAGTTCTGGCAAGCCCGGGAAGATCTCACCGAGGAACTTTTCCCACCCCGGGCACTTCGCGTCGGGATCGTAGTCGATGGCCAGCGCTTGCGTGATCATGTCTGACTTCTCATGCGGACGAAGCCGGCCAGAGCGAAGGTCCACGGTGCCGTTCCGGAAGGACAGCAATTCGGGCTTTGCATCGAAGTCCGCCACGTCCGCGTACACCGACGGAACAGCCCGAAGTTCGCGCATGAGGTTGTCGATAGCCCGGGTGGTCGTAAACCCCTTGGAGATCTTCCGCAGGAACTTCCCCGGGTCATCCTTGGCATCTGCCGGAGCATCCTTGGACTTCTCGTCAGCGGCAGCGGTGAGAGCAGCACCCATGTGGTGAATGGCCTGCCGAACGCGGGTCTCGCTCTGTTCCCACACCACGCCGTTCCAGACGTAGAAGCCCAAGCCGGAGGCATACTTGATCCGGCCCCCGGTGAAGGCAACCAACGCATGCGCGTTCAGAACGTCGCTGCTGCCGTACCGCTTGGCAAACTCCGCCATGAGCGCTACGGCGCGTGCCGAGTCGTCCCCGTCGGGGACCAGGGCGCCAGTCTCGGTGTCCACCACGGCGGCACCCTCCTTAGTCACAGGCTTTGCCGCCTTTACGGCAGCGTGAAATGCCGCGGGGAAGGCGTCGGGATCACGCTCGCGCCATGCGGTGAGATCGTCTTTGTCCTTCGGCAAGGCCATCTCGAAGACCGTGATGCCGTTCTCCGAAAGACCTTCCGCAAGGCGACGGTTGAACTGCTGGCCGGCCGGGTCGTTATCCCCTGCAGCGATGACCTGGTAGCCCCGAAGGCCTTCGGCAAGCTCGACGAGAAGTTCCGGGTTGCCGGCCAGGGCAGCGCCTCGGATGAACACCACGTCGTACCCGACAGCAACCGCTGTGAGGCCATCTCCGGGCCCCTCAGTGACGATGACTGCCCGGTACCCACCCTGTCCGCGAAAGACCCCGTACGGGCTCCAGCGGGCCCCCTTGGGGTTCATCAGGGAGAGCCATCGCCCGGGGCACTCCCCACTGAGGTCTCGCCCTTGTGCGCCGCGCGCAACTCCGTCAAAGCCATAGAGCGGAACGACCATCCGAGGGAAGCGCGCGAAGGACCGGGAAACGAACGCGGGATGTGTCTCGCTTGGCGCCCAATCAAGCAAGCCCAAGCGCTCGGCGTCAGCCCCATCAATCCCGAAGCGGCTAAGGGCGTACTCCCTGTCGCCGTAGCCCAGCGTATCCAGCCACGCCCGAAGACCAGCGATAGCGCCAGGCCCTGCAAGCTGTGGCTTTTCCTTCGGCACCGTGGCGCCTTCGCCAGTCACGTTGAACAGCGCGGACCACGGCAGGTTCACCGACTCGATTACGTCCGCTGTCTGGCAGCCAGCGCGGCACGTGATCCGCACCTTGTTGTCATCGCCCCGCCAGATGCGGAGGGATGGGCGGGAGTCGTCGTGCGCCGGACAGCGCGCCAGATAGCCCCCGTCCATCTCCTCCGACACGTCAGCGAAGCGGCTCAGCAGATCTGACAGAAGCATGTGTCTCTCCCTTCGCTGACGCCCTAGTGGGTGAGTCCCAAACTCACCGCGTGGCGCCGCGCGCTTTCCGCAGGATCAAGGCGAACTGCTCTAGATCGGTCGTGAACCGCCACGTGGACGTATCCAGCCCTCGGGCCGTGCAGGTGAATCCGTGGACGTACCAGAACTCACGGGCTGGCAAACCGAGTTGAAGCCGTACACGAGTCCACGTGCGTACGTCGAAGTGCACGGCAGCACGACCGGCGTTGGAACTGCGCGTCTTATGGACGACTACGCCGTACGGGAAGCCGGCGTTCTCCGTCTCCGCCTTGGCCTGCCGGAGCCACGCGGGTATGGCCGGCGCCTTAACGTCCTTGCACTCGATGACGAAGGGCCACGCCCAGAGATCCCCCACGTCCTTGGCACCGGTCTGCGCCTGGCGCTTGACGTTCAGCGGGGAAAGGAAGTCCACGAACCGCTGTGCCGCGGGAAGGTTCTTCCAGTCGGGCTTGTACAGACCGAGGCGCTCGTTCAGGTAGTGGGCAGTAGCGGTTTCCCACGCGGTGCCCTTGGCTTTGGAGGGGTTCACTGAACGTCCCTCCATTCCGTGCGGGCAACCTGGATCACCGCGTCAGCAACCCACTTTTTCTTGAGGTAGACCGTCCGCTGCCCTCGGGCGGCACCGATGGAGTTGAACGGCCCGAAGGTCTCTTCAGTCAGCCCCTGCCAATTCGGCTTGCGGTAGGTGACCTTGAGCCGGTAAACGTCGTCATCGTCGCCGACCATTTGGCGTGCCATTAGTCCCCCTCCACCCATCTACGAAGCGCGCCGACAGTCACCAGTGCGACGACGACCAGCCCGACACACGCAAGGCCGATTCCTGCAGAGAGATGCCACCACGTGCTCATTCGTCGTCCCCCTTGTAGTCCTCCACTACCGGGTCTCCTTCGGTCCACCAATCCACGTTGCTGTACTTCGTCAAGCGGTACAGAAGCATGTCGATGTCGGTGCCTTCGGGTGCGACAACAACGAGTGTCACTTTGTGCTGCTTCACGCCAGCCTCCGCACATCAGCGCCGTTGCTCACCGCATCGGCAATCGCCGAAACGATCCGGCTCCAGTCCTTACGCTCACGGGCCTTGTCGGTGACCCAGACCGTGTCTCCCTTGCCAAGCCGGCGGATATCGCCCATGGGCGGTGCCGCATCGTGGCGAATGAGCTTGACCATTAGCTGTTCTCCCTGTTCCGCATGCGAATGATCCGGGCAACTGCCTGGTCATGCCGGCGGTAGTTCCCGAACGGAACGCGCTTGTCCGCCTTCAGGTCCCACACGACGTACAGCGGGTAGTCGCACCCGTAGGACCTGCAAAGTTCGCTTGGCTCTTGCAGCCGGATTTCGTAGTCGTTGTTCACCCCGACTCCAGACATGCAAAGGGGCCGGAAGGCGTTGAACCTCCCGACCCCTGTTGGCGATTGCTAGTTGGTCGCTGCCACTCCGGGCGTGATGAGCCGGACGTGAATCAGCGCGATGGTCTCGACACGAGGGGACTTGCGGCGGAAGAATCCGGATTCACTGCCCGTCGGCTGCACCTTCAGGAAGGGGATCATGACTCCCTCCAGTTTCTTGGTGAAGACCTCCAACACCATGGCGTCAGCAAGGCGAACCGTGTTACCGCGGCGCGACGCGTAGGCGACCAAGTCACCCGGGTAAATCTCGTCACCGTCGTAGTCGGTGACAACTCCGCGCTTACTCATCTGCTCTCCCTCAGTACGGCATGGGCTTTCCGCTTGGCGTGCGTGTATCCGGCTCTTGCGGCGGACGTGGTGCCGGCTGCTTCTGCTGCTGGATTTGACGGGGAATCAGCTACCGGACTTCGTCAGCTGCTTCGGGGTCGGCAGCTGCTGGTAGTAGTAGGCGATGGTCTTGAGAAGCTCCCAGCGAGGGTCTTCCGGCGGCCACCCTTCGGTGAGTTCCACTACCGCGTCGCCGGCTTCCTGAATGGTCACGTCTCGCATGGCGTCTCTCCCCTGTAGTTGCTGACACCCCGAAAAGCCCGACCCCATGAAGGGGACGGGCAATCGGGTTATCGGACCTACGGGACGTACGAGACCTCTTCTGAGAACGACGCGTACCGCTCATCCCAGTAGGTATCGAGGACGGTGACGCGCCCCGTGATGTCGATCTTTTCCGCGCGGACGTTCTTCGCGGTCACGCCATCCATGTGGGCAACGGCCTTTCGCGCCTGAGCAGTACCGCCGGCGATGACCGTCGCGCTGACGAACTCCCCCGGTCCAACCTGGTCAGTTCGGCTGACCTTGTACAGGGCCATGTGCGTGCCTCTCTCCCGTCAAAATTCGGACACCCCCGAAAAGCCCGACCCTTTGCAGGGACGGGCAATTGGGTTAGAAGTGGTTGGGGTACTGCTCGTCCTCCGGCGGCGTCTCGTCCCAGTAGGTAGCGAGAATCGTGACGCTACCCGTGGTGTCGACCTTTTCCGCCTTGAGGTTCTTCGCGGTTACACCCTTCATGTGGGCAACGGCCTTGCGGGCCTGAGAAGTTCCGCCGGCAACGACGATCGCGTTGACGAACTCCCCGGGGCCGACGTGGTCAGTGCGGGAAACCTCGTACAGGGCCATGTGCTTTCCTCTCCCGTGGAACTGTGGACACCCCGAAAAGCCCGACCCCACGAAGGGACGGGCGATTCGGTTAGCTGTACTCGGGGTCGCCTATCTCTTCATCAGCGATGCCGAAGCGGCGCCGGCGTTCGGCGATTACGGCGGGACGTTCTTCGGGGCGGAAGTTCCATAGCGGCTGCCGGATGTACTCATCGGACCGAACGGCCAACGCGAACTCCAGCGAGGACTGGCGCTCCATCAGCGCTCATCGGCGATGGCGTCGTTGAACGACTTCAACACCCGGACCACCGGCTGGTTGTAGCTGACGGTCTTGCCCTTCATCGGGCCGTTCTTGCCGATGAACGACACGTTCTCAATCTCCAGCTCTACGAGCGCCGGCTCACCGATGCGCGACAGCTTGGCCTTGACCTGGTGGAGAACCTGAACCAGGCCCCACGAGCCGGTAGAGAGCTTGAACTCACCCAGCTCGGGGTCATCCGCCAGGCGGAACGTGATCTCAATGGAAGGCTTGGGCCCGCGGTATTCCTTCGCTGCCGCCTTGCGCTCCGCCATGGTCTCGGGGCAAAGGCAAGCGTGACCAGCCTTCTCCGGCGGGCTGAGGAACTTCTTACCGTCGCAGTGGTGCATGAGCACGCCGTTGATCCACAGCTTGCCGTCGTCGTAGACCTTCTCGGGACCGTCGATGACAGCAAGGATCTTCGCGCGCTCGGTGAGAACGTCCAGGTAGAAATCGTTGGTTGCCTCTGTCTCGACAACCTCACCGCCGAACAGCTGGATAAGCGCGTCAGCGGTCGCCTGGTCCTTCACCGCCAGCCGCCAGTTGTCGAGGGTGGTGACCTTGCCGTTGACGTTCCGGCCAAGCGACATCCTGCCGGTGAAGTCGTCGTAACCGCCGGAGCGCTCGGCCGGCTTGCTGTCAGGGTCAGTCTCGAAGATGTTGTCGCTGAAGGACATGCAGGCTCTCCCCTGGTGAGTAGTCGGGGAGAGGCACAGGGTCGGGGTTCCGTCGGGCGGTTCCTGCCTTCCGTGTGCCTCTCTACTCACCCCCTAGGGAGTGAGTCCCAAGGGGCCTGTGGAGAAATGAGAAAACCCCCAAAGACCGAGGTCAATGGGGGGTGTTGGGGTTCTCAGACGCGCGTCAGGGGGCCCCATTCGCGCACGGTGTCATCCAAGGTGTCGGTGTTGCCCTCATCGCCGAACATCGTCACCGTGGGCAGGCCGTTGATGTACTTGCCGGTGAACGCATACACGTCGCCGACACGATCCAGGTACTTGGCGTCCAGGTCGTACGTCACGCCGTCGTACTCATACGTGCGGGCCGGCTTGGGGGTCTCAACTAGACGGAGACCAGCGGCCGTAGCGGTCACGCTGGTACCTCCGCGGGACACCACGTAGAAGGGACCCGTCAAGCCGTCAAACGGGCCAGCGTCCACCAACCACGGAGCGCCGGACAGGCCAGCGCGTGTGACCTCCGTCCCTGGCGCGTAGGTGGGGACGTACAGCTTGGCCCGACTCACCGGTACAATCGCGCACTCCCCGGAACGGGGGCCGTCGGCAAGTTCAACCAGCACGGCTGGCGCGAGGAACTCAGCGGAAGCGAACGGCCCGCAGACCACGCTGCCATACGTGGCGTCGAACCGGTCGGTGGTCACCTTGTCACCAATCTTGACCGTGGTCACAGCTCGATGTCTCCGTTTCCGATAACTACGAGTACCAGGACAACCAGGAACACCCCGCCGGGTGCCAGCAGGACGAACACCGGGTCGGACAGCAGCTCTGAAAGGGTCACTTCGCCCTCCTTTCCGTCCCCGTCACGAACTTGCTCCCGCTACCGGCTACCGGCTGACTCAGGACGGACCCGGACTCTTCCCGGTCCCAGCAGAGGAGTCCGCGGAGGTTGAGGAACCGCTCAAAGACCCTGTCATCGATCTTCACCAGTTTGAATTCCCACTTGTCCGGGGTGATCCAGAGGACAGCGCCGGCATCAAACTCGGGCATCGGGTGCCGAACACCCTCGGTGTCAATGATGCAATCTGCGTGGGCGTACGCGCTGAGCTGGAGTGCGACATCCGGATACGTGCTCTTGCTCGTCTTGTAGTCGATGATGACCAGACGCTTTTCCCCCTGGCGCGTCGGGTCGGGTGTGCTGGTGTCGGGAACGAACCAGACGTACGCGTAGGCGTCGAAGCTGCCGGCGTACTCGTGCGTGTCCGACCAGGCGATGTCCTCATGCCGAACGAACTCCGGGTTGACCTGCCGGAGAAAATCCTTGTAGTGCGCAACGTAGGCCACCATGTCCGGGTGGTATCCGTCGTCGTCCAGCGGGAGTCCGCGGGCCATCAGCTCGAACTGAGTGTGTGCCCGGCTGCCGATGTCGCTCCGGATGTCCGTGTACCGGCGGGCGGCGCCAGCGAGGTAGGCCCGTGCCCCCTTCCGGTCGCGCTCCGCCATACCTCGGATGAAGTCCAGGGAGTCAAGGGCGAGATCAGCGGTCATGCCAGCCGACCACGGAGCCAGGAACGGCTTCGCGATCATTCCGCAGATGCTGGTTACGCCCGGGTAGAGGATGTCCGTTCGATCGGTATCGAAGTAGTGCCGAAGCTGCTGCACCTTGCGTGTGCGCACCTTGCCCATGGGTCTCCCTCGGTAGTGCCAAGTGCTGTCACTAGAGGCCTAGGGAGTGAGTCCCACGCGGTGCGCGGAGTGACGAAGTGACGAAGTGGCGCACGTTCCGGGTTAGCCGTACAGAGATAGAAGAGAGAAAATGTATAGCTTGATTGGAAACAACCTAAGAACCGTCACTTCATCACTTGGCGCAGGTCAAAGGTTCTGACGCTTCCCGCGCTGACGGCCGTTGCGTCACCGGACATGCGAAAGGCCCCGCCCCGGCGCGCCGCCAGAGGGGGCCCGAAGGGTCTCGCGGTCAGTCCGCCAACTCCTGAGAGACAGCAGTCAGGTTAACGATCGTGGCATCTACGTGCGCCTTGAGTTCGGCCTTCGCCGCGGGGTCAAGGTCGTCAGCCTTGGTCTTGGCCACCTTCACCAGCCGGTTACCCGCGGACTGCAGCGCCAGCACTCCGCGCTTCACGGGGTGCTCTCCATCCTCTTCGTGCGCGGCGATTTGCTCCGCTGCGCTCCGGTCCCGCTTCGCCTGGTACTTCTCGCGGGCAATCTCGTTCTTGCCCTTCAGCGGTAGGTCGTAATGCTTCGCTACCGCCTCTGATGCCTTCACCCCACGGCCGGCCGCCTTGATGATGGCACGGAACCGCTTCGCCTCTTCCTTGTCCGTGTCGAGGCCCCGCAGATACTCGGCGCGCACGTCGCTCATGGCGTTCTGAACGGACCGTTCCAGCTTCTTCACCGCTACCTCAACGTCGTACGCATCCCCGCTGAGCTGCTGACCAGTTGCCGCGTACATGTCGTGTGCCGCAGCGCGTGCCCGGTACGACTCGGCGCGGACATCGGGGTCACCAGCACTGTTGGACAGGCGCACCCGCATAGCCAGGATGATCCGGGCTACCTCCCGCGCGGTCACGCTGGCCTTCATGTGGAGATTCACGCCATCAACGAGAGCCTTCGTGCCTTGGTCAACCAGGTCAGAGACCTCAGGTACAGATGCGTAGTCCGCTGTGGGCTCAAGCTCGCCGGCCGGTACCGCTTCCGTCTCGCGCGCCTTCTTCAGCTGTGCGTATTTACCATTGCGCTCGTTGGCCGGTAGCTCGCGAATGAGGATCTTCACGGACTCATCCAGCGTGGCAACCTTCTTTTCGTTGCCGGCCCGCGCGGCATCCCTCACTTTCTGGATGCCTTCAGTGATCTCGACGCGTACGCGCTCGTTGATCTCGTCAATGGTCTCGTGACGCTTCGGCACAGCATCTCTCCAGTGGTGGGGCGGGGTGGCGGTCGCTGCCATGGTGGCAGGGCCCCATGATCACCGCAACGGCGCACATGCTAGTACTAGTAGCACCCCCACAAAACACAAAGAGCCCCCTACCGCCGGTTAGGGCAGTAGGGGGCAAAGCATGCTACTCGCCGGCCAGAGCGTCTGCGTCTCGGTAGAGCTGATACAAGGGGCCGACGTTCAAGATCTTCGTATCGGCCTTGTAGTCGTCCAGTGCGGTTTCACTGGTGTGCCGCCCCGTGTCTACGGGGTACAGCGGTGAGGGTTCGGGGCGCGTCATGCGAACCATCTTGAAGCCTCGGGTGCGCAACGCTTCGTACTCGTTCGGGTACCGCACGTCAGTGACCACAGCGGGAAGGTTCCACTTCGCTGCCTCGTCCAGCTTGCGCAGACCCTGGCTCAGCCAGAAATCTTCATCCTGCTCACGGATGGACTGGCCGAGATTTTGTAGGAAGCGGCGGACTTCGGGGTACTCGTCCTTGGCTCGCTCCCAGCCACCGTCTTCCACGATGTCCGATAGCCACACGGACATCCCGACGGACGTAACAGAGACAATCGGGTTGATCTTCAGCGCCATGTCCTTGAGCGGGTCAGCGAAGGCCACGCGAACGTACTGGAACTGTCCGGTCAGCCGGCGAGCGATGGTGTCCTTACCGCTGCGTGCGCGCCCCATCAGGGCGATATTCGGGTACGACACGGGGACTCCCTGGGGTCGAGGCTCTGTCACCCGGGCCCTAGGGAGTGAGTCCCACCGTCACGCGTTCTTGCTGTCCTCGACCCGCTGAACGCCTTCGCCGACACCGAGCGCAGCGGCGACCACGGCCAGGACCAGGGCGCTGGGAACGGACGGAACAAAGTGCGCCACCAGGGCCAGGACGGCAACGGCAACGGCGTAGATTCGGGTCGCGTGGGTCTTGACGAAGTCCAAAATCACTCCTCGGTCTGGTTGTGCTGGATCAGCATGTGCTCCGCGGTATGGCTGGTCTGCCACTCCCGGACATCTCGGATGTCCGTGCGGAGTGCATCGAGGCGACCGTTCAGCCGGCTCACGGACTCCCGGATTTCGGCGGCAACTGCTTCCCTCGTTGCGGTGCCCTCATCGCTGACGGCCCCACGTACCCGGCGGGATAGTCCTAGGTACGCAGGGCCTGCCCCGACGATCGCGACACAGACAGCGGATAGAGCCGCGATTCCTTCGGGGCTCATGTCGCTAGGCCTTTACGCCGAATCCGTGCTTGCTGCCAAGCTTGGACAGGGAGGCCATGCCGGGGATGCCGTCAGCGTCGTTGCCGCGGTAGCCAAGGCGCCTCTGCCACGCTGCGTACGCGTCCCGGGTCAGGGAGCCGTACGAGCCGTCCGCCGAGTACTTAGCGGATAGCAGTCCTTCAGCCCGTAGCGCCGCCTCGACAAGCTTCACGTCCGCGGGGTGCGTGAGGCCGCCCTGCTTCAGGCCCGGGTCCCGCCGTGCTGCAGCGATGACGTTGGAGAGGTCAACTACCTTCCTGGCGGGGGCCGGTGCTGGCTTGCTCGGGACAGGCTTGGAAGGGGCAGCCTTCGGGGCAGCAGCGAACAGCGCCTTGGTGTCGATGGCGCCCGGGTCCCAGTGATCATTCCCCGGGACGTTGCAGTGTCCGTAGTGCCCCCCATTGCTGAGCCAGACCGACCGGTCCCGCTTGGTTGCAGCAGCAGCCGTCTTGGCCGGCGCACCCGTCGGGAACACGTCCTCGACGCCCCATGAGCGGATGGCAGCCATGAGCGCGCGGAAGTTCGGGCCAGGCTTCCAGTAGCCGGTGAAGGGCTTGCCGGCGCGGGCCAGGACCTCAATCTGGATGCACGCCTTACCGGTGCGGTTCGTCCGGGTGCTGCCGTCGTTCTTCAGAGCACGGGCTGACTCCCCCAGCGGGCCGAACTGTCCAAGGCGGTCGGTGGTCGGGTCGTAGAGGATGTGCGGCTCCGCACCGATCGAAACCAGGTACTTGCCAACCGAGCTGAACGCGGCATCGCCGGCACCGCTTTCGGTCGTGTGCCAGACGACACGGGCAGGGCGAGAGGGGCTGTCCATGGCGCCCCCGATTGACCCGTCTCCTAGGCGCTCTGCGCCCGGTATCCATGCAGTACCCATAGGGACCTCTCTAAAGTTGTGATCACAGGGAACAGAAAACACCGTTGAAGCCGACCCACGCGGGTTTGCTGTCGCTCTGAACGCCGTAGAGGCGGAGCCAGCCATCCGTAGTGATATCGAGCTTCAACGTGATGCGCGCTGAGCCAGCGTCAGAGCACGGGACAACGACCGTTCGCAGCGATGCCGGCCGCGCGCTGGTGGGCAGAGCCGTGGTGTTCAGCTGGAAGTAACCGGGGAGTGTTCCCGGGTACGTGGCGCGGGAAATGGCGCCCTGGAACATGATGGTGATCTCACCAAACAGATTCACCACGCGGTATTGGAAGTTGCCGTTGCTGTTCCCGTTGTTCGTCCATCCTGAATCCAGCGGGACATTGGTCCATACGCTGGTGCCCGCGGCAACGGTGACCCATGCCGTACCGTCGTACACTTCAAGGCGCTTAACGTCCTGGAGCCACGTACACATGCCGGACTTGGGCGTGGTGACCGTGGCGCCTCGAACGGTGGCCGATGCGAATACCATGACGCTCTTGGGAACGAGCCCCTCTACGATGCCCTGCCCCATGGTCTGGATATTGGGCTTGTCGCTCAGCGTCGGGTACGGAATGTTCTGGCCGTAGCCATCAGTCAAAGGCACTGTGTCTCCTAGTAGTCTGTGGCTATCCAGTTGTGCGTGCACGCAGCGAAACTGGTAGTGCTGCCGGAGGCCGACCGGCGACAGCGCAGGATGAAAGATGTAGTTGTGGTGTTGCTTACAGCAACGTCAACTTCGGTGTTGCCGCTGGAGATTGCTTCGGCGGGGACGGCCACGACAATCGGCACGTTCGCGAATGCCTTGGGAAACGTCACGGTGACCGTGCCCCATGCAGCGGGGGAACCTGTGGTTGCTGGCGTGGTCGCCTGCCCGGACTGAACGCGTGGTGCGTTGCTAGTCCGTAGCTTGCCGATGGCGACCCACCCGCCGGAGGTCTTGAGAATCTCGACTACGTCACCAACCGTTGCGCCGAGATATCCACTCAGGCATCGCACCTTGGGGTACGTGTCCGCTCCCCGTGTGACGGTTACGGTCCCGTCCGCATTCACCACGCTGACAGTCGCCATGAGCGCGCTGGCTTCAATAACGCCGGACCGTTTGACTCCGTCAATAGCCGCTCCAACTACGCGGTCGATCGCTGCCATCAGGCGTCCTCCCGTCCGCTCACAGTGGCGATAGAGAAACCGCCGCTCTTCTCGGACAGCGGGATGTCGAAGCTGTTGACGATGTGGATTTCCGGCGCGGGGCCGACCGGCCCGTAGTTCACCCGGATTCGGTCCCCTGCATCCAGGGCTGGGTTCGGCACCGTGGACAGTGAGACCGTTCGGTTAGGTGCCCGGTACTTCCGGAGAAGGGCGATGGCTGTTGCGTTGGCGTTGGAATTGCTGGTGATCAGACTTGAGCTGTACGCCTTCGTCACCTTGCCGAAAGGGCCGCCCCAATGCAGCGGGTCGGTTGGGTCGGTAATCTTCGCCTCGCCGCTTGCGGGCGGAACGTTGTCGCTCGCGTTCTCCCCTGTTACGACGACTCGGTTGAATACGTCGTCCGCCGTCAACTCCATCTCCGCGGAGACCATGACGCCGTGTTCACCGGTCGTCACGTCCCACACGGGAGCAACGCCTAGGTCGTCTGGATCGGGTATGTCCGCCAGGACGAACGTCCCGTTGGCGTTGCAGAACAGCTCACAACCGACGCTGTTTGCCACCTCAACGAGCGCTGCCCACTTGTCTGTCTGGGCGTCCCAAGTCTTTGATGCCAGCGCCTCAGTGCCCCGTGTGGAGTCGTCAACGAACGATGCGCCGGGGACGGTGTCAGGAATGTGGAAGGCGCAGAACGCAGCGGGACTGGCGTACCCCGAAGTGCTGGTAGCCGACTCCCAGAGAGAGCGCTTCAGAAGGATTTCAAGACCAGCCCCAGTGATGGACAGCGGACCCGTGTGGATGTTCCCGCTGACGCTGGTAATCACGAACGTGCCCGCGGGAACGCGCTCGGAGGAACCGTCAAGATACGTGATCCCGCGCTCTACGTAGATCTGCTGTCCGTAGACGTTGAACGTATCGGTATCACTGGTAGGCCAGGACGCCGGATCGGGAATGGAAAGAGACAGCGACCGCCGAACGTCGCTGCCCCGATCCACCTTTACGGAGCCATCCTCAAAGGCAACGTCCTCCGCTACGACATCTCCGTCGTAGAGAACGTTGACTTTGACCGACAGTCCATGATCCGTCGTCAGCGCCGGCAGAAACTTGGCGCTAACGGTCTGCATGTCATCCCCCTGTTAGCACATCCGCCCAAGCGGCGTACCCGTCGAATACGGCGAACCAATCGGCGTTGTCGTCGCTGATGTCCTGCCAGGTGGCGAGTGCCGATCCTTGGAGTCCGCCAGCGGGACGGTCCGTTTCTGCGATGGGCAATGACCAGCGCCACCCGTCATCCCGGGCGTCCTGAGTCAGCTGCTCCACCTCCGAGTCGCCGACGGACACATACAGATTTCCGTCGATGCCGTACCCGGGCATCGCCTGAATCAGCGCTGTCAGTCCGGTATCCAGCAGGGCGTTGAAGTGCTCGTTAGAGGGCTCATCCCATACGAGCACGGTGGCCGATCCGGTACGGCCCCCACGAACTCCGGACACCGTCACGGGGTTCTTCCTGCCCACGATCTGGTAGGTGGCCGAGCGCGCTGCGCGGGACCACTTGATAGGTGACTCCATCATCACCAACGTGTTCAGCGCGGGAAGCCCCGGAGCCTTGAACCAGACGTAGTTGGGGTCGTCCAGCTTGGGGCCAGCGATGGTCTGCGTGAACAGTTGGTCGTGGCGTACACCGCCAGCGTCATACCAGTTGATCGCGTACCACACGCGCTGACCTAGCGGGGCCTCGTAGTCCTCCACCAGGATGGGGCCGGCGCTGTAGGGGGCCCGGTCGTATTCGTATCCGTAGCCCCGCACGGGGTGCGCGTTGCCGCTTTCGTCCATTCTGAGAATCGTGACCGTCGTACTCGGATTAACCGGCTCGTAGTTCACGGTCACGGAGACAGACCCCGTGGCGTCGTCAGCGGCAATCTCATACTCCGCTGATGATTCCTTGAGCACCACGTTGTCAATGGTGTACGCATCCACGATCGACCCGGTGTGGTCCATCTGGACGCTGACCTTGGCACGGGTCGCGCCTACCGGACACGTTCGAGTCTCGGAGAACGGAGAGCCTGTTACCGCGCCGGAAGCCACGGTGAAGGAATAGAACTGGTCTGCGTTGTCCGCCAGGACTAGATTCCCAGCGCCGTCGTACCAGTCGACCCGCGTGCGCATGGACGCCGTGGTGCTGCCCGGTCCTGGATTGTGCCGGAAGACAACAGCAGAAACGGAGTAGGTAGTGCCCGCGGTGACAGGGACCAGGCGGTTAAGCGTCGCGGTAATTACCCCGCCTGCCGTCGGCGAGACCTGCATGCCGTAGTACCCATCGCTGATGCCGCTGGTGATGAACGCCCGTGCACTCGTCCCGCCATCGACCGTCCAGGCCGGCAGCGTGGATTCAGTGGAGTACTCGTCATAGGTCAGCTGGTTGCCCGCGGCGTTGGGTGCGACGCCAAGGCACATTTCGTCGATGTAGAAGGTCTGCGACCCTGCCGTAGCCGTTGCGCCGGTCACCAGATCAGCGGTCACCGCACCCGCCGGAGCGGCAGCCACCACACACGCCACAGTGGTTGTGGCGTTCGTGAACGAGGGAGTCACGGACGACGTACTGATGAGCGCGTTGCCAGCGTCGTACCAGCGAATGGAGAGCTTGCCCGTGTACGTGCCGGCAGCTGCTGCGATCAGCTGCGAGTAGGCCCGGTAGACCGTGCCAGCCGTAACGGCGTACTTGACGGCCGTAGTGGCCAGGACATCGCCAGCAGCTGCGGATGTCAGCGCGGTGCAGTAGTAGCCAGCGCCGGTAGAGAGCGTGCCCCAGAACCGGGCACCGGTCCCCCCGCTGAACGTCCAGTCGGCCGCGCTCACTTCGGCAGACTGAGCGTTGTAGCTGAGGACGTTGCCGGCAATGCGCGAGGTCTTACCGAAGTACCCAAGGTCGACTTGGACGAAGTCCGCAGCGGTCATGTTGGTGACGGTGTACGTAATCACCATCGACAGTGCGCCTGTGGGGGCCGTACCCACAGCAACGGGAGATGAAGTCTGCTGGAATCCCGAGGCGTTGGGTAGGTTGATCGCTGAGGACATCGTTCCCAGCGCAGAACCTGCAGTTGACGAGTCGTACCACGTAACCGTCATGGTGCTCACGCGGCTTGCGCGGGCAGCGCTGAGGTAGAGCAGATAGAAGAGCACATACTCGGTGCCCGCGGTGACCAGGACACGGGGGCTTGTGGCAGTTATGGACCCGCCAGCCGTCGCGGCGAACTTCAGTGCCTTGGTACCAGGTACAGCCACGTCGGTGGTGACTACCGCCTGAGTCGTGTTTGCTCCGGGCGTCCACCCTGACGTTCCACCCTCGAATTCACCAACGTTGTCCGGCAGCAGATTGGGATTGCTGTATGGCATGAGAACCTCCATTGGAGGGGCCGAGCGCTGTTAGGCGCCCGACCCCTAGCCGGTCAGTTGAATGGCCAGCCGAATGGAGGCAAGCCGGCGCGGGGGTCCGTTGACCCCTCGGCCACGGGGCCAGGCCCGTCGGGCGGGTATCCAGTGACCACCGTCTTGCCCTGGTCATCGGTGGTCGTGGTGGTTACCGGGATTTCAAGGCCTTCATCGCCTACCGGAACGGTGTCCTCGGGCATTACAGCGTCCTCCCTAGGGATGCGGGAGCAACCAGCCCCTGGTGAATTCGTCCGTCAGCACGCTGGTCTACGTACGCCTCAAAACTCTTGCCCGACTCAGTGACCAGTACGAGTCGAGCGCCGTCCTGGACTCCGCCAGCCATTCCTCGGTTTGCCAGCGTTGCGACGTTGTTCCAGTCGCCGGCCGTAAGAATGGCCTCAGGCTTGCCGGTCTTGTTGACGGCCATGGTCGCGCCCGGCATGAGCCATCCACCGGAGTCATATCCCTTCGGCGTGCTACCAACGGCCTGTTGGACATTGAAGATGGAGCCGTACCGGGACTTGATGTAGTTGATGCCCGCGACGATGTTCGCAATCGGGTCCGTGATCCTGTTGGGGAGACGGTGATCCCGGTACGCGGCGAAGGTGCCGGGAATCGTCTGCATCAGACCCTGTGACGGATGGCCGGCCTTGGCGTTGGAGTCCCATCGGTTGATCGCGTTGGGGTTGCCGCCCGACTCACGCATGATCAGCGTGCGAAGGGGACCGGCCCAACTAGCCGGAACGCCTGTGAATTTCATCGCCTTGGCGATCCAGTCACCGAGCTTCCCGCCACCCGTGTACTTGGCCAGCGATGCGGCGCCCTTTTCGTCTGCCTTCTCAGAGAAGCTAAGCATGCTGTTGATCATCTTCTCTGGGATGTGCTTGATGGACCTACCCCACCCGGTGTTCAGCCCGGGAATCAGGTTGATCAGCGGGTTAACGAGTGCCTTGACACCAGCCTTGGCCGATCCCGCGATGGTGTCGGCAAGCCAGCCGGCGCCGTCCTTGACCTTGTCCCACGCAGCAGATCCCCACCCCTTGACGGTGTTTGCCGCTGATCCGATCCAGCCGAAGATTCCGCCGTCCTTGAACGCCGGCAGGCCTCCGCCCATAGCTCGCTGAACGGCGTTGACACCGCCGGAGCGGGCAGCAGCGTTCATGGCGTTTACGTAGCCAGGCCCCATGGCCCGCGTCCACTCCGGGCGCATGATGGCTTCGCCGCCCGACAGGGCAGCTAGATGCACGTCACGCCCGGGGGTGTACCCGGGCAGGATGCCACCCGTTGCGTAGCCCTTGATGTTCAAGGGACGCAGCGAGGGGGCTCCGAACGCCGTTGCAATCTTGTTCCACAGCGGGACGATTCCGCCGTTGTACACGGTGTTGATCAGGAACCTAACGGGCTTCTTTGCGATGTCCTGGAGCTTGGTCCAAGCCCTACCAATGAAGTTCTTGGCAGTCTCGAAACTGTCGCCTACCCTCTTGACGCCTTGCTTGATGGCCTCGAAGGACGGCTTAATGCCGTAGCTCCAAACCCACTTGGCCTTGTCGCTGATCCAGTTGAACACCGGCTTGATCCCGTTGTTCCAAAGCCACTTGGCAGCGTCGATCAGACTGTTAAACGTGCGCTTGATAGGCTCGAACGCAGGCTTGATCCCATACGTCCAAAGCCACTTAGCCTTGTCGGCAACCCATTGGAAGACCGGCTTGATGCCGTTGTTCCAAAGCCACTTCGCAGCGCTCAACAGGGCGTTGAACATGTTCTTGATGAGCGTGAACCCCGGCTTGATCCCGTACATCCAAAGCCACAATGCCTTGTCGGCGATCCAGCCGAAAGCCGGCTTGATCGCGTTGTTCCACAACCACATGGCGACGGTTCCGATTCCCTTGATGGCGAACCAGAGGACAGATAGCGCTACCTGGATCGGGATTAGGGAGATCTTGATTACCGTTACGATGCCGTTAAACGCCGGCTTGATGACGTTGTTCCACAGCCACAGAATTACCGTACCGAGCGCGGTGAAGACAGGCTTCAGTACGTTGTTCCACGCCCAAGAGACGACAGTCTGAATACCCTGCCACGCGCCCTGAACGATGTTGCGGAACGTCTCTGATTTCTTGTGCGCAACGACGATCGCCGCACCTAGGGCGATAATCAGGGTGACGATCAAGATAATCGGGTTGGCGCGCATTACCGTGTTCAGGAATGCTTGTGCCCCGGCAAATCCGTTCGTAACTGCCGTTCCTACCAAGATGGCGGCCCGGTAGATGCTGAACACCGCGGTGACAGCGCCTGTTGCGATTGCTTGCGCGTTCATGGCGATGGTTATGCCGGCGATGCCGATAGCGAAGGGAAGCAGCCAGGGGCCGTACTCCCGAACCCAGTTAAACGCGCCCCTGGCGACTCCAGCTACACTGCTGAGACCGTGCGCGAAGGTGGTCAGCACTGGGACTACGTAGGTTCCGAGTACGTTTACCAGGCCTTGCTGCAGCCCTCTTGTGAATACCTGAAGCTCGTAGGAGGGGCCGGACCGCAGGCTGTTTCCCAGTCTGTTCACTGACCCTTCGACACCGTCTAGGCCCTTAGCTGCCTTAGCGGGGTCTAGCTTGAAGAGGCTCTTGCCCAGTTCCTCGGCTTGTGTTCCGAACAGCCCTACCGCTGCTGCTTCTCGCTTGACGGGGTCATGGATGCTCCGCAGCTTGTCAAGAACAATTTGCAAGCCCTTGTTGGCTGACTGTCCGCCCTTGCCAATCATCTGTTCCATGTTTTGCGCGTCCAGCCCAAGGGACTTGTAGGCGTCCCGAGAGCTGTTGCTCATGTCGATGGAACGAATGGAGAATTCCTTGAGCGCGTCCGCGATGATGTCCGTATCGCGTGCGCCACCCTGTAGACCTTGCCAGAATAGCCCTAGGGACTGAGTAGCGTCGATTCCCAGCTTGCGCAACTGGACAGGGTACTCTTGGAACGTCTCTAGGAGGTCTTCGGCGTTGGGGCCAAGCCTTTGCATGCCCGTGGTGATGATGTCCAGCGCCGCATCAGCGGAGGGCGCTAGGTGGTTTTTCATGAGGGCACTGACGGCCTGAGTTTGCATGCTCATATCCGTGCCAAACGTTGTTGACACGTCATGCATCTTCGTGGCGATGCTCTGCAGCTGCTTGTTAGTAGCACCCGGAGGAACCAAACCAGCATTTACGATGGCACGGATGGTCTCCGCTCCATCTTCAAAGGTCTCCGTAACACCGGCCGCGTAGAGCCGGCCCGCCACCTTGCCGTACTTCGCTGCGTCCTTGCTGCTAGCCCCCAACTGAGCCTGCAGCTTGCTGGTCACGTTCGACTGTTCTACGGCATCGGTGAGGCCCTTTACCAGGACGGCACCTGCTGCAACAGCGGCACCGGCTAGGCCGGCCTTTAGCTTGTCGCCAAAGGATGACCCTGCGGCTTGGCCGGCCTGGTCCCCGGCATCCTGCGCAGGTCCTACAACCTGCCGGCGAAGCTGCGCAGCGAACCCCTGCACCTCGGGTACAACGGATATGTAGGCAACTGCGATTTCGGGTGCGGGCATCTGCTACCCCCTCTTTGTGCGCTCTCGATGGGCCAGCAGATGGGCCGCTGTAATTGGGTTCTTGGGCTTGTCGCCAGGGCGCGGGTATGGCGCGGGGCTATTGGGTTCCTTGCCTTGTGCCACGCCAACCGTGACTACCGTGTTGTAGTTAACGGCATCCCATAGGTCAGCAAGGATGTAATCCGTTCGCGTCCATAGTG
The DNA here is from genome assembly GCF_056436545.1 of Streptomyces sp. NPDC043738. Classification (NCBI taxonomy): domain Bacteria; kingdom Bacillati; phylum Actinomycetota; class Actinomycetes; order Kitasatosporales; family Streptomycetaceae; genus Streptomyces; species Streptomyces sp. NPDC043738. Next base: position 527,364 of record NZ_JBWKCJ010000001.1, on the reverse strand, counting down.
GTTCACGGCCGTTCATAGCCATTCGTGTAGCGCTGTCCGGGGGCAGCCCACGAATAAGCACATCGACACGGCGGGGACTCAGCGTTCCCCGCCACATGTCGAGAAGATCGAAACCCCGGAAGGCTAGGTCAGCCTCTATCGCATCACCGTGTTCACGGATCAGCGGTAGAAGGCTTAGGAGTTTCCCGCCCCTACCGCCTTACCGGCAACGTCCATGAACTCACCGAGTGCCTTGACCTTCGTGTTGGTCTTGCGGAAGGTCGCGTACTGCTCAGCCCCGAGTAGCGCTCGAAGCGCGCTCGTCAGCTTGTTGTCGTCGATGGCCTCAAGAACATCAATGTCCCACTCTTCGGTGGGCGGAACGAGATAGGTCTCACCATTGTACGCAACGGGTAGCGGCTGGCCGGTCGCGTCGTTCTTCGTGGGCATGGTCTCTCCTCATGGGTGGTCGGGTGGATTAGAAACGGCCGGAGCATCCACCCAGAAACTCCGGCCGTTCAGATGTGGGGTTAGGCCGTAGCGCCCTGCGGGTCGTTGTCGTAGTCCAGGTACAGCGAGTCATCCGCGCCGGGGTAGATGGTGATGGTCAGCTCGAAGGCCTGAAGGTCAGACTCAGAGAGAGTCACCTCACCAACTTCGGTAACCTCACCAGTCGGGATGTGTCGTCGGCGGGTGATGTCGCCATCTACCATTTCCAGGACGAAGCTGCGCTTCTCCGACTTCGGTACCTTGACGGTGCGGGTGTTCACGCCAGCAGCGGTGGCGACAGTGGAGCCGGGGTTAACCAGTCCAAAGACCACAAGGTTGTCTTCAAGGCAAGTGACCTTGATGCTCCGCTTGTGCTTGCTGCGGGTGGTCCGAACGAGCTTCCCGCCCCATGCGTAAAAGTCGTTGGTGTCCTCATCCCGGGACTCAGACGCGCCGTCCTCGGAAAGCAGACCGACGGCCTTCCAAGCGGGAACAGTCGTCATCGCGTCATCGAGCGTCGCCGGCAGGGCAGTCCCGACAGCTGCAGTCCAAAGGTCAGCGCCGGTCCATAGGCGCGGGTTTGCGATATCTCCAGCCATGCCGGAGCCTCCAATTTGGTAGGGCCCGGAGCGCTACAGGGCGCTTCCACGGGCAGAGAATTCGACAGCGAAGGCGTACCGAGGGCGGCCGGTAGCGCTGTCTGGTAGCCACATGGGGCCAGATACCTCTTCCACGTCGTAGACCGTGGTGCTGCCTCGCTTGCCAGCCATGACTAGTACGTGGGCGCGCACAACCTTCATTAGGTCTTCTGACGCCTTCTCAGTGGGACCCCAGCACTCCACGTTGATCCGCGGACGGTCGGTGACAATGGTCCGCCGAAGGCCTCCGATACGCTCGATGCGTACGAACTCTTCGGGAAGCGGCGACGGAACGCGGGAGTAGACCGGGGTGCCGGGTACGACTGCCCGAAGATACTCAATGGTCGTCAGCACAGCGTCCGGGAACGCGACGGCCGGCCTCATTTGACGCCATCCATGGAACGCAGCAACGCACGGCGGGTGTTCTCCGCTGTCGCGCCGTCCTCATAGCCGGCAATGACCGCACCGCGCATACGCTTGCTGCCCTTTTTCAGGTCAACTCGGGTTTGTAGGCCTTGTGCGGTAACCCGGCCTTCAACGACCCGTGCCACCCGCTCAACCTCGGCGTCGAGTTCCGCAAGCTGGAGAAGCTTTCGAATCTCGCTCATCTTCATTTTGATCCGGTCTGCCATCAGCCGGTCACCCGCTTAAGACGGGCCTCAACATGGTGGACCCGACCACCTAGGTAGTACCGCGCGACTTCTCCGTCTACCTCAGCGGTGATCCCGTCGTATTCGACACGATCGGTGGCGAGTAGATCGATGTCCGACCCGCGCGCCGTACTGAGCTTCCACCCCGTGATGATGGTGGTCCGGTCCCCCGTCGTCTCGCTGGAGGGCGAATCGCCAATGGGCTGCACACTGAGGCCGGCGTACGCCGTGCCCACGGCGCTGCCCCAGTCACGTTCGCTGGAGGGATTCCCGTACGGGTCCACCACTAGGGGCGCACGAAGCACCGTGACGGACTGCATAGTGAGTAGTCTCATTCGGCAGTCACCTCGGGGTAGACCGGCCCTGCTTCCAGGGTTCGCCAGCGCACGCGGTACCGCCTCAGGTCCCTCAACTCAGCAGTGGTCAGCTGCACACCGATGGTCTCTGACGCGTAGGTCAGTGACTCGGACCCCACGGTCTCTTGCCGGATGTCGTTCGGATTCCCGAAGACGCGGGACGCGACGGCCAGGACCACGGCTTTGATGTCGTCCGGGGCCGTGGTGTCGTCCGCCAGGGAGGGAAGGTCCGGTCGGTTGATGAACCCCCGCACCTTCCCCGAGGCCAGACGTAGGGCGATGTCCGCGGAGTCTGTTGGGATGTCCCGCTGGAGATAGGCGGACAGCTCAGCGGGAGTAGCCAAGGGCAGCGCCATGCTGTCCCCCTCTCATAGCGGAAGGCGATTAGGCGCCGTCGTTCTCCGTGTACTTGACGAAGGCGTTCACGTCGTTGATGAGATAGCCGTACTCAGCCTCAGCACGAACAGCGATCAGGTTGTTCTGCCACAGCGAGACCATGGCACCGGACGCACCGATCGGCAGCGTTGCCTGGTCGGTAACGTCGTAGGTGATGCCACCGACAACGCCCCAGATGGCCTGCGAGAAGTCGCCTCCGTAGCCAAGGGTATCCAGTGCAGTACCGGTGCCACGGATACCGTCAGCCATGCGGGACGGGCGCCCCAGAAGCGACCCGCTTCGGATCGGGCCGGCGGTCATGTCGTAGGTGGACTCAACGAAGATCGGCCGGCCCGTGGTGTCCACGGCAGTCAGAAGCTTCGGTTCGATGGCGGAGTCCAGGGCGAAGCTCTTCAGCTTCTTCCCGCTGTCCACCAGCAGCTGAAGGCCCGAAACCAGATCGGTGTAGATTCCACCGTTGGCAGCCGTCGCGGTACCCAGCTCCACGGAATGCGTGGTCTGGTCAAGGTGCTGAGAGAACGGGGACGACGAAGTACCCGATCCGGCACCGTGGAAGAACGCGTTGTCAAACGCGACGGCGAAGGACTCACCGAGCTTCTTCCGCATGTTCGCCATGAATCCACCCGGGTCAGCCCGGACAACCTCAGCAGAGACCACGAAGATGCCGGCAAGCTTGGCGCTCTTCATGGTCTTGAGGCCAACGGACCCGGTGCTGATCGGCTTCGCGCCAGCCTCAGCAACCCACTCAGCCGTGGGGGTGCCGGTGAAGATCGGGATGGCCTTGCCCTGCGGCCCTAGCGGAACCTGGGGAATGAGCTGCATAGCAACGCTCTGCTTCGCAGCCTCTTCGAAAATCGGGGCGGACATCTCCGGGGGCAGGTAGCCGGCAAAGGTACCGGAGGCATTGGTGCCGAGTAGATTTAGCTTGGTGCTGTCAACTGCGGGCATGCTTCTCTCCTAATGGGGAGTGCGTAGTGATAGGGGGTTAGCGTGCGCCAACAATCCCCATAACCTTCTGTAGAAGCGGGTCACCATTCAGCGGGAGGGCGCTGCCCTGGTCACCGCGGGAACCCTGGAACAGCCCCTGCAAAGAGGTCTGCACAGACTCCGCTTCCTTCTGTGCTGGTGCGATGCTGTCGAGAAACTCACCAATAGCCGTGGTGTTCGGCTTGTTGTCTTCACCAAGAAACTGCGTTACATCGACCCGCGCCAGGACGGCCTCAGCGTTGGTAAGCCGGCCCTTGGCAGCGGCAACAAACGCGTCATGCGCGCGCTCGGCCCCTACCTCTGCCAGCACTTCAGCGCGCGTGGCGACCTTGGCGTCCTCAACGGCACGCTCAATCTCGGTAAGCTGAGAAGCCTTCCAAGCCTCGAAGTCCTTTAGTTCCTTGGCGTTCGTCTTGGCCTTGTTCTCGTTCAGACGAGAAAGCGACTTCCACTTCTCGGCTTCGGCCTGTGCTTCGGCAAGCTGCTTCGCCAAATTCTCACCGGAGTCTTCGCCAGACTTGGTGACCTCAGTGGTCTCTTCAGACATCGCTGTATCCCCGTTTCGGGTAGTCCGCATGCCATTTCGGTGCGGTAAGGTCAGTTGATATCGCCAGGGCCGGTGAATGCTTGGCCCTTGTACGTGAGGGTCGGCCCGTACTCCCCGTGGTTACGGACCACCAGAATCTTTCGGTAGTCCAGCTCTCCGCGGGCGCCACGATCGGATGGCTTACCCGTCACCCGCTCTACAGCGGAGTGGAGTTCTTCCAGACGCGCCTTATCAAGCACGTGTGGGGCGGGGCCCTCAATAGGCTCCGGGGTGCACTGGCATCCCGGGTGACAAGGCATCAATTCCTTGACCCGGTATCGCTGCGTGCTGGCAACGATGCACAATGCACAGTTCTTGGAGCCGTGCAATTTGCGGCGGTAGTACTGCGCCTTCGAATCGCGCAGCGTCTGCTGTGCCGCGTGGGTCTTTGCTAGCTGCATATCCGTGGTCACCAACTTCGCAATGCGGTTGGCGCCAAGGTTCACAGCAGCGTCAAGAGCCGCACCCTGTTTCAGGGCCCGGTACATCTGCACTGCTGGCCGGCGGTAGACCTCCCGCGGGTCGGCCCCGTTGCGGAGTGCCGATCCTGAGGTTTCCTCAGGGGAGAGTCCCACCGGAGCGGCAGACCCCCCGAAGAGGCCTGCCACCTGCTCAGCTAGGAAAGCGTTTGTGAGTGATGCGATCTGCTGCTGTCCTCCGGCAACCATGGGTACAACCGCATCTATGAACGCTTGGATGTCAGAGTCCCGCCACGAGCCGAGACCAGTCCAGGCGTTCTGTGCGAACTGGAGAACACGCAGGCGTACCTGATCCGTGATGAGCTTGTACGTGGCAGGTCCGATAGGCACGGGGCCCCCCTTACGAGGTAGCGGCAGGCTGCTCAGCGGGCGCCTGAGGGGCGTTCGAGGTGGGTGCCGGGGGTGGCGCTAGGGCGCTGGCCAACAGGGCGTCAGAGGCCCTTTCAGCTGCCATGCGGTCGATCTCCTGAGGAGTGAAGTTCAGTACCGCCATCAGGGTTCGCCACGGGACGCCGGCAGCACTCAACTTGGTAGCAGCATCGGCCATTTCAGCAAGTGCGCGCCTCTGCGGGTCGCCCCATTGGACCTCTGAGTCAAAGGCTTCCGCCCTCGGATCGTTGAGGTACAGGTACCCGATCCGAATGGCCTCTTCGATGGCTTCGCCGAAGTGCGCCATGCGCTCTTTGGCCTTGGCCACCAGCCCAGTTTCCGAGGCGTCGAAGGCGTCACCTGCAGCGTTGATGAACTCCCCGAGTAGGTAATGCGCTGGGGTCCTGGTGATTGCCGCCATGTCCCGGACATCGTCCTTCACAGCGGAGAGAATCGGCGTCAGGTCGGCCTGCGAGAAGTCACCAAACTTGGCGGTTTCGTCTTCGACGGCCCACACCAGATCAGCGCCGGGCTTGAAGGGCTCAACGGGGTTGCCGTCTTCATCCTCGAAGGACGCGCCCGTAATCCAGCGCTGTCGGTACGCCTGCATCTTGGAGATGACGAGACGGTCAAGAACCTGATTGTTGATGCGGTCCTGGATATCTAGTACGTCTTCAGCCTCTGCCAGGCACGTACCATCGATGTTCATCCGGTTTGCGAGACGCACAACAGGAGGACGGCCTACGGGGTTCTTTGCCGATCCCGCGGCAACCCACGAATCCAGCGAGAAGCCCTCGTAGGCGTAAGACGAGTCGTCGCGAAGCGGGGCGGTGTACGAGTGGACCTCTGCGCCCACCATCAACAGCGCGCGACGCTGACTGACGACCGTGTCATTCCACATCTTCAGAACGGCAAGGGGCCGGCGCTTACGGATGGGGTCCATTTCCGCGATCATCTCGCGGGGGTCCTCTACGGTGATGACCGGATACTTACCCGCGGAACCGTTGGGCGGTCCGACGAATAGGTACGCCTCACGCATGTACAGCGCTGCGCGGAACCCAAGGGGTATGTCCGCATCCATGCTGTTCGCTTGCCACATAGCCCACGCGTCTTTGTCGTCCGTAGCAGTGGCGTCAGAGCCGGCGCGAAAGCCGGTCACGCGAAGCCTCTCTAGAAGGGATTCACAGATAAGGCCTACGTAGTTGGACCGTGCCTTGCGCTGGAACTTCTGGAACGTCTCGCGTACGCGCTCGTCGCCCTCCGGCAAGTCCGCGTCACCCACGGCGTACCGGTGCAGTCTGTGTAGGTCGGAAAGTCGCGCTACTTGCTTCTCGGCCAGTCGCTTGAACCACCATCCGGGACTGCCAGGGGTCTGTGAGTCGATCACCTTTCCCCCTTCCCGGGGCGGTTAAAGTCGGGTCACTCGGCGACTCTTCTTCTTGCCGGTGAGTCCCTTAGCAACAGCGTGAGAGCGCGCCTCATACGCCAAAATTGCCGCAACGGCGGCGTCGATCTTTCGGGGAGAATCGGGGAAGTCCTTCGCGATCTGGAGACCCTTCTGAGAGGGCCGGCGACGGGCATTCAGAAAATGCCGCGTAAGGACATGCGACCCGTCGTACGTGATCTCACGATCAACGATCGCGTTATGCAGTTTCTCGGTGGCGCGCACGATGGTTACCGCACGTCCACCGTTCATCCAGAACTCAATTGGGTGTGCCTGGCTAGCACGGATTACGAGATGCTTGGAGAGGTACTTTGCTTCCCACTCACCCACATCTGTTTCCCAACGGGCAGGGTCCGCGAAGAATCCAACAACGTTGTACTTCTTGAACGCCTCGGCGACTGCTGCGTGCACTTCGGACTTGGGCACTTCCCAGTTACGACCGGACAGCCCCTCAGGCTGTTCCCAGACTCCCAGGTGAAATATGTGACCGTCTGCTACTCGGCAACCCACCAGCGCCGTAGCGTCAGCGACACCGCGCACGCGCTTGCGTGAGCCGTCGAACCCAAGGGTTATGGATGTACCAGGTTCAATCACGGCGTCAGGTGCGGCGATACCCTTCAACTCCGGTTCGCTCAACCATGAATCGGATGCATGGGTGATCTGGTTGAGAAAGTACGCGCGGAAGATCTGCGGCGGCATCGCGGGGTCAAGGCGCTCAGCAGCAAGGCGCTTGAGGTCAACCCACCCACCGTTAACGTCTGCGCTGTCCCCGTAGGCCTGAGCTAGGCCCTTCATAACGGACAACTCGTCTTCCAGGTCGGTGTCCGCGGGGGCTTCCCTGTGGTCGTACAACAGCCCGTTGTCCAGCGCGCGGCCCTCAAGGATGTTCTTGTAGAACGCGGCGGATTCTTCGGCAACGCTACCCTCCCCCGGAGTAAAGGCGTTCGGGGATTCCAGCGTCGTACCGTTGATCTTCGCTGCGTTCTTGCGGATCACCTCGGCGAACCGCTTTCCGCCGTTGCCCTGCTTCCACTCCTCCGTCTGGTCCATGATCGCGAACACAGCTCGGGCACCTTCGGCGGAAGACGCGGAGGATGTCACGGGCATGATGCGCCCGCGGGGAAGGTTCACGAACGAGTCAAGCGGCTCGATATCGAAGTGATCAAGGGCTGGCCCTAGCCGGAGCATCTCCAGCAACGGGCCCCACGCGTTCGCCGTCTGCTGCTCAGAAACGGCAGCAACCTGTACGAGGGGCGTACGGACTGCCAGCCAGGGCTTGCCTACCGGGCGACCGTTGGCATCCCATCCATCCGGCACAACGCCGGCCAGGGCCTCCGCGCATGCGATGGCGGAGAGGATCGGGGACTTACCCCACCCCTTCGGGCGGGAGAGCACTCCGCGGCGGTACTGCCGGCGGCCGGTCAGCGGGTCAAGCGCGTACCAGTTCAGTACAAACTGCGCTTGCTCCGGAGTCAGAATCAGCGGCTCGTACTCCCCCTTATCCGGGGCAGCGAGCATGCTGGAGATGAAGTCGAGGACGTGCCATCCAAGGGTGGGCACTTCGCCCGGGTACTCAGGCTTGAACGGCACGGCGGCTCACCTCATTGGGTCTGGCCTCCCTGGACAGCGCGAAGTCCCCCGTAACGAGCACGGCTTTCACCGGTCTCACCTGCGGGGCGCTTACGGTCTGCTTCGTCGGCTTGGGCGAATGTCATGCGAAGGCGGGCACGGTCCGCGGGAGTCGCACCGAACTGGGCGACGCGAAGGCGGATTTCACCCGCGTGCTTAAGGCCGTTTTCGTCGTAGTGGTAGGCCTTGACGAGCGGGAGCGTGTCCCGCAGGTACTGCCAGTCAGTGGAGCTGAACAGATCAGCCTGCGGGGAGTTCACCCATGTTTCCCACCACTCCGCGACTTCCGGGTACTCGGCGTATCGCGCGGGAAGGGCCGGAGGCTCTACAACCTCAGCGCGGAGCGTGGTCTGTGAGACCGGATCACCGTTACGGCGTGCCCGCTTGGCGGGGTCTTTGGGGGCGGGGCCTCTGCCGGCCATCGGTCACCCCCTTTGGATCAGTAGATAAGCGGCCCTGCCTGAGCGGCGATGTTGGCCAGAGTCAGCGGGGAATTTCGGAACCGGCGACCGGTCACGGTGGCGTACTTGCGGGCACCGATGATCTCGCCCTGCATGTCGCCGTTGCGGAACTTGCGGGAAGTCAGCACCATTCCACGGCCCCAGATGTGAAGGCCGTCGCCGGACGGAGAGATCTCGATGTACGTGTCAGGCAGCGAAGCAAGGAAAGCCTCTGCCTCAGCGCTGGGCACGCCATCGGCGATGCAGTGATCAATGTCCACGCAAACAATGCCGTCACCGTTGAGGACGAAGCCAAGGCCGGCGCCAGCGCGGGATTCCGCAGCTTCCGCGTACGTCGCCCAGGTAGAGTCATCTGACGCGGAAGCCGGTGAACCAGCAGCGGTGAGAGGGCACTTGGAAACGGCGCGACGGACCCAGCGGGGTCGGCGGGTAAGGGCCGTAGGAAGTTCCAGGCCAGCAGAGGGCGCCTGAGGGGCGCTCACGTCTGCAGCTGCAGGGGCGGTCGGCTTAGGGGCCTTCGTCCGCGATCGGGACGCCATGACCCTGCAAGACTTACCGCAGTACTTCGCGTGCGATCGCGCTGCAGCAGGGATCGGGTCCCCGCAATGGCTGCATCGACGGTCCGTCATGGGTACATCCTACCTGGTCAGGGGCTGTTTTGACCCCGTTCTGCAGGGTCTCGTAGGGGGTTGTGCTGGCGCGAGTTAGCGCTTTCGCGGCTCTGTGAGGCCGACTGAGGCGTTGGGGTGCTCGTTGAGCCCGGTTGCCAGGCAGTCTGCGGTAGGCCGTAAGGCGTTGACCTGCATGCCTTCCTGGGGCCCTCAGATCCCAGACCCGTACAGAAGTCGAGCCGCAGCACCTCCCGGGGCCTGTGATCACCCGGGGAGGGGGTCACCCCCCAGGGTGGTGGGAGGGGGTCAAATTTGCGTGCCCGGGGCTAAATTCATGCCTGGATGACGCTCATCTGGCCGCCTCTGACGGTGCTTCCAGCGGGCTTCATTGCCCTCTCTGGACGACTTTTGCGCGTGGTGATCAGCGCAGAGCAAGGTCAAATTGGCCATTGAGTGGTCATCACCAGGCTTGACGTGATCCACATCAGTGCCAACGTTCGTGCATCGAAGGCCTTCAGCGCTCATGCGCGTGCACCGATGACCGTCACGAGCCTTGACATTGGCTACGATCTGTCGCCAATTCCTGGGCAAGCGTCGCTTACGGTTACTACCTTGCCATCCACCACTCATGCGCTCACCTCACTCACGTGTGCATCGCTGCTGAATACGTGTGCGTGCTCGCGTGCCGGCCTGTCGCTACGGAGCCTTAAGGCGGCCCGGTGCACGCCCGGTTGGGCCCTCATGGGGGCCTACACGGGGCCGTAGGGGGCTACGCGGGGTGCATGGGGGCCTGCAACGCGCGTGAGGGGCTCCTCGGAGGCCTACGGGGTCACACCCGCACAGCAGAGAGGGTTAGCTCTGCGTTGTCCACGTTGATCAGCAGGGAAGCGCTGTAGGTCGCCACTGGGAAAGGGCCAAAGCCCTGAGTCGCGCCAGCGGGGATGCTCTCCGTGCGCGGAGTAACGGCAAGGCCATCCACTGTGGCGAACACGGTGAACGTAACGTTACGCGTGGTCGCCCCGGTGTTTTCGATGATGAGCCCCGTAGCGCCGTCGTTCGTAAGAGAGTTGCCGTTGACAGCGTCGCCAGCCACACCAGCGGGCAGCGTGGCGCCGTCCCGGGTGAACTGCGTAGCGGTGATTGCTGTGCGTGCCATGAAAGCTCCTAAAGGGCGTAATTGACTTCGCCCGCAAGGGCAATGAGCACGAGCGCGAGTTGCTCGGTGAGTTCCTCGGGAGTTGCGCCGGATGCTGTGGCTACGCGTGCTTGTTCGCCCGTAGAACCGTTCTCAAGAACCACGGTTACATGCACGATCTCTCCCTAGAAAGGCGCCTTCGTACAGCCGGCATCTTCGTTGGTCTTAAGCCGGTGGCAGGTCCCACACAGCGCCTGGACGTTGCCTGCGGTGTCCGTACCACCCTTGTACAGCGGGACGATGTGGTCCACGTCCAAGGCCGAAGCGGCGTAACGGAGCCTGCAGCGCGCACAGTTGGCATGTCCGGCCTTGCGAAGGGCCTTGCGCATGTCCGCTGCAGCGTCGTTGCCGGCGGCTATGATTACGCGCCTCTTGCGTCGGGCCTTGACCGCCGGACGCGCCTCGTAGGCAGCGTGGTGAGCGCGGCAACGGCCCCTGTGGGTGGCCCGCGACTTGCACTCAATGCACGTACGCACGGGGCCTCCCAGCGTGAAGTTGTTGAAGTACACGCGGCAGGATTCGAACCTGCAAAATCTCTCGGGTCTAAGCCGAGCGGCTTTACCGTTTGCCCACGCGTGCGAGGAACGTCAAGTACGATGAACGTGCCGAAGCCAACATGGCGGCTACGGAAGGCCCCTGGTGTTAATGCGGATTACCGCCAGGGGCCGTATTGCTGCCCGGGTCCCTCCGTCGGACAGCGACAACGCTTTGTTGGGACTGGATTCGAACCAGCGTCCCCCGATTGCGTCGGGTGCTTTGGGCCACTGAGCTACCCTTGCGTTGCCTACTTCGGGCGCGTGCTGATCAGTCACGCACGGGACGCCCCTGCTTATGTAGCCCGTCGCGTGGGGAGTGTTCAAGCCTCCGGCCCACGGGCACTACGCGGTGACCCTCTCGGGACGCGCAGCAGTCTTAGACGGCACCCCAGCCCACGGCCCCATAGGGTCTTACGCGTATCACCTGGGGTGCCGCCGGCCAACGCGCTTCAACCCACGGGAGAGGGTGGGGAGCACAGTTGGCGAATAGAGAGAGAGGCGGGTACGCGGACCGCCGCGAGTCATAAGAGTGTGTGCGCGGTAACCCCGCCTCTCTACCTATGTACTAGGGAGTGAGTCCCATGCAGCGGGGAGGGCGGGCGCCAGGATGAGTGACGAAGTGACGAAGTGAGGCAACTTCCGGATTACCCCTACAGAAAAGAGAAGAAGAAAAATGTATAGGTTGATTGGGAAGTACCTAAGAACCGTCACTTCGTCACTACAGTTATAACAAAGAGTAACCAAGCGACGCTTTTTATTACTCACAGAGACAAGAGCGGACGACGCCTCTCCGCGCTGCCCGCTCCGACACCCCAGGACTCGTTACCTATTCGTTATCATCCACATCTGCCCATTTGATTCGAACTCGGTCCCGACCGTTGAATCGTGCGCCACGGTGCGATGCCTGAGACACCGTCACGGTATCGATTGCCAAGCCAAGAAGATCTCGGCGAAGTGCAGCACTGGCACCCTTCCACGCTTCAGCACACAGCTCGGTGTCCATCAGGAAGGTAATGTCCACGCCCCGCCGGCCAACGGCTGATTCGGCAGCCTTCTTCGCTGCCACGACAGCTTCGTTGGCCTCTTTTAGTGCAGGCGCGAAGAACCCCGCTGACGGTCCCTCGTACAGTCCCGCCTTTCGGTCCGCCCACACCCGAGCAAGGTCCGCCTCCGCTGCCGTGAGTGCCTTTATGGCTGCCGCGGAGTCCGCTGTCGCCTCGGGGTGCACCCTCATGGCCCATCGCTCCGCCACCACGGCAATCAGCGGGTCATCCGGTTCACTGTTGGTCAACCGGGCTTCCCAAGCACCATGCACGTAGCCCTCAGCAAGATGCTTAACCAGGCTTGCAGGGGCCGGGCACGTTTTACCGGACCTTGGTTTCCAGCACCGGTACCCCGTTCCGCTGTACGGCATGGGCCCATTGCACCCCGCACACTTCAACAAGCCCGTCAGCAAATGCTTAGGGCGTGTGTCGTGTGCCGCCCCGTCCGCAGGCTTGCCAATTCCTAGTTGGTGCCCCCTCAGCGCGCGCTGGGCGTCTTTCTGCTCTGCGTCGGTGACCAGCGGATCGTCCTCCGCCATGACGCTCACCCTGTTACCTGCTGCATCCCGGTACAGCATGCGCACTGACCTGTTATCTTGCCGGCCTGTGGTCTGCCACCCGGCGTACGCAGGGTTGTTCGTCATGTCCCGGAGTGTCGCGTGTGCCCACTCCCCTCCCGACGGCGACGGGATGCCGCGTCCGTTTAGCCTGCGTACAGCCGCCCTCCCGGAGAGCCCTTCAGCCACCAGCAGAGTGACGAACACTCCCCGAGCAACCTGAGCCTTGGTGCGCGACGGGTCATCAGGGTCTCCGGCGCTGTCGTGGTCCCGGGCTAGCTTCCGTTCGACAACGATATCCCCGTCTTCGTCTTCCTTCTCCACCAGGACGACGCGGAGACCGTACGGCGCACTGTGGTTGACCCACTCCCCGTTTTCTCGCTGTAGCGTCTTGGTGGACCTCACACGCTCGCTGAGAATCTCTGTTTCCTCGCGTGCATCCTCAGCGCGACGGATGATCTCTTTGCGGTCCCGAGGGTTCGTGCTGTCCAGCCCGATACCCGGCTTATCCGGGTCGCCGTTGTCGAACAGAAGTCGCCTTGGGCGTCCGTCCTCAGGCTCGATGATCCGCAGAATTGCGCCGGCTCCCCGCCGGTCCCATCGGTCAAGGCGGTAGACCCACAGCGCTCCGGTCTCGCCCTTCTCCAGCGCGCTGAGGGCGGAGTCTTGCTCCGTACGTCCCTTCTTGCTACGCCGGAACCGGCTTGCGCTGCCCACCTCGCGCCACACGTGCCGGACAGTGAGGCCCAGCTCATCAGCGATGGCGCGCCCACGGGCTTCCTGCGCGCGGATACTAATCTCACGGCGCCCTTTAGCGGCGCGGGCTGCCGACTTGCGACAGAAGAGATCAATGAGCGTCTCGGGTGCTTCCACCAGCCAAGAGTCCCACCAACACGGCGAGTTGTAAATGGGTGACTCTCCTGGGAGCGCTACACGCTCTTCCTGCGCTCGGTGCTCTTCCCCGTCATCGACCTGACGCATGTGCTGCTGCTGGGTGCGGTGCTGCTGCTCGGCGGGGTCTTCGTCCTCCAGGGCTGGATGACCCCGGGGCAGCTGACGACGGGGGCGCTCCTGGCGCAGATGATGATCGAACCGGTCGGCATGATCCTGCGCTGGTACGACGAACTGCAGGTGGCCCAGGTGTCCATCGCCCGGCTCGTCGGCGTCCGCGAGATCGAACCGGAGGAGGCGGACACCGGGCGGTCCCCCGACGGCCGTGACGTCCACGCCGACGACGTGACCTTCGGCTACCGCGCCGGGGTCGACGTACTGCGCGAGGTGTCGCTGCGGATCCGCCCGGGGAGCCGACTGGCGCTGGTCGGACCGTCCGGCGCCGGCAAGTCGACACTGGGCCGGCTGCTGGCCGGAATCTACGGTCCCCGCCGGGGCAGCGTCACGCTGGGCGGGGCGGAGCTCTCCGCGATGCCGGCCGAGCGGGTGCGCGAGCAGGTGGCCCTGGTCAATCAGGAGCACCATGTCTTCGTGGGCTCACTGCGCGACAACCTCCAGCTGGCGCGTACGGGAGCGACCGACACCGAACTCTGGGCGGCGCTCGGCGCGGTGGACGCGGCCGAATGGGCCCGGGCCCTGGACGACGGCCTCGACACGGAGGTCGGGTCGGGCGGCCACACCCTGACCCCCGCCCAGGCCCAGCAGATCGCCCTGGCCCGCCTGGTGCTCGCCGACCCGCACACGCTGGTCCTCGACGAGGCGACCTCGCTCCTCGACCCCCGGGCGGCGCGCCACCTCGAACGCTCCCTGGGCAGGGTGCTGGACGGCCGCACGGTGGTGGCCATCGCCCACCGCCTGCACACCGCCCACGACGCCGACGTGATCGCCGTCGTCGAGGACGGCCGCATCAGCGAACTGGGCAGCCACGAGGAACTGGTCGCGGCCGAGGGGGCGTACGCGGCGCTGTGGCGGTCCTGGCACGGGTGACGCGGGGGCCGGACGCATCGGGCGGGGCGCACCGGGGGAACCGGGGTGCGGCGCCGCGGTGCGGATGGTGCGGGCCGACCACGGCGCGTCCGTCAGAAACAGCCGACGCCAGAGATGACCGAGGCCGGAATCAGCCGACGCCGGATACGGCCGGCGTCAGATGTAGCCGAGTGCGCCCAGGGCGCCGACCCCGCCCAGCACCATGAACACCGGCATCAGCACCTTCAGTTCCACCCAGCTGCCGGCCTTGAAGCGCATGGCCTTCGGCGGCCCGACCGGGTACCAGCGCTTGCGGCCTATCGGGATGGGCCACAGCACGGGGCACCCCGAGACGGTCAGCGCATCGCCGATGTCGTGGACCAGCGCGCCGAGCACGATGGGCAGGCCCAGCCACAGGTACTGCTGCCCCGGTTCGGTGAACAGCCAGTGCGCGCCGTTGCCCGGCTGGTCGAGCACCCCGGCCAGGATCCAGGCCGAGGCCGCGCCCAGCAGCCACACCAGCACATCGCTGGAGACCCGGGCGGCCCGCCACAGCAGCCCCTCGATGGCGAGCACCATATGGACGAAGAGGATGCCGAGTACGGCCCAGCGCCCGCCCTGCATCGCCAGCAGCGACATCCCGCCGCCGACCAGCACGGCCCACACCCAGGTGTGGGTCAGCGTGCGGTGCCCCCCGTTGCGGTTGGAGTCGCCGCGCATCTTGGTCGCCTTGTAGACCGCGTGCGAGAGGGCGTCGACGACCTCGCACAGGATCCGCGACAGCGGCCCGAACGCCCGCGAGATGGTCGCGGACTTGTGGTCGAGGTCCGGGGCGAGCGCCGCTCCGGCACATATCAGCGCTCCGCAGACGAGCACCGGCCAGGGCATCGGATGCTCGGTGGCCGCGGCCGCCGCGCCCACCCCCAGCCAGGCCGCAGCCCCGGACAGCGAGTGCGCCGGTCCCATCATGGTCGTTCCCACCCCTTGTTCTGCCGCGTCGCGTGTCCTGTGCGCCGCGCGCTCGGTGACCGCGCCTCTGACGCCCGGTCGGCGACTCAGCGTAGCGTCAGATGATCTCCGTACGAGGACCGGGTGACCCGGTCCCCCACCCCCTTTCGGGTGCCGTTGCCCTCCCGCCTCGGCCCGGCCTCCCCCACCCGGCCGTGATCTCCCCCGGACACCCCGCCCGCCCCGCATCGAGTGATCTCCACCACGTCGCGGCCTCGGCACCGCACCGCGGGGACCAGCGGCAACGACAGCACGTCCACGGCCATGTACGGAACGTGAAGGCATTGCACGGATGCCTTCGTGAGTGCCGCGGCCGCCGACGGCCCCGGAGCCGCACGAAGGAGCCTCCCGCCCGCGCCCGGACCCCGTCCGCTCCGGCGGCCAGTCCCCCGGCAACAGCTCCTTGCGCCCGCGTTTGCGCAGGTCAGAGCAGAAGGAGCGGCATTCCGGGGCGAGCCGGCCGGGGCTTTGGACGCAAGGGCGCGGCCCCGCGACGGGTGCGGTACCACCTCGGCGATCTTCGGCAGATCCCTCTTCCGGTCGCCGGTTCCCTGATCCGGGCCCGAGGCAGGCAGTATGGGGGCGTGACCCTCATCGATCATCTGCCGAACGACGCCGACCCCGATGCCCTCTTCGAAGCCTTTTCGGGCTGGGCCGAGCAGCAGGGCATCTCGCTCTACCCTGCCCAGGAGGAGGCGCTGATCGAGGTGGTGTCGGGAGCGAACGTCATCCTGTCCACCCCCACCGGCTCCGGCAAGAGCCTGGTGGCGGCCGGTGCGCACTTCACCGCTCTCGCCAACGACCAGGTCACCTTCTACACCGCACCCATCAAGGCGCTGGTGTCGGAGAAGTTCTTCGACCTGTGCAAGCTGTTCGGCACCGAGAACGTCGGCATGCTCACCGGCGACGCCTCGGTCAACGCCGACGCGCCGGTCATCTGCTGCACCGCCGAGGTCCTCGCCTCGATAGCGCTGCGGGACGGCAAGGACGCCGACATCGGCCAGGTCGTGATGGACGAGTTCCACTTCTACGCCGAGCCGGACCGCGGCTGGGCCTGGCAGATCCCCCTGCTGGAGCTGCCGCAGGCGCAGTTCATCCTGATGTCGGCGACGCTCGGCGACATGTCGCGCTTCGAGGAGGACCTGACCCGGCGCACGGGGAAGCCGACGGCGGTGGTGCGCTCGGCGACCCGGCCGGTGCCGCTGTCGTACGAGTACCGGACCACGGCGATGACGGAGACGCTGACCGAGCTGCTGGAGACCCGCCAGTCCCCCGTCTACATCGTGCACTTCACCCAGGCCGCCGCCGTGGAGCGGGCGCAGGCGCTGATGAGCATCAATATGTGCACGCGTGCCGAGAAGGACGAGATCGCCCAGCTCATCGGCAACTTCCGGTTCACCACCAAGTTCGGCCGGAACCTCTCGCGCTACGTCCGCCACGGCATCGGCGTGCACCACGCCGGCATGCTGCCGAAGTACCGCCGGCTCGTCGAGAAGCTCGCACAGGCGGGCCTGTTGAAGGTGATCTGCGGTACGGACACGCTCGGCGTGGGCGTCAACGTCCCGATCCGCACGGTGCTGTTCACCGCGCTGACGAAGTACGACGGGTCGCGGGTGCGGACGCTGCGGGCGCGGGAGTTCCATCAGATCGCCGGCCGCGCCGGCCGGGCCGGTTTCGACACCGCGGGCTTCGTGGTCGCGCAGGCCCCCGAGCATGTCGTGGAGAACGAGAAGGCGCTGGCGAAGGCGGGCGACGACCCCAAGAAGCGCCGCAAGGTCGTGCGCAAGAAGGCGCCGGAGGGCTTCGTCAACTGGGGCGAGAACACCTTCGAGAAGCTCATCGCCTCCGACCCCGAGCCGCTGACCTCCCGCTTCAGGGTGACGCATGCGATGCTGCTGTCGGTCATCGCCCGGCCGGGCAACGCCTTCGACGCGATGCGGGAGCTCCTGGAGGACAATCACGAGCCGCGCAGGAACCAGCTCCGGCACATCCGGCGGGCCATCGCGATCTACCGGTCGCTGCTGGACGGCGGGATCGTCGAGCGGCTCTCCGAGCCGGACGCGGAGGGCCGGATCGTACGGCTGACCGTCGACCTCCAGCAGGACTTCGCGCTCAACCAGCCGCTGTCGACCTTCGCGCTGGCCGCGTTCGACCTGCTCGACCCCGAGTCGCCGTCCTATGCGCTGGACATGGTCTCGGTCGTGGAGTCCACGCTGGACGATCCACGGCAGATCCTGGCCGCCCAGCAGAACAAGGCCAAGGGCGAGGCCGTGGCCCAGATGAAGGCCGACGGCGTCGAGTACGAAGAGCGCATGGAACGGCTCATGGACGTCGAGTACCCCAAGCCGCTGGAAGAGCTGCTCTTCCACGCCTACGGGCTGTACCGCAAGAGCCACCCCTGGGTCGGTGACCACCCGCTGTCGCCGAAGTCGGTCATCCGCGACATGTACGAACGCGCCATGACCTTCACGGAGTTCACGTCCTTCTACGAGCTGGCGCGCACCGAGGGCATCGTGCTGCGCTACCTGGCGAGCGCGTTCAAGGCGCTGGACCACACCGTGCCGGACGATCTGAAGTCCGAGGACTTCGAGGACATCATCGCCTGGCTCGGCGAGATGGTGCGGCAGGTCGACTCCAGCCTGCTCGACGAGTGGGAGCAGCTCGCCAACCCCGAGGAGGAGACCGCGGACCAGGCGCAGGAGCGAGCCGATCAGGTCCGCCCGGTCACGGCCAACGCGCGGGCGTTCCGGGTGCTGGTGCGCAACGCGATGTTCCGGCGGGTGGAGCTGGCGGCGCTGGACAAGGTCGAGGAGCTCGGCGAGATGGATGCCGAGTCCGGCTGGGACGCGGACGCCTGGGGCGAGGCGATGGACGCCTACTGGGACGAGTACGAGGAGCTGGGCACGGGTCCGGACGCCCGCGGCCCGAAGCTGCTGCAGATCCAGGAGGATGCCGAGCACGGGCTGTGGAAGGTGCGGCAGACTTTCGCCGACCCGAACGGTGATCACGACTGGGGCATCTCGGCGGAGGTGGATCTGGCCGCCTCCGACGAGGAGGGACGCGCGGTGGTGCGGGTCACGGATGTGGGTCAGTTGTAGGACGACGGCTTCACCCGAGGCCGTCGAGGACGCGACGGAGGGCCACCGGTCATGACCAATCCCGCCGAGAGGCTGGTCGATCTGCTGGATCTCGAACAGATCGAGGTGAACATCTTCCGGGGCCGCAGCCCGCAGGAGAGCCTCCAACGGGTCTTCGGCGGCCAGGTGGCGGGCCAGGCGCTGGTGGCCGCCGGGCGGACCACGGAGGGTGACCGCCCGGTCCACTCGCTCCACGCCTACTTTCTGCGGCCGGGCCGTCCGGGGGTGCCGATCGTGTACCAGGTCGAGCGGGTACGCGACGGGCGGTCCTTCACCACCCGCCGGGTCGTCGCCGTCCAGGAAGGACGCACGATCTTCAATCTGACCGCCTCCTTCCACAAGCCGGAACCCGGCTTCGACCATCAGTTGCCGATGCGCCGGGAGGTGCCCGGCCCGGAGGACCTGCCGACGGTCGCGGAGGAGGTCCGCGAGCACCTGGGCGGTCTGCCCGAGGCGTTCGAGCGGATGGCGCGCCGGCAGCCCTTCGACATCCGCTATGTCGACCGGCTGCGCTGGACCCCGGACGAGATCGAGGGTGCGGAACCGCGCAGCGCGGTGTGGATGCGCGCGGTCGGCCCCTTGGGCGACGATCCGCTCGTCCACACCTGCGCACTCACCTATGCCAGCGATATGACGCTGCTGGACGCCGTCCGCATCCCGGTCGAGCCGCTCTGGGGGCCGCGCGGCTTCGACATGGCCTCGCTCGACCACGCGATGTGGTTCCACCGTCCGTTCCGCGCGGACGAGTGGTTCCTCTACGACCAGGAGTCCCCGATCGCGACGGGCGGCCGAGGCCTGGCCCGCGGCCGGATCTACGACCGCGAGGGCAGGCTTCTGGTTTCGGTGGTGCAGGAGGGGTTGTTCAGAGCCCTGTAGGACGTGTCCGGCGGGCTCGTTCCGTCGCCCGGGTGGCCGACCGCCCCGGCGCGCGGCGCGCGGCCCGGCTGCCTACGCTCGTCCCATGGACTTCCACATCACCGCGGCGGAGGAAGCGCTCGTACTCCACGTCGCCGCCCTCGTCCGCGCCGACCGCTCCCCCACCGACGACGACCTGGCGGACGAGATGGGCGACGAGGTCCGGCCCCTCCTTCAGTCCCTCATCGAGAAGGGCTGGCTGGTCGTCGACAGGGAGCGGGCGCTGACGCTGTCCACGATCGCCCGGGCTGCTGTGGCGAACCGGCGGGATGTCGAGGGCCCGCTGGCGTGACGGGCGCCTGCGCACCCTGCCCCGTCGGCTTCTCCATCTCCATGTCCATCGCCGTCGCCGCGATCGGCTGACAGATCGTTTCCTCACCACCCACAAGGAGGACCGTCGGCGTATCGGCGCGCAGGCGGGGAAAGTTGTCGCCGGACATACCAACCACCTTGCACAAAGGGATAGTTAATGCGCCGAGTCGCCACTGTCATCCTCGGAACCATCGCGCTCTGCGGGGTCCTCGCCACCCCGGCCCAGGCAACCACCGGACCCGCCGCCGACCAGGCCTTCACCTTCATCGGCCATGTGTGGGGCCTCGTCGCACCGGCGAGCGTCACCGAACACGCCGCGAACGCCGCCATCGAATCCAGTAAGTGACGACGAGGATCACACCGTCTTCGCAGCGGCCGGCACCATGAGTTGACGCCATGAGTCGAGCTGTCTGAAGACGGGGGACCGCGAGGTCGAGACCACGGGCGTGGACTCGGCCTCGCGGTTTTGCACGACTGCGGTCAGCGCGGAGCGGACTCGCCCCGGACCCGCGTCCCTCCCCTACCGCCGTGGCTCGCCTACGGCCGCAGCTCGTCTGCGCGCTCTGTAGGCCGCGGCCTTGACGCGGTTGCCGCACTCGTCCATCCCGCACCAGGTGCGCCGGGCACCGCGCGAGCGGTCGAGATAGATACGAGTGCAGCGAGCGCGACCGCACTCCTTGAGACGGGCGTGGGGGTCGGCGAGCAGCGCGATGCCGCTTCTGGCCACTTGGGAGAGTGCGGCGTGCAGGTCGCCGGACATCTCCAGTCCCGCGTCGCTGAGCTTGATCGTGGGCACCGGCCCGGCGGCCGCGTCGTTGACGATCTCGAGGCCGCCCGGATCGAAGGGCCGATCGAGCACGCGGTCGAGCGCAAGCCGGTAGAGCGCTTCTCGCAGTGAGAGCGCGGACTCGAAGGCGGCGAAGTCGGCGGTAGCCCGGCCAGGGAGCTCTTCGCATTCGGCCACCCACCGCTCCAGGTCCGCGGGCGCGGCCAGGGCGTCGACGGGCTCGTCTCGACGGGACAGCACGGTGCCGGCCAGATCAAGGGCCGGGTTGCCGCTGACGAATGCGAAATCCACGTCACCATCTTGACCGGTGACGCACTGAATGGCAACGTCGTCACCCGTTGAGATGGTGACGGCCAGTGCGAACGGGAGGAAGCGTGGGCGAGAGCCGCGGCATCGAGGCCGTCGTCTTCGATGTCCTGGGAACACTGGTCGACGAACCCGGCGGGCTTCGGGCGGCAATCCGCGAGGCCGCACCCGCGTCCGACGAGGCCGCTGTCGACGAGCTGCTCACCTTGTGGCAGCAGCATGTCGAGGTCGAGCAGCAACGCATGGCGCAAGGGCACCGCGCGTACGCCAACACCGAGATCATCGACAGGGAGGCCGCTCAACGGGTGGCCGGCCATGCCGGACTCACCGATCCGGCAGCCATCGCCCGGCTGGCCACAGCCAGTCAGCGACTGCCGCCCTGGAGCGACTCCGTCGCCGGGCTCGACCGGCTCGCGCGGCACTTCCCCGTGCTCGGCCTCTCCAACGCCGGCCGTACCGCCCTGCTGCGACTCGACGCACATGCCGGACTGCGCTGGCATCAAGCCCTGTCCGGCGAAGCGGTCCTGGCCTACAAGCCGGCACCGGAGGTCTACCAGCTCGCCGTCGAAACCGCCGGATGTCCACCAGAAGGCATCCTCATGGTCGCCGCGCACGCCTGGGACCTGCGCGGAGCTCAGGCACGGGGCATGCGGACCGCGTATGTCCGGCGACCGGCCGGGGACCCGCCGACGCGTTCCGACGTCTTCGACTGGCGGTGCGACGGACTCGACGAACTGGTCACCGCGCTGACGGCGAAATAGCCGGGCGATCCGCGCCCCGCCGAGCGGGCATACCGCACCCACTCCTGCCGCATTGCCGGCGACTCCTTCCGTTTTCCGTGCCGGACCGGGCGAGTTACGCTCAAGGTAATTGGGCCGACACGGCTGATCGTGGAGGTCGGCATGGATGTCACGGTGGGAACCTTCAACCTCAACAATCTCTTTTCACGGTTCAACTTCCAGGCGGAGATTGCACAGATCCAGCCGGTCGGACCCGACGGCGAGCTGACCTCAAAGTATGTGTTCGACGACCCTGAGAAAGTGCGGGTCCGCACCTACAAAGGCAAGCTGGTCAAGGGCAAGGACCCCGCGGAGCAGAAGCTGATCGCCGAGCGGATCAAGGCGATGGACCTCGATGTGCTGGCCGTTCAGGAGGTCGAGGACATCGACACGCTGCGATACTTCGCCGCTCAACATCTTGATAATGCCTACAGGTTTCTTTCGCTGATCGAAGGCAACGACCCCCGGCTGATCGATCTGGCCCTGCTCTCCAAATTCCCGGTGGGTGCGGTCACCTCATGGCAGCACACCTTCCACCCCGAGGCGCCCGACGAGCGAGTATTCAGCCGGGACTTACTGGAAGTGGACATCCTGGATCCACACGACACCGACCGGCGTCTGCTGACGCTCTTCAACAATCACCTCAAGAGTCAGTTCGTCGAGCACGGGGTGGACCCTGAGGAGGGCAAGGCCGCAGCCGATGCCCGCAGGCACCGGCAGGCGGAGTCGATCGCCCGTATAGTCGCCGCACGCACCCGCCCCGACGGGCGTTTCATCGTGCTGGGGGACATGAACGACTCCCCGGACGCGCCGACCCTCGCCCCGCTGGCCACCTCTGAGCAGCTGGGTCTGACGGAGGCACTCGCGCATCCGCAGGAGACCCGCGCACCCAAGGCCGACAATCCGCCGCCACCCGCTTCGGGGTCGTGGACCCATCGGTTCAAGGCGGCCGGACAGAATGCCCATTACGAGCTGTTCGACCAGATCTGGCTGAGCCGGAGCCTCACCTCGCAGCACAAGAGTTCGCACATCGACCGGCGCACCCGGCACGGCGGTGACGGCTCCGATCACGACCCCGCCTGGGTGGTTCTCGATTTCTAGCCGCTGCCGGCCGCCTTTCTCGCTTCGGAGTGATGACCAATGCCACTGAAGAACTACGGAGTTCTGGCCTGCCGGGTCGTCGAGCGGCGCCGCGAGGGCGCCCCCGATGAGACCCCGCATTACCAGATGCACCTCACCGACGACGCCGGCACGCATTACCGGGCCGCGGTCAACGTCAAGTCCCAGCAGCGTCCGCCCGATCTGCTCTTCGTGACCGATGAGAACTTCCGCCATCCAGTGACCGGGCAGCTGCCCGCGGCCGGCAGCGGATGGAATCTCCTGGCGTCGCAGCCGGGCACGGCCGGCCTGGACTTCATCCGCGGCAATCTCTTTCCTCCGGACGCGGTACGGTCGCTGCCGCCCGATCTGCCCGGCCTGGACAACGACTTGGAGGACATGCTGGACCACCACGTGGAGAGAGCCATCGCCGACTCGAATACCGAGATCTATCTCTTCGGAGAGCGCTACGGGCCCGAACGCAACGAACCTGACAAGGTGTTCGGTTTCCTGCCCGGCAACGGTGTCCACGAAATTCACATGAACCAGGGCAGCAGCGGACAGTTCCGCTCCAGCAACGGAGTCTGGCAGGACGGCGGGCTGCTGCTGCACTTCCCCGCCGAAGCGCGCTGGGTCGCCGTCTTCCTGGCGTTCCAGTCCCAGGTATGGCACACCGACGAGCGCACCGGCCACCCCCTCACCGCCGCACCGGCACGGCCCGTCACGCGCGACGCCTCGGTGCGCATCCTGGCCGCGTTGGTCAACCCCGCCGGGCAGGCACCCGAGCGCGAGACCGTCACGCTCCTCAACGCCTCCCCGGTCACCATCGACCTCGACGGCTGGCGCCTCGCCGACCAGCAGGACCACCTGCTGCCGCTGCCGGCGCAGCCGCTCACCGCCGGCGCCACCCTCGCTGTCGCGGGTGGCAACGAATTCCAACTCGGCAACCACGGCGGGTCGATCACGCTCCTCGACCCTGCCGGGCTCAAGGTCGACGGCGTCTCGTACACCGAGGAACAGGCCCAGCGCGAGGGCTGGACCGTCTCCTTCTGACATCGGAAGGTGCGTTTCGCGTTTCGTTCGATGCGTTGTGGGTGATCCCGGGGCGGGCGCGCTGGGCCGCACCACGGTGCGCCCGCCGATGCCGCGGGTCCGGTCTCGGCTCGGTCGGCGGCCTCGGGGGCGTCCGGCGCGACGGCGGAGGCGGCAGTGGCTACGGGGGCAGCGGGCACCCGCGCACCCGTCAGGAGACGCACCGTGAAAGTCCTGCAACCCACGCTGGCGAAGGTGCCGTGGATACTCGCGGCGCTGGCCCTCACGATCGGCGTGCTGCTGGACCTCGTCGCGCCCGAGCCGTACACGGGACTCCCGCTGCTGGCCGCCGCACCGCTCGTCGCGGGCGCCACGCTCTCCTTCCGCTCCGCGCTCGCCGTCGTGTGTGTCACCTGCGTGGTCTCGGTGGCGGTGGACATCGAACGCCGACGCCCGGCGACGCCCTTGCTCGTCGATCTGGCCGTCGTCGGCTTGATCGGCGTGCTGGCTCTCGGGGTCAACCGGCTCATAGTGCGGCAGGGGCGGGATCTGGCACTGGCCAGGGATGTCGCGGAGGCGGTCCAGCGGGCGGTGCTCCCGCACCCGCCGAGGCAGGTCGGGCCGCTGGACGTGGCCGCGGGGTATACGGCGGCACAGGCCGAGGCACAGATCGGCGGTGATTTCTACGCGGTGCAGGAGACGCCGTTCGGGGTGCGGATGATCATCGGGGATGTGCGGGGCAAGGGCATCGCGGCGGTCGCCGCCGTGTCGGTGGCGATCGGAGCGTTCCGTCAGGAGGCCGAGTACGCCCCCACCTTGGTCACGCTGGGAGAGCGGATGGACGAGGCGATGGCCAGGGCAGCGGCCCGCGGCGGCCCGGTGACCTCCACGGAGGGCTTCACCACCGCGGTACTGGTCGAGGTGTCCGCCGACGGCGAGGTGCTGAGCCTGGTGAACCGCGGACATCCGCCTCCGTACCTGGTGCACGACGGGCAGTTCGTACGGCTCGACCCGACCGCCCCACAGCTGCCTCTCGGGGTGGGACTCGGCGACATCGCTCCCCCCGGCCCCGTATCCGTCGACACGCTGCGACTGCCGCCCGGCGCCTCCCTGCTGCTGGTCACCGACGGTGTCACCGAGGCGCGGGACAGGCGGGGGGTCTTCTACGACCCGGTCCGCTCAGAACGCCTGCGCAGGTCGTTCAAAGATCCGGAGACGCTGGTCGATGCCCTCACCAAAGACGTCGGCCGCTGGACCGAGGGCGACCGCGAGGACGACATGGCCATCCTGGCCGTCACCCGGCGCCGCCCTTCCCGCCCCACCTGACCGGCGAACGAGCAAGGGTGTCGCCGCAGGGTGTGGGGGCGGGGGCCGCTCGGCACCGGCAGCCCGCCGAAGTCGGGAGAGGAGCAGCCGGCGGCTGGGGCCGGTTTGCCGCCGGACGGACGTGACAGCATGCGGCCATGCCTTTCCCGCACCCCAACGGCGATTACGCGATCACCGCGATGTACTCCGTACCCGATGACGCCTGGTACTTGGAACTGGATCTCGTGGCAGGGCAACGCAATCTCGTGACCGCGATCGTCCCCGACGAGGACCCGGCACGGGAGCCGACGTTGTGTTTCCACCCTCATGAGCCACACCTGGACGTTCCGTACGAGGTCATGCGGTGGTTCATGGACCAGGTCGAGGAAGAGGTCCGCACCTCCCGCGCCTGGATGCGGCTGCGGCCCGAGCTGGTCGAGGTCGTCCACCGCTTGCGGCAGGAGTACCTGGGTGTCATCGACGATGACGAATTTCGTCATGTACTGGCGGAGGTGCGCGCCGCAGTCCCCGAGGCAGACCTCCCCGCCGTTCTCGAGGCCGCCTTCGGACGGAGGCCCGACGGCACCACCGTGGACCAGTGACAGCCGCTCCGGTCGTCAGGCGTCCAAGGGCGCAGAACCAAGGGGGTCTGTACGACCGACCCGTAGCACCTGTTCGGGAGCCCGCTGGTCCTGACCCGGATCCCAGCGGTCCTGCTCCGGATCTCAGCTCGGCGACCGCCACCACGCGCTCCATGTCAACACACGCAGCGTCAGCCGCCCTTCCACTGTGCTGTCTCCATGAATCCCGGCTCCCGCGCACCCTGCCCGTCCCGTCGTGAGTACGAGAGGGCGCGGGCGGCGATACCGACCAGGGCGCCGTGGTCACCGTCCTGCGGAACCGCCCGCGGCACACCCGGCCCGCAGGCCCGGATGGTTCAGGCACATCTGGGCAGCCGCGGTCAGATGTCCTCGGGGTCCAGCTCGAACGTGAAATAGATGCTCAGTGTGTAGGGCTCGTCCTCATCGTGCGTGAAGTCCCATGAGACATCCACCAGGAAGACGTCGTGTTCCCGCACCCACTCATGGGCCTTCCCGAAGGCCTCCGCGGCAGTGGTCGCCGGGAAGAGCTTCCTGGCCATGGGATGCACCTGACTCTCGGCATCCCTGTCGTCGAAACCCTTCGGTACGTCCAGGCAGAGGCCGGGATCGAACTCCATGGACTACGCCCTTCCAGTCGCCTTGCCGCTACGGGTCGCCAGAGGCCGGCCCTCCGAACACGACGCCCGGTAGGACCACCGCATGCCCGCAACGGTTGCTTCTGCCGAACAGCGGCGAGCCGGCAGCCTGGCGGCCTGCCCCACGGCCGCCGAAGGTCGGTCGCCGACAGGCCTACGATCAGCCGGCCGCACCCGAGCCACTTGCGAAGCGGAACCCCAGAGCCCGCATCAACTCCGTCACCAGGTCCTCCGCGAGCGGGTCCGCCTCGGCCGCGAGTACCGCGGCCACCGCGTCCGGATCAGGTGCGCGGCCGGCTTCTCTTGCCCATGCCACCGCGGGCCCGGCCGCCATCGCGTTCCGCTCGATCACCTCCTCTGGAGCTCCGTAGGAGTCCCGCGCCGTCTGCGGTGACAGCACGCATTCCCACCTCTGCCCCTGCGGGCTCGTCGCCTCTACCGCCGCCACATCACTGTCAAACACATGAGCGACGAGCACCGGAGCCCGGGTCTCCTGGACGAGGGAGTCCGCAGGCCTTCCACCGCCATGAAGTTGCACAATCCGCCACAGACCATCCTGGGCGGACCAGCACATCTCGCCGCCCGCCTGGTTCATCGCAGGCAACTCCGTCAGAGGTCTGTCGGTCCGGGCCGTCACGAAAGATCCAAAGAATCCCATGAGCGGAGACCATAGGACCCACCACTGACAGACCCCACGTTCGGACCGTCGCGGCCGGTTCGGACCGTCGGGTCCCGACGGCTCTCCGCCGATCGACGCACCGGCGGAAATTCCCTACCCTGCTGGCCGGAAAGGGCGGAGACTCGTCCCATGACTGACATGGGGTCGTTCCGGGAAGCGGTCACGGCGTGGGCGGCCGGTGGCCCCGGCGACCCCGCGCGCGAGCTGGCCGCGCGACTGCCCGTCCGGGCAGTCGTCCTGCTCGAAGGGCCGAGCGACGCCGCGGCGGTCAGCGCGCTGGCCGCGGGCCGCGGACGGAACCTGGCTGCCGAAGGAGTCTGCGTCCTGCCGATGGGCGGCGCGATGAACGTCGGGCGCTTCGCCCGCCTCCTCGGGCCCCCCGGCCTGGGCCTGCGCCTCACGGGGCTGTGCGACGAGGCGGAGCGTCGCTACTACGCCCGCGGCTTGGAGCGGGCCAGTGCGGCACAGCAGGAGTTCTTCGTCTGCGCGGCGGACCTGGAGGACGAACTCGTCCGCGCGCTGGGCGCAACACGCGTGGCGGAGCTCGTCCGGGCGGAAGGCGAACTGCGCGCCCTGCAGACCTTCCTGCGCCAGCCCGCACAGCAGGACCGCACCCCACAACAGCAGTTGCGGCGCTTCCTCGGCACGAAGAAGGGGCGCAAGATCCACTACGGCCGGGCCCTCGTCGAGGCCCTCGACCCCGACCGCATACCCGCCCCACTCGACGGCCTCCTCACCAGCCTCTGACCGCCGGGCGATGCCCATCTCGGCAGAAGAATCCGGACGGCGAGCCCGGGGTCTCCGCAGCGAGCGGCAACCGCTCGTGCGCGCTTCAGCCACAACGCCTGTCGCTCGCAGCCAAGAACGGCAGCCGCAGCCGCTCCGACCCGGCGCCTGTCTCTCCCCCCGCTACCGTTTTCGTGGCTCCGCAATGGGGCCTCTGGCCTTCGGGTCCGGCATGACTCCCCCTCCTGTTGTTCATGATCCGGGGGTGGTGTCACCGGGTCCCGAGGCATCGACGGACCGCTGATGAGGGGCTTGAGCACCGGCTTCACCCAAGCCGGAAGAGCTCTCCGTAACGTGGATGTGGCAGCTCGGTGCCCAGGCAAGGCCGGACGAGGGCGTGATGCAGGGGCCTGCACGTGATCGACACCGGCGACATCGACGTCTTCCTCGGCTTGGACGTCGGCCAGGGCGAACACCACGCCACCGCCGTCCCACCGGCCGGGAAGAAGGCGTTCGACAAGCGCCTGCCCAACACCGAGCCCAAGCTGCGCGAGCTGTTCGCGAAACTCCAGGCCGAGCACGGAACGGTACTGGTCGTGGGCGGCCAGCCGGCCTCGATCGGGGCCCTGCCGCTGGCGGTCGCCCGGGACATGGGCTGCCCGGTCGCCTATCTGGCCGGGCTGACGATGCGGCGGATCGCCGACCTCTACCCGGGCGAGGCCAAGACCGACGCGAAGGACGCGTTCATCATCGCGGACGCGGCCCGCGCGATGCCACACACGCTGCGGGCGATCGCCGGCGAAGATCGCGCAAGGCAAGCACCACACCCAGGCCCTGCTCCGCCTCGCCAGGCGCCGGGCCGACGTCTTGTACGCGATGCTCCGCGACGGAACCTTCTACGAACCGCAGCGGTCGGCCGCGGTCACCTGCCCTGCGGGTATGCGAGGAGAACGACTCGATCGGCCTCGACGTCGAAGCCGATCACCGGATGACCGGAGTCGCCTTCCGGGTCCATCAGCACCGGCTTGCCCAGCCGCCGCCCGATCTCCCGAAGAAAGCCGCAGAACACATCCAGTCGCTCCTGGCCCTGCAACTCCCGCAGGTCGACGTCGAAGTCGACTTCATCATCGGCATGGAAACGAAAGATCGCCAACACATCGGCAGCCGGCCAGACCCGCAGGGCCGGGCACTCGGCATCCGCCGGACGGGACAGCACGGCCTCCGCCCGAGGCACCGGAAGCACCCTCTCTCCCTCGAAGTACTGGCACTTCCAGCCCTTCTCCACGACCAGATCGAGGACCGCCTGCCAGTCCTCCACCGAGGCATCCGGGACACGCACGTCCGGCAACGACCCCATCAAGTCCGGGTCGAAGAACCGCTTCACGTCATCCCACAGCAGATCAGCCACCCCGCCATGCTGCCCCGGCTCACCGACCCACCGCACCCTCGTTTCCCTTGACCAAAGACATAGGGGCACCCCCCGCCCCCTCCCCCGCCCCCACCACCACCACCGCCACCGCCACCGCCACCGCCACCGCCACCAGAGCAATGAGCAGCTCCGTCGGGCGTACCAGCGCTTACGCTCACGGGATGGAGCGTGACGAGACGACGGCGCATCTGGAGTGGTGGGCCAACCAGCACACCCGCCTGGCCCACATTCCAGTCAGGGTGACGGCCAGCGCCGGCGCGGGCGAGTGGGAGGCCGTGATCTCGCCTCCCCTCGACCACGACGCCTACGAAACCCTGACACAGCTCATCGACGCGGACCCCTGCTTCACCCTTCGCTTCGACGACTCCGCCGTCGAAGTCCAGGCGGAGGACTTCGGCAACGTCAGTCGTCTTCGGCTGGCCGTCATCACCACGTCCTAGACGTCGTTCCGTTGGGACATGCCGCATCCGGCATCATGGTCGGCAGTCACGGGCAAGGCGAGAGGGCGGGTACTGCAGGTGTCTGGGATCGGGCAGCCGGCTCTGACGGAGCTGTGGCAGCAGCAGTGGCCGGACTGCCCTCCCGTGGGTCACCGGCTCCGCGGCTCCTACGGGGACGCCTGGGTGCGCTTTCACAGCCTTCCGGAGTCACAGCGGTACGCGCAGGACGAGAGCGAGTACGCCATCGTCCTGGACCGCTACAACACCGTCCTCGATGAGCTGTTCGCCGGTACGGACGTGTACGTGATCACTCCGGTATGGACGACCGATCCCGACGTCCCACCGCATCAAGCGGACGCCGGTTACTGGCAGAGTCTGCTGGTGACGGACGACGTCGACCCGGAGTTCCGCACCTACTACCACCTCTTCGCCTCCAGGCGGCCCTGGCAGCACGGCTGCATCAATGATCTGCTGCGCGACATCGCCGACGACCAGGTGGCCGATGTCCTGATCACCGACATCCAGCTGCAGCGCATCCACCATCCCTATGACGGTGGCGCTGACGTCTTCCTCGCAACTCCCGAAGAACGGGACGGGATGCGCGACCGTCACGCCGACTGGCTTTCCAGCCACCCGGCCGGCCTCTGACCGGCCGGAGTGCTGTTGCCGCCGCCCCCGGCGGAGCCCGGTTCGAACGACCGGCCGGCGGAGACAGATGGACGCCGGTGCGAGGTCAGCGAGGCAAAGAACTGCTCGCCTTGCGTTCGTAGCGGTGGTGCCGCATGCACAGCCGACAGTACCTCCCGGCCCCGGATTCGGTCGTAGAGCGGTTGTCGGTCAGCCGGTGGCGCCGCGTGCGAGGGAGGCGGGCCCGGGGCGGGTGCTGGTGGGCGCGGTGGTGGGTGTCCTGGGTCGGGGCGGGTTGTCGTTGCGGGCCTGTTCCAGGGCTCGGGTGAGGTGGATGCGGTACCACATCACCTCGTCGAAATCGTCCGCTGTCAGTACGCGCTCGTAGGCCTCCCGGGCCGCTGGTGTTGCGGTGATGGCCGACGCGAGGGTGGGCCTGAGTCGGCGGAGCAGGGAGCGCTCCAGTGGGTTCTCGGCCACCGAGGCCAGTTCTTCCGGGGGGAGTACGGCGGCGATCACCGCTGCGGACTCCCACGGGTCCTCGGTCTGGCCCATCAGCTGGCCGACCCTTCGGCTGCGCCACTGGCGCGCCCGCCGGTCCTGTCCGTTCTCGAGCATCACCCGCATCGCGGTGGGGGTGCTTCCGCGCAGCAGATCTGGTTCCCGGTCGGCGAAGTCGGTGACCTCGGAGGCGAGATAGAGCCAGACCACCGCGCCGTAGCGGTTCACATAGAAACGGACGGGGCCGAAGCAGCCGGCTCGGGTCAGGCGCAGGACGCGGCCGGGGCCGATGCCCATCAGGGCCGCGGCCTCGGTCGTGCCGACCGTGCGGACGCGCTCGCGGAGCGCGTCGGGGAAGCCCGGCTCGGCCTGCAGCCGGGCGACCTCCTCCGCCGGGACCCGGCGCCGGCCGGGTGCTCCGGCGCCGCCCGGCCGGCCGTCGCTGCCGGCGACCGGGATCGTTCGTACTTCTCCGAGCTGGGTGGCGAGCTCGAACTCGCCGGTCCTCAGCTCCAGTTCGCGGGCTGCGCGCCCCATCGCGAGCGTCTGCCGCCCGTCGCACATCACTGTCATGTCGGTTCCCCCGCAACTCGGTCGATCACTGACAGTGACGACCATAGCCGCAGCCAATGACAGTGCGTCAACCTCTCCCGCCGGCCTGTGGATAACTCTCCGGCCGGCGGACCGCGACGCCCAGATGCTCCCCGACGCGATTGACCAGCAGGGCCATCTCGTAGGCGATCTGGCCCAGATCGGCGTCGGCGCCGGCCAGCACGCACAGGCAGCTGCCGTCCCCCGCAGCCGTCACGAACAACACTCCGTCGTCAAACTCGATCATGGTCTGGCGTACCCGCCCGACGCCGAAGTGGAGTGCCGAGCCCTTGGCCAGGCTGTGCAGTCCCGAGGCGACGGCCGCGAGATGCTCGGAGTTCTCCCGCCCCAGCTCCTCGCTCGCGCCGGTCACCAGCCCGTCGTTGGAGAGCACCAACGCGTGCCGTACCTTCTCCACCCGTTTGGTCAGGTCGTCCAGCAGCCAGTCGAGTCCGCTGCTCAATGCCATGTGCCGCTTCCTCCCCGTATCCCCGTCCGCGCGCCCGGCCGGACGGCAGGCGCGCGGTCCGTCCGCAGCCTGCCGTGCCAGCCTGTCCCACCTCCGCCGTCTCGGCAAGCGGCCCTGCGGTCCGGCGCGCCACGCGGCGCGGGTTCGTGCGGCACCGGGAGGATGCCGGTATGGGACACAAGATGAGCAAGGACGAGTGGCGGCGTTTCCTCTCCGAAGGCGCCCGCACCGGCAAACTGGCGACCGTACGGGCCGACGGCGGTCCGCACATCGCCCCCGTGTGGTTCCTGTTGGACGGCGACGACCTGGTGTTCAACACCGGTGCGGAGACCGTCAAGGGCCGCAATCTGGCCCGCGATGGCAGGGTGGCGCTGTGTGTCGACGACGAACGGCCGCCGTTCTCCTTCGCGGTCGTGCAGGGGTCCGCGGAGATCAGCGACGATCTGCCGGAGGTGCGCGACTGGGCGACCCGGATCGCCGCCCGCTACATGGGCGAGGACCGTGCGGAGGAGTACGGCGCCCGCAACGGGGTGCCGGGCGAGGTGGTGGTCCGCGTCAAGATCGACAAGGTGGTCGCCGTCGCGGCGCTCGCGGACTGAGGACCCCCGCGGCACGGGCCGTCCGCCGTCCGCGTCCTGACGGGCCGCCGCTCACCCCACCGGCGCCGGCACCCTGGCGGAGTGCCGGCGCCCGGCGTGCTCGACAAGCCGGACCAGGACCTCCTTGCCCGAGTCGCGATCCCTCGCGTCGCAGAGCACGACGGGGGTGCCGCGGTCCAGGTCCAGCGCGCGGGCGACCTCGTCGGCACCGTAGGACCGCGACTCCGCGAAGCAGTTGACGGCCACCAGGAAGGGGATCGCGCGGCGCTCGAAGTAGTCGACCGCCGGGAAGCAGTCCTGCAGTCGGCGGGTGTCGGCCAGCACCACGGCCCCCAGTGCGCCCTCGGACAGGTCGTCCCACAGGAACCAGAAGCGGTCCTGTCCCGGGGTGCCGAAGAGGTACAGGGAGAGCCCCTGCCTGATGGTGATGCGGCCGAAGTCCATCGCCACCGTGGTGGTGGCCTTCCGCCCTACCGGTCCGGTGTCGTCGACCGCCTCGCCCGCCGCGGTGAGCCCTTCCTCGGTGCGCAGTGGGCGGATCTCGCTCACCGCCCCCACCAGGGTGGTCTTGCCCGCGCCGAAGCCGCCCGCGACTAAGATCTTCAGGGTCAACTCGGGGTCGGGGACCGGGGCTGCGCCGTCCGGGGCCCCAAGTGCGGCGTTCATCGGCCGTCTCCTCCAGGATGCAGGTCCTGCGCGTCACGGGGTATACGGATGCATGGCTCGACGAGGGGAGCCTGGCGGCGGCAGAGCGCCGCGCGAATCCATGGCGAGGACCGTACCCGGCGCCGACGGGGATTTCCGCCCGTTCGCCAAAGCCGTCGTCTTCTTCGATCAAGAATCCCACCGACCCTGATTTCCATGGTAGTTGGGTCGTACGTTCGTTCCCCGCGACGGTGGCCCATGGGAGATCATGTCTCCATGACGCAACAACAGGAACGTGAGGAGCTCGGACCGGCCGCCGCGAACACCTCGGCCGGCTCCGTGGAACGCAACGGCATCGATCCGGTGCCGGACAGCGAGCGGCACGGCACGCCCCGGTCCCTGTTCTGGCCGTGGGCCGCATCCGGGCTGTCGCTGCTGTGCATCGCCTACGGGATCTACCTGATGGGCCTCGGCCTCAGCCCCTGGCAGGCGGTCGCCACCGGGGCCCTCGGCTATGTGCTCTCGTTCCTGCTGGTCGGACTGGTCTCGGTCGCCGGTGCCCGTACGGGCGCGCCCACCATGGCGATCGGCCGGGCGTCCTTCGGGCTACAGGGCAACAAGCTGCCCACTTTATTCAGTTATGTCTCCAACGTCGGATGGGAGACCGTGCTCGTCGCGCTCTCCTCCCTGGGCGGCGCGGTGATCCTGGCACGGGTCGCGCCCGGCACCTTCGCCCAGGCCGACGGGCGGACGCCGACCACGGCGGCGCAGGCGGTCTGCTTCGCGGTGACGGCGATCGCGGTGGTGGTCGTCGGCATCTACGGACACGCACTGATCATGAAGGTGCAGAAGTATCTGACCTGGGCCATCACCGTACTGACCGTGGTGTACATGGTGCTGATGGCCGACCGCGTCGAGTGGTCCGCCCTGGGGGACGGCCGCTCGGGCGACCTCGGCACGTTCGTCGGCGGCGTGGTGTTCGCGATGACGCTCCTGGGGCTGGGCTGGGTCAACTGCGGCGCGGACTACAGCCGTTATCTGCCGCGTACGAGCAGCGGGCGGGCGATCACCGGGTGGACCACGCTGGGCGGGGTGCTGCCGCCCCTGGTGCTGCTGGTCTTCGGCGTGCTGCTGAACGCCGGTGATCCCAAGCTCGCCGAGGCCGCGGCCGCCGACCCGGTGGGCGCCCTCGCGGCGGAGCTGCCGACCTGGTTCCTGGTGCCGTATCTGCTCACCGCCATCGGGGGCTTCGCCTCCGGTGCGATCATGGACATCTACAGCTCGGGCATGTCGATGCTGGCGCTGGGCATCCCCGTCCGCCGGCACCTCGCGGTCCTGGTGGACGGTGTGCTGATGGCCGTCGGCGGCTGGTACGTGCTGTTCGTCTCGCCCAGCTTCTTCGCCACGTTCCAGGCGTTCCTGTCGATCATCGGGGTGGCGATGGCCGCCTGGACGGCGGTCTTCCTGGTGGAGCAGTGGCGCCGTCGCCACACCGGTTTCGACCTGCGAAACGTACGGTCCCTGGGCTGGCCGGCGGTGCTCTCGCTGATCGTCGCCACCGCCGTCGGGCTGGGCCTGATCACCTCGGCGGACCCCCACATCGCCCGGGCCGTAGGCTTCCTGCTGACCGACAGCGCCGCGAAGGGCACGCTGGGCGCCATGAACCTCGGCGTCGTGGTGGCGCTGGCCGTCGCCGGCGTCCTGTACGCCGTCACCGCACCCCTCGCCGCCCGGCGCACCCCGCCCGAAGGAACACCATGACCGACCACCACGCCGACCGGCCGCACGAGGTCCGGGCGTTCTTCGCGGCCCGCGCCGCCGGCTGGGACGCCAAGTTCCCCGACGACGGTCCCGCCTATGCGGCGGGCGTCGGGGAACTGGGCCTGCAGGCGGGCGACCGGGTGCTGGACGCCGGCTGCGGCACCGGGCGTGCGCTGCCCGCGCTGCGGGAGGCGGTGGGCCCGCGCGGCGCGGTGCTGGGCGCGGACCTCACCCCCGAGATGCTGCGGGCCGCCGTACGTGCCGGGCGCGGCCGGCATGCGGCGCTGCTGCTCGCGGACGCGGCCCGGCTGCCGCTGCCCGCGGCCTCCCTGGACGCGGTCTTCGCCGCCGGCCTGATCTCCCATCTGCCGGACTCGGCCGGCGGGCTCGGCGAACTGGCCAGGGTCGTATGCCCCGGTGGCCGGCTCGCCCTCTTCCACCCCATCGGGCGGGCCGCCCTCGCCGCGCGCAAGGGCCGCCCGCTCACGCCCGACGACCTGCGGGCCGAGCCGAATCTGCGTCCACTCCTGGCCGGGAGCGGCTGGGACCTGACCCGGTACGAGGACAAGGACGACCGCTATCTGGCGCTGGCGGTCCGCCGGGGCTGAGCCCGGCCACCGGGCCGTGGTTCAGGACGCCGCCGGGTCCTCTCCGTGGGGGACCGGGCAGCCGCCGGTGCGGCGGGGGGCGGGGAAGGTGCCCAGTTCGGCCACCCGGAAGCCGTTCGGATAGCCCTTGATCTCGGGATTCTGGCGGGCGTAGTGCGGGGTGCGGCGGGGCGGCAGCAGCCGTACGGCCCTGGCGCGCAGCTTCAGGGCGCCGCGTACGGCCCTCTGGACCGCCGGTTTGGGCCGGTCGTAGCGGAAGGCGGTCAGCAGCGTGTCGTCCAGGAGGGCCTTGCTCGCGCCGCGCACCACCGGGGCGAGCGGGCCGTACCAGCCCGCCATCAGGTCCAAGGTGGCGTCCGACACCCGTCGGGCGCCCTCGTCCCAGCCGAAGTGCGCCGCCTCGTAGGCGTCGAGGAACCGCTCGAAGTCCTCGTAGGTCTGCGGGAGTTCGGCGATGCCCATATGGCTGCCGAGGGTGCGGTAGTAGGCGGCGACGGCACGCAGTTCATGCTGGGTCAGGCACCGCCAGCCGTACGCGTCGAGCCAGCGCTTGGGGGTCACCACGAAGGTGCACAGGACATAGCGCATGTCGTCGTTGGTGATGTCGTAGCGGCGGTGCATCTGGTTGATACGGCGGATCGCCGTCCGGCCGTCCTCGCCGTCGAAGCCGTGCTCCAGGACGGCGTCCAGTAGGAGGGCGGTGTCGTCATAGCGCTTCTGGGTGCGGTCCGTCAGTTCGGCCGTCCGTGCCAGTAACCGGCCGATGCTGGGCACGGCGTAGGTGCGGTACAGCGCGAGTTCCAGGGCCCTGGTGATGTCCCAGGGAAACTCGTGCGTCGCGATGATGCGGTAGATCCGCAGGAAGTCGCGCTCCGGGTCGAGCCGCCGGATCTCCTTGAGCCAGTCGTAGCGCCGCACCTGGCACCTGTCCCTTCGGTCGCCGAAAGGGCAATTTTAGGGGTGGGCAGGGGGGTTGAAGGATGGCGACGGCCGCCAGATGCGGCGGCGCATGGCCGGATTCCGACGTCTCAGGAGCCCGGTTCCGTCGCCTCAGGAGTCCGGTTCCGACATCTCAGGAGCCCGGTTCCGTGGTTCCGTGGTTCCGGGGCCTCAGGAGACCGCCGTGGGGTCCGCCACGGCCAGCGCCCGCCGCACCGGCATACCGGTGCGCCCGGCCAGCGCCAGCCGCTCACGGACCTCGCGCGGGGTGCGCGGGCGGTAGCCGGGGCCCGTACCGCAGCAGCCGCCGTGGAACGTCAGGCCCGCGCGCAGTACCGCCTCCAGAGCGCGCCAGCCCGTCACGTCCCGGCGCTTGGGGACCGCCAGGTCGGCGCCCGCGTCGATCAGCTCGCCGCGGCACTGCGGGCAGTGTCCGGGGCCGGGCCCGGTCGGCGTCTTCTTCCACGCGGTCCGGCAGCTCAGGCACACGAAGTGCATCCGGCGGCTGTAGAAACACATAGGCGCAGCGTAGGGCTGGTGACAAGCCGCCACCAACCCCATTAGGGTGCGCCGACGTACTGAGCCACGGACCGGGATGGGGAGGCCTCGTGCCCACGACCGAGAGCGCCGACAACGACCAGTTGTTCGTGCTGACGGCGGTGCTGCTGACGCCCGCGCAGTTCCCGAGCGTGCTCGGTGACGACTACCCCGAGGTGTGCGCGGGTCTCGGCCTCGAGCCGTACGCGGAGGGCTATGGGCTGGTCCTCGGCCAGGACGGCTCCGGCGCGCGCTGGACGGTGGCGACGGAGGACGTGTCGCTGGTGGCCTGTGCGATCGCGGCCTGGGACTGCGGCATGGAGTACGACCTCTCGCCCGGGGAGAGCAGCATCGTCGCGGCGCTGCCCGGTTGGCCGCTGGCCCTGGCCGTGTCGGCGCCGGGCGTGCCGCAGCCGCACGATCCCCCGCCGGAGGAGGGTGATCCGGCGCCGCTCGCACCGCCGGACGCCGCGGAGTGGGGGCCCGCCCAGCGGCGGCTCGGTGCGGACGAGATCGCGATGCAGTGGGCGGCGTGGCGCGAGCAGGTGGACGGCGACGTCAGCTTCGCCGCACCGGGGGACGAGGCCCACGAGGGCGTGCGGCGGGTGCTGAAGGAGGCCCGTGGCTATGTGGCCGATCCGCCGCCTCCGGGCCGGGTGCGGTCGTCGTTCGCGGCCGGGGAGGCCCGTACGCTGCGGGTCGACGGTCCCGGCTGGAGCATGGTCGCGCGCACCGACGACATCGCGTTCGTGCTGCTGGACGAGGAGCCGGGCGAGGTGCACCCCGTGGGCCGGGGGCCCGAACTGCCGGGCCTGCTGGCGTCGCTCGACGAATTGGCGGCGCGGCCGGTCTGAGCGCTGCCGCCCGGGCCCCCGCGGTCCGCGGCGGGGGCCCGTCGGCTCAGCGGCCGAGCTGCTTGCGGCCGACCCGGCGCAGGCGGCGGCGCTGGGAGGAGTCGAGGGTCAGATACGCGACGGCCGGGACGCCGACCATGACCAATACGGCCGCCCAGAAGGGCAGCAGCCACAGCAGGATCACTCCCACCGCAATGCCGCCGATCGCGACCTTCGCCTGTGTGGACATCCTTCACGCCCCTTTCGCGGCGCCCGCCGCACTCTGTGTACTCCATTGAACGCCGTTTCCACGCCGCAGGTTCCCTGCACGGCGCCGCCGTGCTGTACCCTCGGGCGCTTCAGACGCCATTAGTCAAACTTGAGGAGTCCCGGACCCAGTGCCCTCCCTCCCCACGGTCACCCCGGCTCGGCCCGCCGAGCTCGCCCGCTGTGCGGCGGTCTTTCTGCCGTCGGATCCGCCACGAGCCGGACGGGTCGCCTTCTGGCGCCCCGACGGCGAGCCCGTCGCCGACACACCGCACGACCGGCTGGGAGTCGCCCTGCCCGGCGAGGACGGTGCGGTCGAGGTGTGCGAGGTCCCGGCCCTGGTGCTGCCCGTCGCCGAGGCGCTGCCCGTGCTCACGCGCGCCCGGGCCGCCCGGGGCACCCATCCGGCGGCGGCCTTCTGGGGCGCCGCGGCCGTGCTGGCGCTCCAGTTGGCAGCGCGCGGACGGCTGCTGCCAGGGGTGAGCCCGGCGGGGTTCGACGCCTGGCGGGCCGGTCCGCTCGATCCGGGGGACGTCGGGCGGCTGCGTGATCTCGCGGCCGCGATGCCGCCGTACGCACACGCCGTCCCCCTTGCGGACAGCGACCCGGTGGCGCTGCCCGACCCCGAGCGGCAACTACGGGCCTTTCTCGACGCGGTGGCGGACGGGCTGCCCCGCTCCCCCGCCGCGGCGCTGGTCACCGGCGCGCCGGCCTTCGCGGCGGCCGCGCCGAGTCACGTCCCCGAGCAGCGCGCCTGGGCCGCGGACGTCGCCGCCGGCCATGACGCGGGCGTACGGATCTCCCTGCGGGTGGAGGTCCAGGGAGTGGACGACCCCGATGGCCAGGGCGCCTCGCACGCCCCCGGCGACACGGGTTCCTCCCCCTCCTTCACCGCCGTACTGCAGCTGCACGGCCTCACCGATCCGGCGCTGGTCGCGGACGCCGCCGAGGTGTGGGTGGGAGCCTCGCCCGCGGGGCAGGCGTTCGGACCCCGGGCGCGGATGGACACGCTGCTGACGCTGCGCCGCGCGGCCGGCGCCTGGGCTCCGCTCACCCCGCTGCTGTCCGCGGCGGTGCCCGACGCGCTCCCGCTCGCCGACGAGGAGGTCGCCGAACTGCTCGGGCCGGCCTCGCGTGCGCTGGCCGCCGCCGGGGTGCAGGTCCACTGGCCGAAGGCGCTGGCGCGCACCCTGACCAGCCGGGCCGTGGTGGGGCCGCCCGAGGCGGCGGACGGCACCGGTCCGGACGGGCCGGAGTCGGCGCTGCCGTCCCTGCTGTCGGCGAACGCGCTGCTGTCGTTCAGCTGGCGGTTCGCGGTGGGCGACCAGGAGATCGACAGGGCGGAGCTGGACCGGCTCGCCGAGGCGGGACGGCCGCTGGTCCGGCTGCGCGACCAGTGGGTGCTGATCGACCCGGAGGCCGTACGGGCCGCCCGGGACCGCCGGGACCGCAAGGTCGCCCCGCTCGACGCGCTCGGCGCCGCGCTCACCGGCAGTGCCGAGGACCCGGCGGGCGGCCGGGTGGAGGTGCGGGCCACGGGCTGGCTCGCCCGGCTGCGCGACCGGCTCGCCGACCCCGAGGGCACCGACGGCACCCCGGTCCGGCAGCCCGCGGCGCTCACCGCGACCCTGCGCGACTACCAGCTGCGCGGTCTCGGCTGGCTGCACCGGATGACGTCGCTGGGGCTGGGCGCCTGTCTCGCCGACGACATGGGGCTCGGCAAGACGATCACGCTGATCGCGCTGCATCTGCACCGGCAGCAGGAGCGTGCGTCCGCCGGTCCGACCCTGGTGGTCTGCCCCACCTCCCTCATGGGCAACTGGCAGCGGGAGATCGAGAAGTTCGCGCCGGGCACACCGGTGCGCCGCTTCCACGCCGGGCGGCGCGGCCTGGCCTCCCTGGCGGACGGCGAGTTCGTCCTGACCACGTACGGGACGATGCGCCTGGATGCCGCGAAGCTCGCGGAGGTGGACTGGGGGCTGGTCGTCGCCGACGAGGCGCAGCACGTCAAGAATCCCTTCTCCGCGACCGCCAAGGCGCTGCGGACCCTGCCCGCCAAGGCCCGGGTGGCGCTGACCGGCACCCCTGTGGAGAACAACCTGTCGGAGCTGTGGGCGATCCTCGACTGGACGACGCCCGGCCTCCTGGGGCCGCTCGGCCGGTTCCGCACGCGCTATGCGCGGGCCGTCGAGGGCGGCGTGGCGGCGTCCGCGGAGGCGGGCGCGGCGGCCGAGCGGCTGGCCCGGCTGGTGCGGCCCTTCCTGCTGCGCCGCCGCAAGTCCGATCCGGGGATCGCGCCGGAGCTGCCGCCCAAGACGGAGACCGACCGTGCGGTGGCGCTGACCCGGGAGCAGGCCGGGCTGTACGAGGCGGTGGTGCGCGAGGGGCTCGAGGAGATCTCGGGGACGGACGGGTTCACCCGCCGCGGGCTGGTCGTCAAGCTGCTCACCTCGCTCAAGCAGATCTGCAACCACCCCGCGCAGTATCTGAAGGAGTACGGCCCCGGGGACGGCGCGGCGGCCGTCACGGTCTCCGGGCGGTCGGGGAAGGTCGAGCTGCTGGACGAACTGCTCGACACCCTCCTGTCCGAGGGCGCGAGTGTGCTGGTGTTCACGCAGTACGTGCAGATGGCACGGCTGCTGGAGGCCCATCTGGCGGCTCGGGGCGTGCCCACGCAACTGCTGCACGGCGGGACACCGGTGGCCCGGCGCGAGGAGATGGTACGGCGGTTCCAGGACGGTGCGGCGCCGGTGTTCCTGCTGTCGCTGAAGGCGGCCGGTACCGGGCTGAACCTCACCCGGGCGTCGCATGTCGTGCACTTCGACCGCTGGTGGAACCCGGCCGTCGAGGCGCAGGCCACCGACCGTGCGTACCGCATCGGGCAGACCCAGCCGGTGCAGGTGCACCGGTTCGTCACGGAGGGCACGATCGAGGACCGGATCGCCGAAATGCTCTGCCGTAAGCAGCGGTTGGCGGACGCGGTCCTGGGATCCGGCGAGGCCGCGCTCACCGAACTCACCGACGCCGAGCTGGCGGACCTGGTCGCACTGCGAGGGAGCGAGCGATGAACACACCCGGGAACGACACGGCGGGGTACCCGGACGCGGCCGCGGCGGCCGCCCCCGAGCGGACGTTCGCCGCGCTGCCGGCGACGCGCGGCCGGGCCTTCGCGCGGAGTTGGTGGGGGCAGGCGTGGCTCAAGGCGCTGGAGGACTCCGCGCTCGACGGCGAGCAGGTCAAACTGGGCCGGCGGCATGCGCGGGCCGGTGCGGTCGGCGCGGTGTCGGTACGCCCGGGGCGGATCACCGCGCTGGTCCAGGACCGCGACCACACGCGCCACCGGTCCGACGTCCTGCTGCAGCAGCTGAGCGCGGCGGACTGGGACCGCTTCTTGGACCTGGTCGCGGACCGGGCCGGGCATATCGCGGCGCTGCTGGACCGGGACATGCCGCCGGTCCTGGTCGAGGACGCGGCCGCCGCCGGGATCGAACTCCTGCCGGGCATCGGCGACCTGGAGTCGGAGTGCGACTGCGGGGCGTGGGACCACTGTGCGCATGCGGCGGCGCTGTGCTACCAGGTGGCGCGGCTGCTGGACGAGGACCCGTTCGTACTGCTGCTGTTGCGCGGCCGGGGCGAGCGGGAGCTGCTCGACGAGCTGCAGGCGCGCAGCGCGTCACGGGCGGCGGTGCCCGCCGGCGAGGGCCCACCGGCCGCGGAGCCGGGTGCGGGGGTGCCGGCCGTCGAGGCGTACGCGGCGCGCGACATCCTGCCGCCGCTGCCCGCGCCACCGCCGCCGGTCGACACTCCCGGTGCCGCACCGGCGCTCGGCGGCGGCACCCCGCCCGCGCCCGGAGTGACGGTGGCCGCACTGGAGTTGCTGATCGAGGACACGGCGGCGCGCGCCCGGCAGCTGCTCGCGGACGCGCTCGGCGCCGGCCACCCGGACAGTGTGCCGCCGCCCCCTCTGACGCCCGCCCAGGACGCGGTGCGCATGGCGGCGGGGAAGCCCGGGGAGGAGATATCGGCGCGGCTGGCGGCCGGTTCGGGGCGCGATCCGGGGGGTCTGGCGCTGGCCGTACGGGCCTGGGAGCTGGGCGGCGCCGCCGGACTCGCGGTCTTGGAGGAGGAGTGGACACCGGAGCCGGCGGCGCTGGCCCGGGCCGCCGGCCGGCTCGCGGCCGGCTGGGGGGACGGCGAGGCCCGGCCGCGGCTGCGGGCCGCCGGCAACCGCTGGACGGTCATCGGCGGCGAGGCCCAGCTGCGCTACGGGCGGGACGGTCGCTGGTGGCCGTATCGCAGGGAGGGCGGGCGGTGGGTGCCCGCGGGCCCGGCCACGGACGATCCGGCGGGCGCGCTCGCGGTGCTGTCGGCGCAGGAGTGAGCGGTCCGGGGGCGGCGCGACCACGGGCCGCCCCCGGGGGTGAGGGGCGGTCACCGCTCCTGGCTGGCCCGATCCGCCCCATCCGGCTGCGCCGTGCCCCCGGCCGTGATTCGCTGAGCCCACCCCCCGCCAGGCAAGTCGCCCGCAGCAGGAGGACCAGTGACCGGTACTTCGCAGCACGCGCCGCAGCAGCCGGCTTACGGACAGCCGCAAGGGACCGCCGACGACACGTACCGCGCACCGCACCCCCCTGGCCGCCCGCACCCCCGCCTCCGGTACTACGAGGACCGCTCGCCCGGCAGCGGCACGCTGCCGCCGCGTGCCTGGTACGCGAGATCGGACGCCGCCCGGCTCTCGCTGCACGGCACCTGGCGGTTCCGGCTGTCGGCGCGCGCCGACGCCGAGGACGACGCGTTCGCCCGCCCGGACTTCGACGACGCCCAGTGGCAGCAGCTGCGGGTGCCCGGCACCTGGGCGCTCAAGGGATTCGGCGCGCCCGCGTACACCAACACCGCCTACCCCTTTCCGGTCGATCCGCCGAGGCTGCCGGACGAGAACCCCACCGGCGACCACCGGCACGTCTTCGATCTGCCCGACGGCTGGGACGAGGGGCCCGCGGTGCTGCACTTCGACGGGGTGGAGTCCTGCGCCCGGGTGTGGCTCAACGGGCGGGAACTGGGGCACTTCAAGGGCAGCCGGCTGCCGCACGAGTTCGAGGTCGGGCATCTGCTGCGGCCGTGCCGCAACGTGCTGGCGGTGCGGGTCCACCAGTGGTCGTCGGGCAGCTATCTGGAGGACCAGGACCAGTGGTGGCTGCCGGGCATCTTCCGGAACGTGTCGCTCCACCGCCGTCCCGAGGGCTCGGTCGTCGACCACTTCGTGCACGCCGGGTTCGACCACGTCACCGGGCAGGGCACGCTGCGCGTGGAGTGCGAGCCCGGCGGGCGGGTGACCGTACCGGAGCTGGGGCTCGATCTGGCGACCGGACAGCGCGCGGCGGTCGCGGTACGCCCCTGGACCGCCGAGGAGCCGCACCTCTACGACGGGGAGCTGGTCACCGCCGGCGAGCGGATCCCGCTGCGGATCGGGTTCCGTACGGTCCGGGTCGAGGACGGACTGCTGAAGGTCAACGGCCGCCGGATCCTGCTGCGCGGCGTCAACCGCCATGAGTTCCACCCGCTTTACGGGCGCACCGTCGGCCCGGAGACGATGCGCCGCGATCTGCTGCTGATGAAGCGGCACAACATCAACGCGGTGCGCACCAGCCACTATCCGCCGCACCCAACGTTCCTCGACCTCTGCGACGAGCTGGGCATGTGGGTCGTCGACGAGTGCGATCTGGAGACGCACGGCTTCGCCCAGCAGGGCTGGCGGGACAACCCGGTCGACGACGAGCGCTGGGAGCCGGCCCTGCTCGACCGGGCCCGCCGGATGGTCGAGCGGGACAAGAACCACCCGAGCATCGTGCTGTGGTCGCTGGGCAACGAGTGCGGGACGGGCCGCGGGCTCTCCGCGATGGCCGCCTGGATGCGCGAGCGCGACCCGTCCCGCCCGCTGCACTACGAGGGCGACCGCAGCTGCGCCGACACCGACGTCTACTCCCGGATGTACGCCGACCACGCCGAGGTGGAGCGCATCGGGCGGCGCGCCGAGGAGCCGCTGGCCGATCCGGACCTCGATGCCCGGCGGCGTGGACTGCCCTTCCTGCTCTGCGAGTACGCGCACGCG
Organism: Streptomyces sp. NPDC043738; assembly: GCF_056436545.1. Taxonomy (NCBI): domain Bacteria; kingdom Bacillati; phylum Actinomycetota; class Actinomycetes; order Kitasatosporales; family Streptomycetaceae; genus Streptomyces; species Streptomyces sp. NPDC043738. Next base: position 483,366 of record NZ_JBWKCJ010000001.1, on the reverse strand, counting down.
ATGGGCAACGGGCCGGGCGGACTGAGCGAGTACCAGCGGCTGTTCGAGACCTACCCGCGCTGCCAGGGCGGTTTCGTGTGGGAGTGGATCGATCACGGGCTGCGGCAGCGCACACCGGACGGTGCGGTGTTCCACGCCTACGGCGGCGACTTCGGCGAGGAGCTGCACGACGGGAACTTCGTCTGCGACGGGCTGGTCTTCCCCGACCGGGTGCCCTCACCGGGCCTGATCGAGTTCAAGAAGGTCGTCGAGCCGGTGCGGATCGCGGACGAGGCCACGGGCGGCGGCCGAACCGACGCGGTCCGGATCACCAATCTGTACGACTTCGCCGGCCTGGGGCACCTCGACTTCCTCTGGCGGTACGAGGTGGAGGGCGAGGTGTACGGACACGGGCGGCTGGAGGTGCCGGCGCTGGCGCCGGGCGAGTCGGCCGTGGTGGCGCTGCCGGAGGCGCCGGCCGGGGAGCACGGCGAGGGGGAGGCCGTCTGGACGGTGCGGGCGGTGCTGGACGAGGACGCCGCGTGGGCGCCGGCCGGGCACGAGATCGCCTGGGGCCAGGTGCCGGCCGGCGGGCGCCCCGTCGCCGCTCTCCCGGCGGCCACCGCCAGGCCGCGCCGCGGTGAGGGCAATGTGATCCTCCTCGGTCCGGGGACCTTCGACGCCACCACGGGGGCGCTCGGCTATCTGGACGGCGTACAGCTCCGCGGCCCCCGGCTGGACGTCTGGCGGGCGCCGACCGACAACGACGAGGCCGCGCCCTGGCAGCCGGGACCGCGGCCGGCCACCGAGTGGCGGCGGCTCGGTCTGCACCGGATGCGGCACCGCGTCGATGCCGTCGAGTCCGGCCCGCAGGCCCTGGTGGTGCGTACCCGGGTCGCGCCGGCCGGGTCGCCCCTGGCGCTGCGCGCGGTCTACCGGTGGAGCGCCCACCGCGAGTCGCTGCGGCTGGAGTTGACCGTCGATCCCGAGGGCGAGTGGCCGGTTGCGCTGCCGAGGCTCGGGGTGCGGATGTCGGTGAGCGGCAGCCTGGGGTTCGCGCAGTGGTTCGGCGGCGGGCCCGGCGAGGGCTATCCGGACACCCGGCAGGCGGCGCAGCTCGGCCGCTGGGCGATGCCGGTGGACGCGCTGCAGACGCCGTACGTCCGGCCGCAGGAGAACGGCGCGCGGCCCGGGGTGCGCTGGGTGCGGCTGACCCGTACGGACGGCTCGGGGCTGCGCATCGAGGGCGACCCGGACTTCTCCTTCTCCGCCCGTCGGTGGACCGACGAGGAGCTGACCGCGGCCCGGCACACCACGGACCTGCGGCCCGGTGAGGACCTCTGGCTGCATCTCGACCACGCGCAGCACGGCATCGGCAGCCAGTCGTGCGGGCCGGGGGTGCTGCCGCGGCACCGGCTGGAGGCGGCGCCGGCGCGGTTCTCGTTCGTGTTCTCGTCGCTGCGCTGAGCGTCACCGCGTCGCGGGGCGCCGGGGCGAGGCGCCGGCCGCCGGCGGTGTCAGTGGCCGGCGCTACGATCCGAAGGGAGAGTGGACGACCGGCGCACCGGGCCGGGAATCCGGCGGGCCGGGCGGCAGATCGCCCGGCCGGCACCGCGCATCGAGAGGCTTCGCACCATGGTCAGCACCTCCCCTTCGCTCGCCGACGCGCTCGCCGCGGGGCCGGTCGTCCTCGACGGCGGGCTGTCCAATCAGCTGGAGGCCGCCGGAGCCGACCTCAGCGACGCGCTGTGGTCGGCCCGGCTGCTGGCCGAGGAGCCGCAGGCCGTCGTGCGGGCGCATCTGGCGTACTACCAGGCCGGGGCGCAGGTCGCGATCACCTCCAGCTATCAGGCGACGTTCGAGGGCTTCGCGCGGCGCGGCATCGCCGAGGAGCAGGCCGCGGAGCTGCTGCGCCGGAGCGTGGCACTGGCCCGCGAGGCGGCCGGGCTGGCGCAGGCCGGCGGGATCGCGGGGCCGCTGTATGTGGCCGCGTCGGCGGGTCCGTACGGGGCGATGCTGGCGGACGGCTCCGAATACCGCGGCCGCTACGGCCTGTCGGTGGCGGAGCTGGAGCGGTTCCACCGGCCGCGGCTGGAGGTGCTGGCCGCGGCGCGGCCCGACGTGCTGGCGCTGGAGACCGTGCCGGACGCCGACGAGGCCCGGGCGCTGCTGCGGGCGGTCCGCGGGCTCGGGGTGCCGGCCTATCTGTCGTACAGCGTCGCGGGGGACCGCACCCGGGCCGGGCAGCCGCTGGCCGAGGCGTTCGCGCCGGCGGCCGACGCGGACGAGGTCATCGCGGTGGGGGTGAACTGCTGCGCGCCCGACGACGCGGACCAGGCGGTGCGGACGGCCGCGCGGGTCACCGGCAAGCCGGTGGTGGTCTACCCCAACAGCGGGGAGAGCTGGGACGCCGAGGCGCGGGCGTGGTACGGCAACCCGGCGTTCGGCGCGGACCGGGTCGCCGGCTGGGCGGCGGACGGCGCCCGGCTCATCGGCGGCTGCTGCCGGGTGGGGCCGGACGTGATCGCCGGGCTGGCGGCCGGTCTGGGCCGCTGAGCGGGCGGCCGGAAAAGCGGGACCGCCGGTCGGTTCGTACGTGTACGCGGGTCGAAGGCGTTACACAGACGCAACCGAAGCGGCGGCGACAGTCCTCCTGGTGGGTGGCAGGATGCAGCCACATCGCAGCACGCACCACATGGTTGATCTTCGTCCCGCACTGGAGGACCGGTGTCCGCTCGCTCAGCGTTGCCTGTCATAGCCGTTGCCGCGGCCGTCGCCGTTCTGGCGGGGTGCACCAGCACCAAGTCCGACGGCAAGAAGGGTTCCGGCGGCCTGGAGCTGGTCTCCTCCGGCACTCTCAAGACCTGCACCCACCTTCCGTACGCGCCGTTCCAGGTGAAGAAGGACGGCAAGGTCGTCGGGTTCGACGTGGACCTGGTGGATCTGGTCGCCAAGGACCTGGGCGTCAAGCAGGAGATCGTCAACACGCCCTTCGAAGGCATCGAGACCGGTCAGGACTTCACCGTCCGCAAGTGCGATCTGGCCGCGGCCGGCATGACGATCACGCCGGCCCGGGACAAGGTGATGGATTTCTCCGATCCCTATTTCAACGCCACCCAGGCGCTGTTGACCAAGAAGGGCAAGGCCTACAAGAAGGTCGAGGACCTCAAGGGCAAGAAGCTCGGCTATCAGAAGGCCACCACCGGCGGGATCTACGCCAAGGAGCACGGCAAGGGCGTCGAGCTGGTGGAGTTCGAGGATCTGGGGCTGCTGCTGACCGCGGTGAAGTCCGGCCAGGTCGATGCCGGTATCAACGACAACGGTGTGCTCTTCGACTATGTGAAGCAGAATGCGGACACCGAGGTCACCGCGGAATTCAACACCGGTGAGCACTACGGAATCGGCGTGCGCACCGGCAACGACGCCCTGCGCAAGAAGATCAACGAAGTCATCAAGAAGGCGAAGTCCGACGGAAGTTACGACCGGATCTACAAGAAGTGGTTCGGCACCACACCGCAGAGCTGAGGCCGGTCCTGATGCCCCTGTCCAAAAGACGGCGCGCGCGGCTGATCCGCGGCGTGCAGTACGGCGTCCTGGTGGTCGCCGTGGTGGTCATCGCGCTGGTCGCCGACTGGCACCAGCTGCGGTCGGCGTTCTTCGACGTCGAGGTCGCCAAGGCGCTGTTCCCCGAGATCATCACCACGGCGCTGGTCAACACCGTTCTGTACACCCTGCTCGGATTCGGGTTCGGCCTCGCGCTCGGCCTGGTGCTGGCGCTGATGCGGCTGTCGTCGGTGCCGCCGTACCGCTGGATCGCCATCACCTATATCGAGTTCTTCCGCGGAATCCCGGCGCTGCTGGTGTTCATCGCGCTGGGTTTCGGTGTTCCGCTGGCCTTCGAGGTCGCGCTCGACATGAACGTGACGGTGATGCTGTCGCTCGGCCTGGTGGGCGCCGCGTATATGGCGGAGACCATCCGGGCGGGAATTCAGGCGGTGCCCAAGGGCCAGACGGAGGCGGCGCGTTCGCTGGGGATGTCGCACGGCCGGGCGATGGTGTCGATCGTCATTCCGCAGGCGTTCCGCATCGTGCTGCCGCCGCTGACCAACGAACTGATCCTGCTGACGAAGGATTCCTCGCTGGTCTATCTGCTGGGGCTGGCGCTCCATCAGTTCGAGCTGGCCAACTTCGGCCGGGACGCGCTCAATGAGCACAAGAGCCTGACCCCGATCCTGATCGCCGGGCTGCTCTACCTCGTGATCACCCTGCCGCTCGGCCAGTTGGTCCGGCGGTTGGAAGCCCGTACGGCGAAGGCCAGGTGAGCGGCATGACGACGGATCGGGCGGCCGCGTCCGCCGAGGACGCGAAGGCCATCGACGTACAGGGCCTGCGCAAGGCGTTCGGCGAGCTGGAGGTGCTGCGCGGGGTCGACTTCTCGGTGGCGCGCGGAGAGGTGGTGTGCGTCATCGGGCCCTCCGGGTCCGGCAAGTCGACGCTGCTGCGCTGCGTGAACCTGCTGGAGGAGCCCAGCGCGGGACGGGTCACGGTGGCCGGGACCGACGTCACCGACCCGGACGTGGACATCGATCTGGTCCGGCGGCGGATCGGGATGGTCTTCCAGGCCTTCAACCTCTTTCCGCATCTGACCGCGCTGGAGAACCTGACGATCGCTCAGCGGCGGGTGCTGCGCCGCGACCGCGCCGACGCGGAGCGGATCGCCCGCGCCAACCTGGAGCGGGTCGGGCTGAGCGACAAGGCGGCGGCCTATCCGGCGCAGCTGTCGGGCGGGCAGCAGCAGCGGGTGGCGATCGCCCGCGCGCTGTCCATGGAACCGGAGCTGATGCTCTTCGACGAGCCGACCTCGGCCCTCGATCCCGAGCTGGTCGGCGATGTGCTGGCGGTGATGCGGGGGCTGGCGCGGGACGGTATGACGATGCTGGTCGTCACCCATGAGATGAGCTTCGCCCGGGAGGTCGCCGACCGGGTGGTGTTCATGGACGGCGGGGTGATCGTCGAGGAGGGCACTCCCGAGCAGGTGGTGGGCGCTCCCCGGCACGAGCGGACCCGGACGTTCCTGGCGCGGGTGCTGGATCCGGCGGCCGCGGAGATGGGTGAGGTCGCGGACCCGGGCGGGGACGCGGCGGTCGAACAGGTCTGACCGGTCAGGGCCGCGACGCCTTTCTGAAGGCCGGGGGCGTCGCGGTCGGCGGCCGCCGCACCCCGCCCCTCGTCGGCGACAACGCCTTCGGCACGGCCGACGGCCCTGGCGCGTTCGACGCTCAGGGCCGTCTCCTGGACGGCGGGGTGCCGACGACGGTGGTGACCGTCCGGTTCAGGACAGCGGCTTGGTGAGCTTCTTGGTGCCGGACCGGTTGCCCATCAGGCTGCAGCTGACGGACTTGATGCCGAACTTGTAGCCCCTGAGGGAGGGGTACTGGACGTAGGTGCCCTCGGCGGTGCCGGCGGGCTGCCGGGCCGCCTTGCGCTCCAGCTCGTTGCGGCACAGCGCGGACGCCTTGTCCTTGATGTCGGATTCGGTGGTCAGGCCGGCGCCGAGGCGGTGGGTGGTGACGACCTCGGCGTCGTGCGGGCCGTCGCAGGAGGCCGCGTCGTTGTTGCCGCGCCCGTCCTTCGGGAGGTCGTAGCAGTCGCCGACCTTCAGCAGATAGAAGGGGATCGTGCTGCTGGTGGGCGTGGGCGTGCTTCCGTAGCCCGTATCGCCGGAGGACTCGGAGGGCGAGGGGGACGCGGAGGGGGACGCGCTGCCGGAGGGCGTGGCGCTCGTGCTCGAACTGGACGACGGCCGGGCGCGGTTGTTGTCGTCGTCATCGTCGTTGGCGATCACGACGAAGGTGATGACGGCGGCCAGCGCGACCACACCGGCCCCGATGATCGCCGCGATGACCTTTCCGTTGCCGCCGCCTCCGGGCGGGCCGGGCGGCTGCTGCTGCCAGCCGCCGGGGCCGGACGGGCCGCCCGCTCCCGGAGGGCCGTAGCCGCCGGCCGGCGGGCCGAAGCCACCGGGGGCCTGGTTGCCGCCCGGGGGCGGGGGGTAGCCACCGGGACCGTATCCGCCCTGGGCCTGACCGCCGGGGCCGTAGCCGCCGGCCGGCGGGCCGAATCCGCCCGGGTTGTTGTGGGGCGGCTGGTTCGGCGGTTGCGGCTGGTTCGACGGCGGAGGCGGAGGAAAACTCATAGCGGAAATGATCGCTTCTTTACGGGGTTTTAAGGGACTCGGTGACCAACCTGGAACATTCCGGGTCTGAAATGTCCGCCCCGTGGGCACCGTTGGCGACAGGCAGCAAGCCACCCTACGGCCCGGAGGTTTCGCGTGTTCACCGACCTGCCCCTGGACGAGCTGCGCAGCTACCGCCCACCGCTTCCCGAACCGGCCGGCTTCGACGCGTTCTGGCAGCGCACCCTGCACGAGGCACGTGCCCACGACCTCGACGCGCGCTTCACCGAGATCGACCCCGGACTGCCCCTGCTGCGCTGCTACGACGCCGCGTTCTCCGGCTTCGGCGGGCACCGCATCCGCGGCTGGTTCCTGACGCCGCGCGCCGGTGCCCGGCCGCTGCCGTGCGTCGTGCAGTACCTGGGCTACGGGGGCGGCCGGCTGCTGCCGCACGACTGGCTGCTGTGGCCGTCCGCGGGGTACGCCACGCTGGTGATGGACACCCGGGGCCAGAGCGGCCCCGACCGCCCCGGCGACACCCCAGACCCGGCCGGCTACGGCAATCCGGGGGTGCCCGGCAAAATGACCCAGGGCCTGCTCGACCCGGACGACTACTACTACCGGCGGCTGATCACCGACGCCGTACGGGCGGTGGAGGCGGCCCGCGGCCACGACGACGTGGACGCCGACCGGATCGTGGTCGCCGGCCGCAGCCAGGGCGGCGCCCTCGCCCTGGCGATGACCGCACTGGTCCCCGGGCTGGCCGGCGCGCTGATCCACGTGCCGTTCCTGACGCATATCCGGCGCGCGCTCGACATCACCGACGAGGGCCCGTACGGCGAGCTCACCCGCTACTTCGCGGGCGCCCGCCGTCATATCGACACCGCCCTGCACACTCTGGACCACTTCGACGGCCTGAACTTCGCGGCCCGCGCCACCGCCCCGGCGCTCTTCGGCACGGCGCTGCGCGACGCGGTGGCCCCGCCGTCCACCGGCTTCGCCGCGTTCCACCACTACGCGGGCGAGAAGGAACTGAAGGTGTGGCTGTTCAACGCCCATGAGAGCGGCGGCGGCGAACACCGGGCCGCGGAGCTCGCCTACGCGCGCAAGCTGCTCGGCTGACGGGCACCGGCCGCCCGGCGGGGACCGCGGCGCGACGATCGCCCGCGGCCGCCCACCTCAGGCCGTGCCCAGCAGATGCTCCAGCGCCAACTGGTCCAGCTGCTCGAAGGCCATCCCCCGGGCCGCGGCCGCCGCGGGATCGAAGGTCTCGTAGGCGGTCGCGTCGGCGAGCAGCCCGGCCAGGCCGTCCTCGGCCGTGGGACGGGCCAGCTGGTCGAGGCGGGCGGCGCGCAGCGCCTCCTGGACGGCCGGGGCGGCGCGGAAGGCCGCCGCGCGCTCCTTGAGGATCAGGTAGTTGCGCATGCAGCCGGCCGCCGAGGCCCAGACACCGTCCAGGTCCTCGGTGCGCGGCGGCTTGAAGTCGAAGTGCCGCGGCCCGTCGTAGCCGGCCGTCTCCAGGAGGTCGACCAGCCAGAAGGCGGACCGCAGATCGCCCGCGCCGAAGCGGAGGTCCTGGTCGTACTTGATCCCGTTCTGGCCGTTGAGGTCGATGTGGAAGAGCTTGCCCGCCCACAGCGCCTGGGCGATGCCGTGCGGGAAGTTCAGCCCGGCCATCTGCTCGTGCCCAACCTCCGGGTTGACGCCGTAGAGCTCGGGACGCTCCAGCCGTTCGATGAAGGCCAGGGCGTGGCCGACGGTGGGCAGCAGGATGTCGCCGCGCGGTTCGTTGGGCTTGGGCTCGATGGCGAACCGCAGGTCGTAGCCCTGCTCGACGACGTACTGGCCGAGGAGGTCGAAGGCCTCCCGCATCCGGTCCAGGGCGGCTCGTACGTCCTTGGCGGCGCCGGACTCCGCGCCTTCGCGCCCGCCCCACGCGACGTACGTACGGGCTCCCAGCTCGGCGGCGAGGTCGATGTTGCGCAGCGTCTTGCGCAGGGCGTAGCGGCGGACGCCGCGGTCGTTGGCGGTGAAGGCGCCGTCCTTGAAGACGGGGTGGGTGAAGAGGTTGGTGGTCGCCATCGGGACGACGAGCCCGGTGGCGTCCAGTGCCTGCCGGAAGCGCGTGACGGCGGCCGCGCGCTTGATGTCGCCGGCGCCGGAGGGGATCAGGTCGTCGTCGTGGAAGGTGACGCCGTACGCGCCGAGAGCGGCGAGGCGGTGGACGGATTCGACGGGGTCCAGGGCGCGCCGGGTGGGGTCGCCGAACGGGTCGCGGCCCTGCCAGCCGACCGTCCACAGGCCGAAGGTGAACTTGTCCTCGGGCACGGGCTGGTGGCGCATCGCGACTCCCTCGGTCATTTAGTCAACGCACTTTACAAATTCCGCGGTCAAACTAATATGCGGCAGCACACCGGGGAACCCCCTGGACACGGACCATGGGATACGGGCGCCGAGGGAGAGTGCACGATGGGCGCACAGGCAGCGGGACCGCTCGTCGTCGGGGTGGACAGCTCGACGCAGTCCACCAAGGCGCTGGTCGTGGACGCGGAGACCGGTGTGGTCATCGCCCGGGGCCAGGCGCCGCACACGGTCAGCGGCGGCGAGGGCCGCCAGAGCGACCCGCGGCAGTGGTGGCGGGCACTGGGCGAGGCGCTGACGCAGTGCGGCGACGCGGCGCGGCAGGCCTCGGCGGTGTCCGTCGGCGGGCAGCAGCACGGGCTGGTGACGCTGGACGCGGCCGGTGAGCCGGTGCGCCCGGCGATCTTGTGGAACGACGTGCGCCCGGCGGCGCAGAGCGAGCACCTGATCGCGGAGCGGGGCGGCGCGAAGGCCTGGGCGGACCGGATCGGGAGCGTGCCGACGCCGGCGTTCACCGTGGCCAAGTGGGCCTGGCTGCGGGCCAACGAGCCTTCGGCGGCCGCCGCCACCGCCGCGGTGCGGCTGCCGCACGACTACCTCGTCGAGCGGCTGACCGGCCAGGCCGTCACCGACCGCGGCGATGCGTCGGGCACCGGCTGGTGGGCGTCGTCGACCGGGTCGTACGACGCGGACATCCTCGCCCACGTCGGGCTGGACCCGAAGGCGCTGCCGCGGGTGGCCCTCCCGGGGGAGGCCGCCGGGACCGTGCACGCCGACGACCTGCCGCTGCCGCACGGTGCGCTGGTGGCCGCCGGGACCGGCGACAACATGGCGGCGGCGCTCGGCCTGGGGCTGCGCCCGGGGCAGCCGGTGCTGAGCCTGGGCACCTCGGGGACGGTCTACGCGGTCTCGGCCCACCGGCCCACCGATCCGACCGGCGTCGTGGCGGGCTTCGCCGATGCCCGCGGCGACTGGCTGCCGTTGGCCTGCACCCTGAACTGCACGCTCGCCGTGGACCGGGTGGCGGCGCTGCTGGGCCGCGACCGGGAGGCCGTGGAGGCGGGTGGCGAGGTGGTGGTGCTGCCGTTCCTCGACGGTGAGCGGACCCCGAATCTGCCCGGCGCGTCGGGCCTGGTGCACGGGCTGCGGCACGAGACCACGGCCGGCCAGCTGCTGCAGGCCGCCTACGACGGCGCGGTGTTCGCGCTGCTGGAGGCGCTGGACCGGGTGCTCGACGGGGATATCGCGGCGGACGTTCCGCTGCTGCTGATCGGTGGCGGGGCGAAGGGCCGGGCCTGGCGGGAGACCGTGCGGCGGCTGTCCGGGCGCCCGGTGGTGGTGCCCGAGGCGCAGGAGCTGGTCGCGCTCGGTGCCGCGGCGCAGGCGGCGGGGCTGCTGCTGGGCGAGGACCCGGCGGCGGTGGCGCGCCGCTGGGGTACGGCCCGCGGCGCGGAGTACGAGGCGCAGGAGCGCGACGCGGCCGCCTGGGAGCGGATCCGGGCGACGCTGGCGCACGGCGAGGAACTGCTGCGGGGGCAGGCGGTTCGGCCGGGCTGGTGAAATCAGCCGGGTTCTGGCGTTTTGCCGCCCCCCTCACCCCACCCACACACCCTCCCCCGCCCCCCTCCTGCCCTCCCCCCGTAGGGGGGAGGGCAGGAGACGGGGGGTGGGGGGCGGGGGCCGAACATCGAGGAGCTCGCCATGCCCGCCACACCCCCACCCACCGCCGACACCCCCCACGCCATCCGCCGCCGTAATCTCGCCCGGGTGCTCCGGGCCGTGGCCGCGCGGGGGCCGCTGTCCCGGTCGGCGGTCGCGGCGCGGATCGGGCTCACCCGGGCGGGCGTGGCCCCGCTGGTGGAGGAGCTGCTGCGGTCCGGGCTGCTGGTGGAGACGGGGCGGGCGGCACCCAGCGGGCGGGGCCGGCCCGGCAGCGAACTGGCGGTGAGCGCCCACGGTCCGGCCGGGCTCGGGGCCGAGATAGGCGTCGACCATCTGGCGGTGTGCGCGGTCGATCTGCGCGGCCGGGTGCGGGCGCGGGTGGCGGCCGACGCGGCGAACCGGCGGAGCGAGCCGGAGCCGGTGTTGCGGCGGCTGTCCGCGCTGCTCGCGGAGGTGACCGCGCGGATCGCGGCGGAGGGGCTGCGGCCGGCCGGGCTGGCGGTCGCGGTGCCCGGCCTGGTCGCCCGGGGCTCGACGACGGTGGTGCACGCGCCCAACCTCGGCTGGCGGGCGGCCGACCTGGCGCCGGGGCTGGCCTCGGCGGCGGCCCCGGGGCACGGCTTCGACGGCATCCCGCTGACCGTGGAGAACGAGGCCGACCTGGGCGCGTTGGCCGAGCTGTGGTGCGGTGACGGCGCCGAACCGCCGGGAGCATCCGCGAACTTCGTGCATGTCTCGGCGGAGATCGGGATCGGTGGCGCGGTCGTGGTGGACGGTCAACTGCTGCGGGGGGCACGGGGGTTCGCAGGAGAGCTGGGGCACGTCCCGGTGTATCCGGACGGCCGCCGCTGCGACTGCGGCGGGCGCGGCTGCCTGGAGCTGTACGCGGGCGAACCGGCCGTACTGCGCGCGGCCGGGATCACGCCCGAGGGGGCGGTGGCCGCGCATCCGGGGCCTGGGGCTCGTATGGCGATGCTGGCGCGCCGGGCCGCCGACGGGGACGCGGCCACAGTACGGGCACTGGGCGAGGCGGGTACGGCGCTGGGGATCGCGCTCGCGGGGGCGGCGAACCTGCTCGATCCCCAGGCGGTGGTCCTGGGCGGTGCGCTGGCCGGGCCGGCGCCTTGGGTCCTGCCGTCCCTGGAGCGGGAGTTGGTGCTGCGGACGGCGGTCGCGGCGGATCCGTCGCGCAGTGGCGGGCCGAAGGTGACGGTGTCGCGGCTGGGCGCGGACGGCCCCCTGCTCGGTGCGGCACACGCCGCCCTCCAGGCCGTGCTCGACGATCCCCTCAACTTCCGCGCCCCGGCACACTCTCCCCGGGGCTGAATCGCCTAAACCTTTCCATGGAAAGAGATTTCCATGCCACTCCATCGAGCGATTGTGCCGATAAAAAGCGTCCGACTACGGTCGGTTCGGCGGGCTGCCGCGGAACTGTCGTGACGGAGGGTTTCGGGGCGGCCGCATCGCACCCTTCGAGGAGATAGGTCGCATTGTGACGATTGCCGACGAATCACTGCACGGCAGTGCGGAAAACGCCCCGAATTCCAGCCTGAGTACCACCGCCGCACGGAATTTGGCGACCACCACCAAAACCCCGCCGCAGATGCAGGGCATCACGTCCCGCTGGCTGCTGCGGCTGCTGCCCTGGGTGCAGGTGTCCGGCGGCACCTACCGCGTCAACCGCCGGCTGACCTACACCCTCGGTGACGGACGCATCGATTTCGCCATCAGCGGCTCCGATGTCTCGGTGATCCCCGATGAGCTGCGCGAGCTGCCCGCCCTGCGGCAATTCACCGATACCGAGGTCCTCGCGGCGCTCGGCGAGCGATTCACCCAGCACGCCTACGCGCCCGGCGAGCTGATCGCCGAGGCCGGCACGCCGGACGACCGGCTGGTGCTGATCGTGCACGGCCGGGTGGACCGCATCGGCAGCGGCAAATACGGCGAGGAGACCGCGCTCGAGGCGCTGGCCGGCGGCGACCACCTCGGTGACGGGCCGCTGACCGCCGCCGAGGGGACCTGGCAGTTCACCTATCGCGCGGTGACCCGGGTGACCGTCCTGGCGCTGTCGCGGCAGGCCGCGCAGGAGGTCGTCGACCGCTCCCCCGAGCTGCGCGACCACCTTGCCGCGGGCGTGACGGACCCGGCGCACCCGACGAACGACAGCGGCGAGTCCGCGGTCTCGGTCGCCTCCGGGCACCACGGCGAGCCCGCGCTGCCCGGCACGTTCGTCGACTACGACCTGACGCCGCGGGAGTACGAACTCAGCGTCGCCCAGACGGTGCTGCGCGCCCACAGCCGGGTCGGTGACCTCTACAGCGACCCGATGAACCAGGTCGAGGAGCAGCTGAAGCTCACGATCCAGGCGCTGCGCGAGCGCCAGGAGAGCGAGCTGATCAACAATCCCGAGTTCGGGCTGCTGCACAACGCGGACCTCAAGCAGCGTGTGCACGCCCGCAGCGGCCCGCCCACCCCCGACGACCTCGACGAGCTGCTCGCGACGGTCTGGAAGGACCCGGGCTTTCTGCTCGCCCACCCGCAGACGATCGCCGCGATCGGCCGGGAATGCAGTGCTCGGGGGCTGTATCCGACCGCGGTGGACTTTATGGGGCATTCGCTGCCGTCCTGGCGCGGGGTGCCGATCTTCCCGTGCAACAAGATTCCGGTGACGAAGGAGCGGACCAGTTCCATTCTGCTGCTGCGTACCGGCGAGGAGAATCAGGGTGTGGTCGGTCTGCACCAGACCGGAATTCCCGATGAATACGAGCCGAGCCTTTCGGTGCGTTTCATGGGTCTCGACGACCGGGCAGTCATCAAGTACCTCGTCAGCGCCTACTATTCGGCGGCCATTCTCGTGCCCGACGCGCTGGGCGTCCTCGAGGACGTGCAGATCGGCCACTGAGCAGACGCGCGGAAAGAGATCGCGCGCCCTGGGCGGCCCGCATCCCCGCCCCGGCGCCATGGCAGCACGCCACGTACGCACCGCACCCCACAGAACAGGTGAGCCTTCTCCATGACCACATCGGTGGACCCGACGTCCGGCCCGCAGCCTTCCGGGATCGAGCAGAACCGTTCCAGCCTGGACACGTCGGCGGCCCGCAAGCTGGCGACCACGACCAAGACGCCGCCGCAGATGCAGGGGATCTCCTCCCGCTGGCTGCTGCGCGTGCTGCCCTGGACCCAGGTCTCCGGCGGCACGTACCGCGTCAACCGCCGGCTCACGCACACCCTCGGTGACGGCCGGATCGAGTTCGTCTCGACCGGCACCGAAGTCCGGGTGATCCCCGCGGAGTTGCGGGAACTGGCGCCGCTGCGCGGCTTCGACGACAGCGCGACGCTGGAGGCGCTGGCCGGCCGGTTCGTCCAGCGGGAGTTCGCCCCCGGCGATGTGCTGGTGCGCAAGGGAGCGCCGACCGACCGGGTCATCCTGATCGCCCACGGCAAGCTCGACCGGACGGGCACCGGCAAGTACGGCGAGGACACGGCCCTGGGCACGATCGCCGACGGCGATGCCATCGGGGCGGCGGCGCTGGTGTCACCGGAGGCGGAGTGGGAGCACTCCGTGCAGGCGGTGACCCGGGTGACCGCGCTGACCCTGTACCGCAGCGACTTCGAGGCGGTGCTGGCGGAGTCGGAGTCGCTGCGCGCCCATGTCGAGGAGTTCCGTGCGGCGCTGGTGCCGGCGCAGAACAAGCACGGTGAGGCGGCCATCGAGCTGGCCGCCGGCCATGTCGGCGAACCGCTCCTGCCCGGCACCTTCGCCGATTACGACACGGCGCCGCGCGAGTACGAACTCAGCGTCGCGCAGACCGTGTTGAAGGTGCACTCGCGCGTGGCGGACCTCTACAACGGTCCGATGAACCAGCTGGACCAGCAGCTGCGGCTGACCGTGGAGGCGCTGCGCGAGCGCCAGGAGCACGAGATGGTCAACAACCGCGAGTTCGGGCTGCTGCACAACGCCGACCTCAAGCAGCGCATCCACACCCGCAGCGGCCCGCCCACCCCCGACGACCTCGACGAGCTGATCTCGCGGCGCCGTAAGACGCAGTTCCTGCTGGCGCATCCGCGCACCATCGCCGCGATCGGGCGGGAGTGGAACGCGCGGGGCATCTATCCCAGCACCGTCGAGTTCGAGGGCGCGGCGGTGCGTTCCTGGCGGGGTATTCCGCTGCTGCCCTGCAACAAGATCCCGATCAACCCGGACCAGACCAGCTCGATTCTGGCGCTGCGGGTCGGCGAGGAGAACCAGGGGGTGATCGGGCTGCACCAGACGGGTATCCCCGACGAGTACCAGCCCAGCCTGTCGGTGCGCTTCATGGGCATCAACGACCAGGCCGTCATCAATTACCTGGTCAGCGCCTACTATTCGGCGGCGGTGCTGGTGCCGGACGCGCTGGGCATCCTGGAGGACGTGGAGATCGGTCACTGACGACGGCGGCTGCCGTCCGGGGTGCCGCGCCGGTGATTGTCCGTCAGGGTGGCGGCGCGGCACCCGGGTGACGACCGATCAGGTCATATGCCCGCTCCTGACCTCGCCGTTTCGCCTTTGGCCGAGCCATTGGCGAGGCGGCCACACCCTTGGCAGGGAATGCCCTCTTGCGCATGATGAACGTACAGATGTGCGTGACATGTACGCGACCTTCCCCCTCGGTCCCTGTCAGGAGTTCACATGGCGCACGATCCTTCCCGTCCGGCCCGCCGGCGCCTGATCACCGGTGCCGCCGCACTCGCCGCCTCGACCGCGCTCGCTCCCCTCACCGCCGCCGCGGCCGCTCCACGCGGGCGGGCACCGCTCGGCGGCGGCTATCCCCCCGTCCAGTGGGTCCCGGCGAGTCCGTCCAACTTCACCGCCGCCAACCGCCCCACGCAGTATCCGATCAACATGGTCGTGGTGCATGTGACGCAGGAGACCTACGAGGACACCCTCAGGCTCTTCCAGGACCCCGCGCACAAGGCGGCCGCACACTATGTCGTACGGTCCGCCGACGGCCATCTCGCCCAGTGCGTCAAGGAACGCGACGTCGCCTGGCACGCCGGCAACTGGGGCTACAACACCCGCAGCATCGGCATCGAGCACGAGGGCTGGATCGACGACCCGACCTGGTTCACCGACGCGCTGTACGAGCGGTCCGCCCGGCTCACCGCCGCCGTCTGCGCCCGCTACCGGATCCCGCTGGACCGCGCGCACATCATCGGCCATGTGGAGGTGCCCGGCACCGACCACCACGATCCGGGCGAGTTCTGGGACTGGGCGCGCTACATGGAGCTGGTCGTCGAGGCGGCCTGGCGGCACGCCGGGTGACGACCCACTCGGCGCGGCCGGGGCCGTGTCCGGCGACACGACGGCCGTTCCGCGGGTGTACAGATCCATGACATCTCCAGCCGATAGTAATTTTTCGACGATCGGGCGCGTGAGCGGCGCGAAGTGCACGTCTTCGGCACCTGGGACAGTTGGCGCGACGTCAGGGGGGCTCGTGAAGCAGCGATTCGGCCGGGTTCGAGCGGTGCTGACGGTGCTGGTGGTGTGGGGGGTGCTCGCGGGCGGCGGGCTGGCGGGCGGGCCTCCGGCCACCGCCGCCACCACCGTGCGGCGCTTCGATGCCGTGGCGGTGGCGCCCGGTGTGGCGTACGACGAGTTCCTGGTGACGGTGCCGCGCGGGATCGTGCACGGGCATCTGCTGACGGTCGACCTGGCCGATCCGCGGGTCGCGGTCGATCTGCTGCATCCGGGGGTGGTCGGCGCCCGGGCGCCGGTGTCCCAACTGGCCGCGGCCCGCGGCGCGGTGGCGGCCGTCAACGGCGACTTCTTCCACATCACCGAGACCCAGCATCCGGGCGTGGAGGCGACCGGCGCCCCGGTGGGCCCGGCGGTGGCGTCGGGGCGGCAGCTCAAGGGCGCGGTACCGGGCGGGCAGCGGTTCGGCCCGGTCATGCCGCCCGGCGCGACCACCGAGGACGTCATCGCTGTCGGCTACGACCGCCGGGCGCGGCTGGACCGGCTCACGCTGCGCGGCGCGGTGCTCACCCCTGGCGGGGCGCTGCCGCTGCGCGGGCTGAACCAGTACGCGCTGCCGGTGGGCGGCATCGGCGCGTACACCGCGCAGTGGGGCCCGGCGTCCCGGGTGCGGGCCACCTGCGGGACGGACACCGACCGGACCGCGCCGTGCACCGCGGAGACCGCGGAGGTGACGGTCCGGTACGGCAGGGTCTCGGCGCTGGACGCCCGGCCGGGAGCCGGCGGGGTGGCGGCGGGGAGCGTGGTGCTGGTGGGCCGGGAGGAGGGGGCGCGGCAGCTGCGCACGCTGCATGTCGGCGAGCCGGTGACGGTCGGCTACCGCCTCGTCGGGCAGCAGCCGGTCCCGCTGCGGTTCGCGGTGGGCGGCTTCCCGATCGTGCGGGACTCCGAGCCGGTGGCAGGTCTGGACGCCGTGACGGTGGCGGTGCGTACGTCCGCGGGGATCGGGCCCGGTGGCCGGCTGCTGTATCTGATGGCGCTGGACGGGGCGCCGGGGCAGGGGCAGACCGGACTGACGGTGCGGGAGCTGGCCGAGCTGATGGACCAGCTGGGCGCCCGCGACGCGATGAACCTGGACGGCGGCGGCTCCTCGACGCTGGTGACCGGCGACGGCTTCGGCCGGGTCGTGGTGCGCAACCATCCGTCGGGCGGCGCGGAGCGGCCGGTGCCGAACGCCGTCGGGGTCTTCTCCTTCGGGTGAGCGGTGGGCGACCGGCCGGCCGGTGCCCGGCGGCGGTCGGGCCCGCCCGGCGATCCGGGCCACCGCCGGGGGCCGCCACGGTCACGGGCGGACGCTGCTCACCATGTCGGCGGCGCCGGCCAGCCCCTGGTGGATGTCGGGGGCGAGGCTGCTGCTCGCCAGATAGAAGCCCAGCAGTGCGCACACCAGGGCGTGCGAGAACTTGAGTTTTCCGCTGCGCAGGAAGATCACCGTGAGGATCACCAGCAGCAGCACGACCGAGATGGAAACAGCCACGGGACGCACACCTCCTCGACCGCCGCCCGAACGGACGGCAGGGGTGGCCAGTTTGGCGTATTCAGAGGTATGTCCGGTTCGAGGCCCGATGCTCCATTGGGGTGATCACCGTGGGTCACGGCGGGAGGCGGCACCTCGTGGCGTGACGTGGATCACGTCACTCCCCGCAACGGAGTATGCGGATCGGCCGTCTTAGCGGCCGACATCTCCGCCCCACCCGCACCGCAGACGGAAAGCCCGCATGAGCCAGACCCCCTCCCCCCGCCGCCGGCCGCCCTGGCCGCTGTGCGTCGCACTCCTGCTGATCCCGGTGATCGGCGTCGGTGTGTTCACCTGGTGCGGGGGCACGGCGGCGTCGGCGTCCAAGGGCGACCCGGTGAAGGTGGTGCTGGGCGCGGCGAGCGGCACCAGGACGGTGCAGGCCGGCGACACGCTGCAGGTGACCGCCGAGGGCGGGGTGCTGACCGATGTGACGCTCACCGATCCCAGGGGCCGGCGGCTGCCCGGCGGGCTCGGGGACGGCGGGTCCGTCTGGACGTCGAGCGAGAAGGCCGCGCCGGAGACCAAGTACTCCCTCGTCGCCAGGACGAGGAACGCGCGGGGCGGCGTCGGCACGACCAAGGAGTCGCTCACCACGGCGAAGGCCGCCAAGCTCAACAAGCTGGTGGTCGATCCCGGCCGGCAGGGCTCCGTGGTCGGCGCCGGCCGGCCGATCACGGTCACCTTCGACTTCCCGGTGACCGACCGGGAAGCGGTGCTGCGGGGCCTGAGCGTCACCTCCGACGACCGCGCTTCGGGCTCCTGGGACTGGCGCAAGGACGACAGCGGCAAGGACCAGGTGGCCTGGCGGCCCGCGCGGCCCTCGAGACCGGGGACCCGGATCACGCTGCGGGCGGAGCTGAGCGGCGTGGACTCCGGCGGCGGACGCTACTTCGCGACGGACTATGACCTGAACTTCACCATCGGCCGGACTTGCGCCGACTCGGCCGCGGCGCGGGTTTGTGGCAAGGTCCACGTGGGTGACCCCGTCGTGGTCACCGCATCCTCCGTGCGAGGGAAAGACGAGAGGACCATCGGGATCGGAGACTGGAATGCCGGTGTTCCCGCCGGCGGCGAAACTAGCGCCCTCGCGTAGAGCAGTAGACCCCTTTCAGAGCCTAGTGTGACGGAATGAGCACCGTGCAGGACCAGGATCAACTCACGGGGTGGCGGCGCTTTCGGCGCCGCGTCCCCAATGGCTTCGCCATCATCTTCAGCGTGCTGGGGCTCTTCTGTGCCCTGACGGCGCTGATCGGGCCCCTGCGGCGCGCGCTCCACCCGGTGATCTACTGGCTGGACACGCTCACGATCCCAGTGGCGCCCAACTTCGCCTACGCGGTGTTCCTCTTCCTGTTGGGCGCGGCGATGACCGCGCGCAAACGCGTGGCGCTGTGGTTCGTCGTGGCCTACATGGTGCTGGTCGTGCTGGCCGACGCGCTGTTCCTGGCCGCCGGGTACGCGGAGTTCGCCTTCTCCCTGGTGCTGTGCACCGGTGCGCTGGTGCTGCTGCTCGTCGCGCACCGCGAGTTCTACGCGATCACCCGGCGGGGCGCGTTCCTGCGCGCCATCGGGGTGCTGGCCGCCGGACTGGCGGTCGCGGTGCTGATCGGCTGGGGGCTGGTGACGCTGGCTCCGGGCACGCTGGAGGCCGGCGGCGGCAACCGCCTGCTGTGGGTCGCCAACCGCGTCTGCGGCGGGCTGGTCGGCGGCCATCTGGTCGAGGGCCATCCGCCGCACTGGATCAGCACCGTCCTCGAACTGCTCGGTGCGCTGGCGCTGCTGAACGCGGCGGCCACGCTCTTCCGTTCGCAGCGGATGGAGGCCGCGCTGCACGGCGACGAGGAGGCCCGCATCCGGGCGCTGCTGGACCGCTACGGCAGCCAGGACTCGCTCGGCTACTTCGCCACCCGCCGCGACAAGGCCGTGGTCTTCTCCCCCAGCGGCAAGGCCGCCGTCACCTACCGCGTCGAGGCCGGTGTCTGCCTGGCCAGCGGTGACCCGGTCGGTGACCGCGAGGCCTGGACCCAGGCGATCGAGGCGTGGCTGGAGGTCGCCGGGCGGTACGGCTGGCAGCCGGCCGTCATGGGCGCCAGCGAGAGCGGCGCCAAGGCGTTCGCCCGCTGCGGGCTCGGTGCGCTGCAGCTGGGCGACGAGGCCATCCTCCACGTCAAGGACTTCGACCTGGACGGCCGCGAGATGCGGGTGACCCGCCAGGCCGTCAACCGCGTCGAGCGGGCCGGCGCGACCTTCCGGGTACGGCGCCAC
This sequence comes from Streptomyces sp. NPDC043738, assembly GCF_056436545.1. Lineage (NCBI taxonomy): Bacteria > Bacillati > Actinomycetota > Actinomycetes > Kitasatosporales > Streptomycetaceae > Streptomyces > Streptomyces sp. NPDC043738. The sequence continues at coordinate 463,893 of NZ_JBWKCJ010000001.1, read as the reverse complement.
TCCGCGCTGACCGACGAGGAGATGCAGGAGGTCATCCACCGGGCGGACGCCTGGCGCGACACCGAGACCGAACGCGGCTTCTCGATGGCGCTGGACCGGCTGGGCGACCCCGCGGACGGGGACTGCCTGCTGGCCGAGGCGTTCGACGGTGACGGCAAGATGATCGCCCTGCTGTCCTTCGTGCCGTGGGGCCCGGACGGCATCTCGCTGGACGTGATGCGCCGTGACCGCACCGCGCCCAACGGCGTGATGGAGTTCATGGTCGCCCAGCTGTGCGCCCAGGCCGGGGCGATGGGCGTGCGCCGCATCTCGCTGAACTTCGCGGTGTTCCGCTCCGCCTTCGAGGAGGGCGCGCGGATCGGTGCCGGACCGGTGCTGAAGTTCTGGCGCCGGCTGCTGCTGTTCTTCTCCAAGTGGTGGCAGCTGGAGGCGCTCTACCGCTCCAACGCCAAGTACAACCCCGAGTGGTACCCGCGGTTCCTGTGCTACGCGGACGCCGGCGCGCTGGCCCGTATCGGTCTGGCCTCCGGTATCGCCGAGGGCTTCGTGGCCGTACCGAGCCTGGGCAAGCTGTGGGGCAAGGGACACAAGAAGCGGGTGCTGGCCCCGGCGAGCACGGCCGGTCTGCCGTCGCTGGACGAGCTGGGCCTGGTACGGAGGGCACCGGCCACGGAGGAGGAGCAGCGCGCGCAGGAGCTGGCCGCGCTGCCCGAGCAGGTGCGGGTGCGCCACCGCAAGCTGGAGCGGCTGCGGGAGAACGGCACCGACCCCTATCCGGTGGGCGTGGAGCGTACGCACACCCTGGGCCAGGTCCGCGACGAGTACCCCGACCTCACGGCGGGTGTGCGCACCGGCAAGTCGGTCAGCATCGCCGGACGGGTGCTGCTCACCCGTGACCACGGCGGCGTGCTCTTCGCGGTGCTGCGGGACTGGTCGGGCGATCTGCAGATCGCGCTGACCCGGGACGGCAGCGGCAAGGAGCTGCTGGACCGCTTCGGCTCGGACATCGACCTCGGTGACCATGTCGAGGCCGAGGGCGAGGTCGGCAGCAGCGACCGCGGTGAGCTGACCGTGTTCGTGACCCAGTGGCGCCTGACGGCCAAGTGCCTGCGCCCGCTGCCGGACAAGCGGCGCGGGCTGTCCGACCCCGAGGCCAAGGTCCGCCAGCGCTATGTGGACCTGGTCGTCTCGACGGACGCGCGGGAGAACGTACGGGCCCGCAGCACGGCCGTGCAGGCGCTGCGCCAGGGCCTGATCGACCGCGGTTACCTCGAGGTCGAGACGCCGATGCTGCAGCAGATCCACGGCGGCGCCAACGCCCGCCCGTTCCACACCCACATCAACGCCTACGACCTCGACCTGTATCTGCGCATCGCGCCGGAGCTGTACCTCAAGCGGCTGTGTGTGGGCGGTATGGAGAAGGTCTTCGAGATGGGGCGGACCTTCCGCAACGAGGGCATCTCCTACAAGCACAACCCCGAGTTCACGATGCTGGAGGCCTACCAGGCGTTCGCCGACTACGACGTGATGCTCGACCTGACCCGGGAGCTGATCCAGGGTGCGGCGATCGCCGCGTTCGGCAGCGCCACGGCCCGTAAGGCGGACGCGAGCGGCCGGCTGGTCGAGCACGACATCTCGGGGATCTGGCCGGTCAAGACCGTCTACGGCGCGATCTCCGAGGCGCTCGGCGAGGAGGTCGACGCGGACACCGAACCGGACCGGCTGCGCCGGCTGTGCGGTGCCGCTTCGGTACCGGTGAAACCGGAGATGGGCCGCGGGGACATCGTGCTGGAGATGTACGAGCGGCTGGTGGAGGAGAAGACCCAGCTCCCCACGTTCTACAAGGACTTCCCCACCGACGTCTCGCCGCTGACCCGGCAGCACCGCAAGGATCCGCGGCTCGCCGAGCGCTGGGACCTGGTCGCGTTCGGCACCGAACTGGGCACCGCCTACTCGGAGCTGACCGACCCGGTCGAGCAGCGCCGGCGGCTCACCGCGCAGTCGCTGCTGGCGGCCGGCGGGGACCCGGAGGCGATGGAGCTGGACGAGGACTTCCTGCAGGCCCTCGAGTACGCGATGCCGCCGACCGGTGGTCTGGGCATCGGCGTGGACCGGCTGGTGATGTTCCTGACCGGGCTGTCGATCCGCGAGACGCTGCCGTTCCCGCTGGTGCGGCGGCGCTGAGGCGGGCCGGACAGGAGCGCGCTCACGGCCCGGTCACAGCGGGCGAGACGGCGGAGGCCACCACCTTTCGGGGGTGGCCTTCGCCGTTCGCCGGCACCTGCCACAGGTCGGCGCCGTAGTCCCCGGGAAGGGCGTACAGCAGAGTGCGGCCGTCCCGCCACAGCGCCTGGTCGTCGACGCTCGCCCGCTCGGCGAGCGGCCACTCGCGTCCGCTGCGCAGATCCAGGACGTACAGCCGCCAGGGCGCGTCGGCGCCCTTGGGCCGTACCCGCTTCTTGAAGGCGATCCGGGTGCCGTCCGGGGAGAGCGAGGGGCATTCGGCGTTCTCGCGCACGGCGGTCAGGGTGCGGCGGTTCAGGTCGCCGCGGACCAGGTAGGTGCGGCCTCCGGTGCCGAGGGTGGCGTAGAAGGTGGTGTCGTCGGCGGCGAAGGTCACGCCCCAGAAGTTGTGGTCGGCGGCCTCGTGGCGGCGCCCGCCGATCAGGACGGTGAAGTCCTCCAGGCTGTCGTGGAGGGTGCCGGTCCGGGTGTCGTAGAGGGCGGTACGGGTGGAGAAGGCGCCGCCCGCGTAGGAGTCGCCGCTGACGAACACCGTCCAGGCGACGAGCCGGCCACTGGGCGAGACCCGGGCACGGGTGGGAATGCCGGGCACCGGGAAGCGCCGGACGGCCTTCATCCGCGCGTCCAGGACCACGGCCTCGTGGCCGGGCACCACTCCCCCGGTGGCCCGTAGGCACACACCGGTGCCGGCGGCGGCGTGGAAGCGCAGGCAGTCGTCGGGGCCGGCCGTGCGGACGGCGCCGGGGTCGCTCAGCGGTACGGCGGCGAGGTGGTCGCGCTGCGGCCCCCACGCCAGGTTCCGGAAGATCAGGCGCCCGGGCCCGCCGAGGCCGAAGCCGCCCTGCCGCACGGCGGGTTGGCCCGCCCGGTCGTGGTCGCGCTCGGCGGCCCGGCCGGCGGCCCGGCCGACCGCGACGACGGCGGCCGTGGCGAGCAGGGCGGTGACCGCGAGGAGAACCAGGGTCCGCCGTCGTGCGGGCCGCGAGAGGACCGGCGTCATGAGGAGGCCTTTCCGCGAAGGAGCAGGGCGCCGAGCGCGACGGCGGCGGTCAGGCAGCCGGCCGCCGCGGCCAGCGCGGTGACGGGGCCGGCGGCGGTCCAGGCCGCGCCGAAGAGGACCGCGGCGGCGAAGCGGCCCACGGCCTGGCCGGTCTGCACCAGGGCCAGTCCACTGGCCCGCAGGTCCGGCGGCAGCAGGGGGGCGGCGGCCGCCATCAGCACCCCGTCGGTCGCCGCGTAGAAGACCCCCAGCAGGACGAACAAGGCAAACGTGGCGGGGAGTTGGGTGCCGAGCGGGGTGAGCAGCAGCAGGTAGGCGGCGAGCAGGGCGCCATGGCCGGCGAGGAAGACGCGCAGGCGGCCCGCGCGGTCCGCCAGGCGGCCTACGGGGAGCGCCAGCAGCAGGAAGGCGGCCGCGGTGCCGACCGGCAGCAGCGGGAACCACTGGGCGTCGAAGTGCCGGCGCTCCTGGAGCACCAGGTACAGGAAGGCGTCGCTGATGGTGGTGGCGCCGAGCAGGACCGCGGCCAGGCCCAGCCGGGGCAGGCCGGGGGTGGCGGCCGGCGTGCGCAGCACCCGTAGGGCGCCGGGGCGTGGTGCCGGCGCCCGGCGTTCGGCCGCGTCCGGGCGCGGTTCGCGGACGTACAGGGCGAGCAGCAGCACGCCGAACGCGGCGCAGCAGAAGCTGACCTGGAAGACCGCGTCATAGCCGTCCCGGGCGGCCCACAGCACGGCGAAGGCGGCGAGCGGGCCGAGGAGGGCGCCGGCGGTGTCCAGGGTGCGGTGCACGCCGAAGGCGCGGCCCTGTTGCGCGGGGGTGGTGGACAGCGAGATCAGCGCATCGCGCGGGGCGCTGCGCAGGCCCTTGCCGGTGCGGTCGGCGGCCAGGACGGCGCCGACCGCCCAGGGGGTGGTGACGGCGAGCAGGCCGAGTTTGCAGACCGCGGAGAGGGCGTAGCCGGTGGCCGCGACGAGCTTGCGGCGCCGGGTGCGGTCGGCCGCGTAGGAGCCGGCGAGCCGTACCAGCGCGGTGACGCCCTGGTAGACGCCGTCGAGCAGGCCGAAGGCGAGCGGGGACATGCCCAGGCCGGCGACCAGGTACAGCGGCAGGACGGCGGCGACCATCTCCGAGGAGACGTCCGTGACCATGCTGACCAGCCCGAGGGCGACGACGTTGCCGGCGACGGCGCCCCGCAGGAAGGCCGGCCGGTGGCGGGCGACACCCGCCGAGGCGTCGGCGGCGCGGCTGGACGAGAGGTACACGGACGTCTCCTCGTGCCGTGGGTCAGAACCAGTTGACGGTGAGCGGGAAGGCCGCGGTGGCCGTGGTGTTCGCGGCGTCGGTGGCGGTGGCGGTGATCTGGAAGGTGCCGGTCTGCCAGGGCTTGCCGGTGATGCGGCCGCCGGCCGTGTCGGTGGTCAGGCCCAGTGGCAGTCCGGTGGCGCGGTAGCCGATCGGGGCCTTGCCGCCGGTGGCGGTCAGTTGGAGGGTGCAGGGCTGGTTGAAGCGGCAGGTCTGCGGGCCGGGGGTGGCGAGCTTGAGGTCGCCGTCGGGCGGCTGGGTGCCGCCGGTGTCGAACACCTCGGTGATGGGCGTGGTGGTCGCGGCGTTGCCGGCGTGCCCGGTGCCGTACATGTCCTCGAAGGTCCGCAGCAGGCTGTAGTGGTTGTAGGCGCCGCCGACGCCGCCCTGCTTGACGTGGGCGCCGTGGAAGACGGTGGCGATCTGGTTGGAGCCCAGGTAGTTGTCCTCGTCCCAGGTGAGCACGAGCAGGCTGTTGTGGGTCTTGGCCCACTCGGCGTAGGAGGCGAGGTTGTTCTTGATCCAGGTGTCGCCGCTGCCGACGGCGCAGTCGTGCATGTCGTTGCACATGTCGGGGACGACGAAGGACAGCGTCGGGAGCTGGGTGTAGTCGTCCTTGGGGAACTGGGCGAAGGTCTTGCCGGTGGCCACCGGCACGTTCTTGAAGGCGAACCACGGGTTGTGCTTCTGCGCGTAGCGGCCGCTGGTGCAGGTCGTGGAGCCCTCGCCGGGCAGGCCCTCGTTGTAGCTGGCGAAGGTCTTGCCGGCGGCGATCAGTTCCTGGCCGAGGTTGGGGGCGTCCATCGACTGGGCGGTGTAGCAGCCGTCGCCGGTGATGCCCTGGGTGGCGCCGGAGAAGAGGTTGAAGTAGTTCGGCTGGCTGGGGTGGGTGAGCGCCTTCATGCCGGTCAGGCTGGCGCCGCCCTGGGCGAGTTGGTTGATGTAGGGGGCGTTGGCGCTGCCGATGATCTCGCCGTACTGCTTGTTCTCGAAGACGACGATCACGACGTGGTCGTAGGACGGCAGCGCCGCGGCGGTGCCGACGCGGGCCTCGGCGGTGGTGGCGACCGCGATCAGACCGAGCGCGCCGAGAGCCGCGGCGAGCGCTCTGCGCAGGCGGTTGGGTCGGGGTTTCATCGGGTCTCACTCTCCTGGTCGGGGGGGCGTGTGGGGGGTGGGGGTCGTCAGTCCTCGCGGCGGGCCGCGTCCACGACGGCGATCCGCAGGAAGCGCGGCACGGGCAGCCCGCAGCGGCCGAAGGCGCCGGCCACCTCGGCCCGGACCGCCGCGCGCCGGTCCGGGGGCATCAGCAGCAGCACGCTGCGGCCCGGCCGGTGCCCGGGCCAGCAGGCGGACCGGGCGCCGGCGCGCAGCGCCTCGCGGATCACCAGGGCGGTGGCGGTGGCGCCGCCGCGGCGCTGGTCCTCGGCCCCGGCCGTACGGACCGCCACCAGCAGCAGGCAGGGGTCCGGGCCGCCGCCCGGGGCCACCAGCGGCCGGTGGGTGCGGCCGTCGGCCGCGAGGAGGTGGCCGGCGCGGGCGAAGAGCACCGCCCGGCGCAGCGCGTCATCACCGGGCACGGCGGAGCCCAGGAGTTCCGCCAGCTGTGCCCGGGTGGGCGGGCGGACGCCCGGACCGGCGCAGGCGTCCGCGACGGCCAGGGCGAGGGCGCACTCCAGCGGTTCGGCGACGGGCAGCCCCACCGAGTCGGGCAGGGTGGCGTTCAGCTGCACATCGGCGCCGCCGCGGCCGATCCCGGCGGCGGCGAGTGCGCGCAGCGCCGCGTACGGGCGGGCCGCCCAGCGGGGGGCGGGGGCGGCCGGGCCGGTCAGCGGGAGTGCGGCGCTCTCGGCCGGGTGGTTGAGCGAGCCGCAGTGCAGCATCCCGTCGGCGCGTGGCGCGACGGCCACCGCGAGGTGCCAGTCGGCCGCCGCGACCCAGTCGGCCGGTGGCGCGCCCTTGCCGCGCACCGGCCCGGGGTGGACGGCGCGGCCGGTGAGGTGGAAGGCGTACGGGGCCCGCCAGACCGCTTCGGGCGGGCGTCCATGGGTGGTGGTGAAGCCGTGGGCGAGCAGCCGCAGCACGGGGTCGGCCGCCGGGCGCCGGGCCAGGTCCACGGCTCTCACCCCAGTTCCTTGCGGGCGAGCAGCCGGTAGGCGTTGCCGCCGTCGGTGGCCCGGGCGACCGCGGTGCGCAGGGCGTCGAGGGCGGCCGCGGCGCCGTAGCAGGGCAGGGCCAGGGCCTGTACGGCGCCGCGGGCGGCGCGACGGTCCGGGGTGGCGGGGGCGGTGGCCCAGGGGGCGTGCGGATCGGGGGCGAGCCGGTTCGCGGTGAGGGCGACGGCGCCGATGAAGTCGGCGTTGGCCTGGTGGGCGGCGCCGTGCTGCTCGACGAGGACGGTGAACCCCCGCTCCGCCAGGGCCTGTTTGAGGTTGCCGGCCGGGATCAGGTGCTGGTGCTGGGGCTGGAACCAGGGCAGCCAGTGGGGGCCGAGCAGCCGCGCGATACGGGACGTGGGGTCGGGCAGCTCGATGAGCAGATGCCCTCCGGGGGCCAGGACCTTGCCGGCCGCGTCGAGTTCGGCGAAGGGGTCCCGGGTGTGTTCGAGGTAGTGGTGCATGCTCACGGTGTCGTAGCGGCCGGTGAGGCGGTCGGCGAGGTCGGGGAACTGGCCCTGGTACGCGGCGGTGATCCAGCCCCGGCGCTCGGCCTCGTGCACTCCGGCGCCCATGTCCAGCCCGTCGAAGCGGGTGGTGGGCCATACGGCGCGGGCGGCGTTGCAGAAGTGTCCCGCAGCCGTGCCGACGTCGAGCCAGGCCCTGGGGGTGGTGAAGGGTTTGAGCAGTTCGGCCCGGGCCCGGTAGGTGCCGTTCATCCGGCCCAGGATCAGTGCGGCGCCCTCGCCGCCGAGCCCCTCGTAGAAGTCGCGGTAGTAGAAGTCGAGCCCGTCCAAGGTGAGCCGGGGGTTTTGGAAGACGTGGCCGCAGCGCCGGCACTCTTCGAGGGTGAAGCGGCCGGGCTTGCCCTGCAGCAGGTCGGGCATGCGGACCCGGACGACCGGATCGGGTGCCGAGCACCAGGGGCAGTCGGTGCGCCGCGGCTCGAAGAACCGGTCGGTGCCGTCGGCGAGTTCGGCGGTGTACGCGGCGCGGCGCGCCGGGGCGTCGGCCGCGCCGGGCGCCTTCGCGGGCGGTGTCCGCAGGGTGTGCAGGGCGGTGGAGACCGCCCGCAGCGGACGTGCCGCGGTGGTGCGGGCCAGGCCGGCGGGCCGCAGCCGCCGGGCGGGGGCGGCGACCAGCGCGGGCTGGAGCCAGTACAGCGCGGCCGCCGCCGCTCCCCAACGGGGCTCTGAATAAAGGAACTTGAGCAGCAGCGCGAGACCGGCGAGCCGGCCGGCGGACAGCAGGGCGGGCGGCAGGCCGCGGGCGCGGAGCTCCTCGGCGCGCCGGCCGGGGTCGGGGGCCGGCGCCGCCAGACCGGAGGCGATGGCCCAGCCCGTGGCGTCGGGGGCGTACTCCTTGAGCTCGGCGAGGAGGCGGAGGAGGTCGGCGGCGGAGCGCGGTGGCGCCTCGGCGAGCCGGCCGGGGAGCTGGGCGCGGCGGTGGACCTCGTCGGCCACCAGCACGGCGTGGCCCGCGCCGTGCCCGGGCGCGCCCCGGTCCGTGCGGTGCGCCTCGGGGTCGAGCAGTCGGAGCAGGCCGAGGGCGCTCTCGGCGTCGAGCCGCGCCGGGATCAGGTCCAGTACGCGCAGCCCTTCGTGTACGGCGTGGGCGACGGCGGCGCGCAGGGTCGCCTCGTCGGCCGTGACGCCGGGCGCGGTGATCAGGTGCCAGCCCGCGAGCGGCGGCCGCGCGGCGTCGTACGGTCCGGCCGCGTCGAGCAGGGGCAGCGCGGCGAGCCGGCGGCGGGCGCGTACGGTGCCCGCCGCCAGGGCCAGCGCCGTGGCGGCCGCCGCGGCGCGCGTACCGGCACGGAAACGGTGTGCTGGTGCCATCTGCCTCACGATCCCTTCTCGGACGTGGTGCGGTGGTCGGTGCCGATGGGGGCCGTGCCGGGGCCGAGCGGCAGCTTCTCCAGGCGGTCGGCCGCGGCGGTGGCACCGCCCGCCGCCGCGAAGGACGCCTGGATGCGGCGGGCCGCGCCGCGGTGGGCCGGGTCGTCGAGCACGGCCGTCAGGGCCTGCCGCAGCTCGTCGGTACGGGCCCGGCCGAAGCGCACCCGTACGCCCGCGCCGGCCTCGGTCACCTGGCGCGCCACGATCGGCTGATCGTCGCGGACCGGGGCCACGACCAGCGGCAGCCCGTACGCGAGCGCCTCGCACACGGTGTTGTGGCCGCCGTGGCACAGCACGGCGTCGAGGTGCGGGAGCAGCTGGAGCTGGGGGACGTACTCCTGGTGCAGCACGTTCGGGGGGAGCTCCCCGGCGAGGTCGCCGGGGGCGGCGAGGATCAGCTGCACGCGGTCGGCCAGGGCGGCCGCGGCGCGCAGCACCGCGGGGTAGAAGCGGGCCCCGGCCTCGCGGTTGAGCGTGCCCAGGGAGACCAGTACGCGGGCGCGTCCGGGATCCAGCCGGCGCCAGGGGAAGTCGGCGGCGGGCGGGCGGGGGCCGAAGGCGGGGCCTACGAAGGCGTAGTGCGGGCCCCACTTTTCGGCCCCCGCCCCCACCCCCCGGCACCCTCCCTCCCCCCTACGGGGGGAGGGAGGGTGGGGGCGGGGGAGGGTGTGTGGGTGGGGTGGGGGAGCCTCGGCCAGACGGGGTGGGCGAGCCTCGGCCAGGCGGGGCGAGGGAACTTCGACCAGACAGGGCGAGGGGACTTCAGCTAGGCGGGGCGAGGGGACTTCAGCTAGGCGGTGTGCGCGGTCCTCGCCCGCCCCGGGCGAGCCCCCCTCCCCCACCAACTCGGGCGTCGAGAACACCAGCACCAGATGCGGCGAGAAGCGCGGGTCCCAGTCGGCCGGTGCGCCGCAGTCGGCGAGCAGGCCGGCGATGCGCCGCGCCACCCACTCCCCCGCCTTCGGGAAGCCGTCGAACGGCCTGGTGAACTCCGCCGAGGTGGTCGCCGAGGTCACCCAGGGCAGGCCGTGCCGGCGCGCCACCAGGGGCCCGGCGAAGGCCTGTTGGTCGGCCACCAGCACATCGGGCGTGAAGGCTTCGACGGCGGTGTGCACGCCGGGCAGCATCGCGTGGGCGAGCGGGACCAGGGCCTCCTCCCACAGGAAGCGCAGGGCCGCGACGCCGCGCAGATCGCGCCATCGCCGGTGCAGTACGTCATAGCCGTCGGCCGCGCCCCGGTCGCCCGCCGAGTACAGCCGGGCGCCGGGCGGGAGCAGCGTCGCCAGGGCCGCGGCGGGGCCGGTCCAGGCGACCTGGTGTCCGCGCGCGGTGAGTTCGGCGGCGACGGCGAGCGTGGGGTTGACGTGCCCGGCGAGCGGCGGGACGACGAAGAGGACCCTCATCCGGCCACCGCCCCGGCCCGTACGCGCAGCCGCCCCAGTACGGCCTCGCACAGCCCTTCGGTGGCCTCCTTGAGCACCGTGTGCCCCACATCCGGCAGCACACACAGCTCACAGTCGGGCGCGATGGCCGCCAACTCCCTTGCTCCTGGCAGGAGTTCGGACTTCTCCCCGTAGACGGCGAGGACCGGGCAGCTCAGCCGGGCGAAGTCGCCGGCGGTGAAGGCACCGGCGGCCGCGATGTCCTCGATCAGCGTGGTGTGGTTGAGCAGGGCGTCGGCGCCGGCGGTCAGCCGGGCCTCCTTGCGCCGCCCGAGCGCGGCGAGCTGCTCGGTCATCCGGCCGTCTTCGAGGCCGAGGGCGGCGGCGGTGAGGGTGTCGGTCATCTCCTCGACCCAGTCTCCGGTCAGCTGGGCGTCGATCAGCACGAGCGAGGCGACGAGGTCGGGCCGCAGGAGCGCGGTGTGCAGGGCCACGGCGCCGCCATGGCTGTTGCCGATCAGATGGACCGGACCGAGGTCGGGCCCGACGGCGGCGAGCAGCGCGATGAGGTCGGCCGCCGCGGTGTCCCGGTCGTAGCCGGTGGGCGGGCGTTCGCTGCGGCCGTGCCCGCGCTGGTCGTAGAGGAGCACCTCGTGTCCGGCGCGGCAGAGCGGGCCGGCCAGGGTGCAGTAGAAGCTCGACAGGTTGTCCATCACCAGCCCGTGGAGGCAGACGACGGTGGGTCCGCCGGGCCGGGAGTCGGCGCCCCGGGCCGGCAGCCGCTGGGTGTGCAGGCGCAGTCCGCCCGCGTCGGTGTGGGTCATGGCGCGCTCAGCCCGCGCAGGCCCGGTCGCCGGTGGTGACCCGGTCGATGTGGACGGCCAGTTCGCCGACCGTCATGGCCAGGATCTGTTCGATGTCCTTCTCGGCGAGCAGGCCGAGGAGGTCCACCGCCGTGCCGTAGCGCTGCTGCAGCAGTTCGGCCAGGGCGACGAACTCGATGCTCTCCAGCGCCAGATCGTCGTTGAAGGTGGTCGCGGCGGTGATCGGCCCGACGACGAGGAGTTCCTCGCCGGCGACGCGCACCAGCATGTCGGTGATCTCGTCCAGGATCGGACGGATGCGCTCGGGGTGGGCGTCAGCTGGCATGGGTGGCCTCCGTGGGGGTGAGGGTGTCGGTGCCCGCAGGGTCCTCGGGACGCGGGGCGGTCCAGGCGACGACGTGGCGCGCGGACCGGTCGTGGACGGAGTCGAGGTGGACGAGGTGGTTCCGGCCGTCGGGTGCGGCCAGCAGGAGCGCGCCGCCCGGTGCGGAGGTGACGGCCCACTCCTCCGCCCGGACTCCGGTGCCGGCGCGCGTCGCCCGGGCCGCCGCCCGCTTGGCGCACCACAGCGCGGTGAGCCAGTGGGCACGCTCTCCTCCGGGCGGCGCCTCGCGGGCGAGGAGGGCGTCGGCCAGGCGGTGTTCGGCCGGGGTGAGGGCGAGCCGTCGCAGGTCCCGCGGATCGCCGGTGACGGTTTCGACGGCGATCCCGGCGGGGCCCGACCGTCGGGCGAGGGCGACCGCGAACCGGTCGCGGCAGGCGACGGAGAGCCGGATGCCGTCGGCGAGCGGGCCCTCCGGGCGGGGACCGCCGCCACCGTCCTCGACGAGGGGGATCTCGACCGGGAAGACGGGCCCGGCTCCCGCTTCCCACAGCAGCTCGCGCACCGCGTCCTTGGCCGCGATCCGGCCCAGCAGCCATGCCGCGCGGTCCCGGGGCGTGCAGCGGTCGTAGCGTGCGCGTTCGGCGGCGCCCAGATAGCGGCGCATGACCAGCTCCTGCGAGGCCGGGTCCGGCCAGCTGCGCCGGACCAGCGTCCAGCCGCCCGGCCGGGGTTCGCCGATGCCGCACACCTCCGGCGTGAACTTCATCGGCCACACCCGCTCGTCGGCGGCGAAGCGCCGGTACGTCCAGCCCTCCAGGTGCGCCCACACCCGGCCGTCGGCGCCGCACAGCTCGACGTCGCCGCGCACCGAGCCGGGCCCTACCGCGCGGATCCGCGCGGTGGCCGTCAGCAGCGCGCCCTCGCGGGGCGGCGGCCCATGGAGCCGTACCCGCTCCAGGGTCGCGGGGAAGACGAGCCGGTCGCCGCTCAGTTTCAGCTGCATCCAGTGGCCGAGGAGCTGCCCGGCGGCGTCCAGGAGGGCGCCCGGGGCGGGCAGCGCGCGCAGCGTTCCGCGGATGCCGTCGGCGGCGAGCGTGGTGACCTCGTGGACCCCGGCGAACGCCGGGCCGTGGAACATCCACCGGTCTCGGTAGAGGGCCCGGGCGCTGACCGGCGCGGGGCCGCCGGAGGTCAGCGGCGCGGGGTCGGGGGGCGGCGGGGCCGGGTGGTGAGCGGCGAGGTGGACGGTGACGACGGCGTACTCGCCGAGGTCCACCCGGATACGGCCGGGCCCGGCGGGGGTGGTGGTGACCGTCAGGTCGACGGGTGGGGCGACGGGCAGCCAGCGCAGCGCCCTTACGTCGGAGTAGCCGGTGACGGTGTGCCAGGGGTCGGCCTCGCGGGCCGCTTCGGCGGCCAGCTCCAGCAGGGTGGTCATGGGGACGACGGGGAAGCGGTCGGCGGGCTCGGGCCAGTCGTCGGGCTGGAGGTAGACGCAGTGGTCGCGGACGTACGGGAGGGCGTCGAGGGAGAGGTGGCGGACGCTGCGGCGGGGGCCGGGGCGCGGCGCCGCCACCGGGGCGGCCGCGGCGGCCAGCGCGCGGGTCGCCGCGGCCGTTTCGGCCAGGACGTCCTCCAGGGCGCGCCGGACGGGGTCCGCGGCGGGGGACGACGGTGGTGGGGATGACGGTGGTGGGGACGACGGTGATGGAGGCGGCGCGTCGGCGGACGTGTGGAGCGAGGTGCGCGGCGCCGCGGCGCCGAGGCGGACGAGCGGGGTGCCGAGGTCCAGCCGGACCGCACCGGCCGCGTCCGCCCGCGGCGCGAGCCGGTCCCAGCGGGGGCTGAGCCCCTCGGTCCACAACGCGGCGGCCAGGCGGCGCAGTTGCGCCCTGCCGGTGTGGCGGGGGTCGGCGGCCGCCACGGCGAGGTGGTCCCGGTCGTGCAGGGTGTCGGCCACGAAGCCGGTGAGGCTGCCGGCTCCGGCCTGGACGAAGACGCGTACGCCGGAGTCGTACAGCCGTCTGGTCAGTTCCTGGAAGCGGACCGGTTCCAGGAGGTGCCGCAGCACCAGCCGGCGCACGGCGGAGGCGTCGCGCGGGAAGGGGGCGGCGGTGGTCGCCGACCACACGGGCAGCCGCGGGTCCCGCAGCGGCAGGGCGTCGAAGGCGGCGCGGGCCTGGTCGAGGTAGGGCGCCCACATGGGCGTGTGGAAGCCGGAGCGGAAGGGCATCTCCTGGGCCCGTACGCCCTGGGCGGCGAGCCGGCGTACGGCCTCGGCCAGCTGCGGCCCGTCCCCGCAGATCACCGACTGGTGCGGGCAGTTGTCATGGCTGACCGCGACCCGCGCCAGGCCCTCCAGCGCCGCGGCGGACTGCCGCGCACCGCAGCCCAGGACCGCGTAGACCAGATCGGGTACGGCGAGGGAGGTCGGCCGCAGCGAGTCGAGGAAGGTGTCCACGGCCTGCGCCGGATACATGCCTGCGCAGACCATGGCGGTCCATTCGCCGAGGCTGTGTCCGGTCAGCAGGTCGGGCGCGATCCCCAGTTCGCCCAGCGCGCGGGCGAACAGCCGGCCGACGGCGACGCTGTCGACGGCCCGTTCGACCAGGCCGTCACCGCCACTCAGCCGGGGGCGGGGCAGCCCCAGCTGGTCGGCGGCGTCGTCGACGCGCGGCGGCGGCTCCGCCTCCAGTCCCGGGAAGAGCAGGGCCAGCCGCGCCCCCGGCTCCTGGGCGTACGGCCCGAAGTACGGGCTGGGGGTGAACCAGATGTCGCCGCGGCCGCGCCAGGGCAGGGCCCGTGCCAGGACCCGGGCGGCCAGGGCGCGGCGCTGGGGGGTGGGGTCGATGAGGGCGAGGCGGCAGGGGGCGTCGCGGGGTGGGGAAGGCACGCCGCCGCCTTCCCCACCCCGTGCACCACCGTTCTTGTCACGTGGACCGCTGTCCTCGTCACGCAGGGCGTGTGCCAGTTCTTCCGGGGTGCGTGCGGCGAGCAGAACGGTGCGTTCCGGCTCCGCGACGCGCAGCGCCGCCCGGTGCGGCGGGGTGCTGGGCGGTGCGGGCTGCGGGGCGGCGGGGCTCCGGTGTCCCGGCGCCTCTTCGAGGACCGCGTGGGCGTTGATCCCGCCGAACCCGAAGGCGTTGACGCCGGCCCTCAGCGGGTGTCGCGGCCCGGCGTCCCAGGGTTGCGCCTCGGTGACCGGGCGCATGCGGGTGTGTGCCAGGGCCTCGTGCGGCTCGTCCAGGTGCAGGGTGGGCGGCAGGGTCCGGTGGTGCACGGCGAGGGCGGCCTTGATCAGCCCGGCGATGCCGGAGGCCTGCATGGTGTGGCCCAGGATCGACTTCACCGATCCCAGACCGACCGGCGTGCGCCCCCTTCCGGCGGGCCCGAACACCCGGGCCAGGGTGTCGAGTTCCGCCGCGTCGCCGACGGGCGTCGCGGTGCCGTGCGCCTCCAGCAGCCCGAGTGCCGCCGGGTCCCGCGGGTCGAGCCCGGCGCCGCGCCAGGCCTGCGCCAACGCGGCCACCTGGCCGTCCACCTGAGGGCTCATCAGGCTCGCGGTGCGCCCGTCGCCGGCCACTCCCACGGCCCGGACGACCGCGTAGACCCGGTCGCCGTCGCGCTCGGCGTCGGCCAGCCGCTTGAGCAGGACGACACCGGTGCCCTCGGACAGCAGGGTGCCGTCGGCCCGCCGGTCGAAGGGGCGGATGCGCTGCGTGGGGCTGAGCGCCCGCAGCTGGGTGAAGACGCTCCACAGGGTCGCGCTGTGGCAGTGGTGTACGGCGCCGGCGGCCATCAGGTCGCAGCGGCCGGCGGCCAGCAGGCCGGCGGCCTGCTCCACGGCCAGCAGCGAGGAGGCGCAGGCCGCGTCGAGGGTGTAGGCGGGGCCCCGGAAGTCCAGCCGGTTGGCGGTCCGGGCGGCGGTGAAGCTGGGCACCAGGCCGATGGAGGCCTCCGGCTGTTCGGGGCCCAGGCTCTCCTGGAAGGCCTCCCGGACCGCCCGGATCCTCGACTCGTCCAGTTCCGGGGCGAGTTCGCGCAGGGTGGCGGCGAGCTGGTGGGCGGTGCGGACGCGCTGGTCGAGCCGGGCGGTGGCCGCTCCCATGAAGCCACCGCGGCCGAGGATCACGCCGATCCGGGAGCGGTCGGCGGGCAGCCGGTCCTGGCCGCCCGCGTCGGCGACGGCGGCGGCGACGGCACGCAGGGCGAGCAGCTGGTCGGGCTCGGCGCCGGCGACGGCGGCGGGCATGATGCCGAAGCGGGTCGGGTCGAAGGCGGTCGGCCCGGCCAGGAAGCCGCCGCGCCGGCAGTAGAAGCGGTCGCTGCGGGCGGGGCCTTCGGCGCCCGCCGGGTCGTAGTAGATCTCCGGGTCCCAGCGCCCGGGCGGCACGTCGGTGACGCAGTCCGTACCGGCCACCAGGTTGCGCCAGTACGCCGCGAGGTCGTCGGCGCCGGGGAAGACCGCCCCCATCCCGACGATGGCGGCGTCCGTGGGCCGGGGGCCTGCCCGCCCGCTGCGCTCACTCATCGCCCGCCGCCTCCCCGGCCGCCTCCGCCGCCAGTACGACCTGGGGCGCCGTGCCGTGGGCCAGTTCGTCCAGGAGGGCGGCGACCGCGGTGTCGGGGTCCAGCAGCGGGATGCCGCGGCGTGCGTAGGCGCGGGCCAGCTCCGGGGTAACCATGCCGCCGCCGGTGGCCGCCCACGGGCCCCAGTCGACGGCGAGCACGCGGTGCGCGGTCCGGGCCGACCAGGCGCGCGCGAGGGTGTCCAGGGCGTCGTTGGCGGCGGCGTAGTCGGCCTGGCCGCGGTTGCCGAAGACCCCGGCGACGCTGCCGAAGAGGACGAGGAAGCCGGTGTCGTCGCCGGCGGCGGCGAGCAGATGGCGGGCGCCGTCGACCTTGGTGGCGAAGACCCGGGCGAAGGAGTCCGGGTCCTTGTCCCGCAGCAGCTTGTCCTCCAGCGTGCCCGCGCCGTGCACGATCCCGTCGAGGCGGCCGTGGCGGTCCCGGATGTCTCGCGCCACGGCGCGTACCGCCGCGGCGTCGGTGACGTCGGCTGCGTGGTAGTGCACGGAGGCGGCGTGCGGCTCCAGTGCGGCGAGCGTCGCGGTGATCTCGCGCCGGGCGAGGATCTCGGTGGCCGCCGCTTCGATCTCGGCGGGTCTGCGCAGTCCTCGGGAGATCAGCGCGGCGCGCAGGGTGATGCGGTCGGGGGCGTGGGCGAGGGCCGGGTCCTCGGGGGCCTCGGCCCGGGGCGTACGTCCCAGGAGTTCGATGTGGCAGCCGTGGGTGCGGGCCAGCGCCAGGGCCGTACGGGCGGTGATGCCGCGGGCGCCGCCGGTCAGCAGCACCACGGAGCCGGGGCCCAGCGGGGTGCGGTCCGCGGCGGGCCGGACGTCCGGGAGCGGGGTGCGCACGGTGCGCAGGGTGGTGCGGGTGCCGTTGGTGCGGCCGACGACGACCGGCTCGCCGGGGGCGCAGAGTTCGGCCAGGAGGTGGGCGGCGATGCGTTCCGGGCGGTCCTTGGGGTCGATGTCCACGGCGCGGACCAGGGCGTCGGGGTATTCGAGCGCGGCGGTACGGGCGAAGCCGCGCAGTCCGGCGCCCGGCAGCGGGTCGGGGGCGAAGGCGGAGGCGTCCAGCCCGAACGTTCCGCCGCCAGCGGTGGCGAGCAGCAGCCAGCGGGCGCCGCCGGTCAGGGCGGTGCGCAACCCCGCGTACTGTCCCGGCAGTACGGCGGTGCGGCCCGCCCGCAGCGCGCTGAGGTCGACCACCCCGTGCGCGGTGATCTGGGCCAGTCGCTCGGCGGGGACCGTACGTACCCGGGCCCCATGGCTCTCCAGCAGGGCGGTGAGCGCGAGCGCCACGCCCTGTCCGTCCTCCACCACGGCGAATTCGGCGCCCGCCACCACCTCGGCGGGCGGGCGGCTCGCGGGCGGGCCCAGCGGGGCGACGTCGACGAGGTGGCGGGTGGGGGGCCGTCCGGCCGCCGGGCTGGTGGCGGGCGCGGGGACGGCGGGCGGGCCCGGTGCGGGTTGGGGGGTGGCGGGGGGCTCCGGCGCGGGTTCAGGGGTGGCGGGGGGCTCCGGCGCGGGTTCGGGGGTGGCGGCGGCGATCCGTTCGACGATGCCGCTGATGGTCTTGACCCGGGACAGCTCCTCCACCACCGACTCCACGGCCCCGTCCGCGTCCTGCGGCAGCCCGATCCGGTCGGCCAGCGCCCCGATGATCTCCACCCGCTTGATGGAGTCCACCGAGAGGTCGGCCTCCAGGTCGAGTCCGGCGTCGAGCATCTCGCGGGGATAGCCGGTGCGGGTGTGGATGATCTCGCGTACGGCGTCGAGGAGTTGGTCGGCGGTCAGGCGCGCCGGCCGGGTGTCCGGGGCGGGCGCGGCCCCGGTGTCGGCTCCGGTGTCGGCGCCGGCCGGACCGGTTCCGGGCAGGTCGGCTCCGGCCAGGTCGGCCCCGTCGTACGGCGCAAACGGCCGCTCCGACGCGGGCGCGGTCCGCGAGGCCACCGATGCGGTCGGCGGGGCCGCGGGCGCCGTCTCGCCCAAGTACCGCAGCACCACGTCCCGTTGCGCCACCACCAGCTCGCGGGTACCGCGCAGATACTCCAGCACCGCGTGCTGCCTCGCCACTTCCCCAGGCGCGGCGGAGCCGTCGTCCGCTACCGCCGCCACCGGCCAGACCGGACGCAGCGCATGCTGCCGCCCCGCTTCCCCAGGCGCGGCGGAGCCGTCGTCCGCTACCGCCGTCACCCGCCGCGCCGGACGCAGCCCGCCGGGCAGGCAGGCGCCGTCGGCGGTGCGCACCAGGTGTCCGTCCACCAGCCACCCGGGGCGGCGCGGCGCCTCCTCGGGCAGTGCGCGGGTGCGCCCGCGGAACAGCGCCTCCGGGTCGACGGGGACGCCCGCGGCGGCGAGCCGGGCCAGCACCTGCGGCAGCCGGGCCAGGCCGGGCTCACCGGGCACGTCCAACGCCACGGCGGTGTGCGGGCGTTCGCCCAGGATGCGCCCGACGAGGCCGGTGAGCACCCGGCCGGGCCCGGCCTCCACGAAGGTGCGCACCCCGGCGGCGTACATGTCCTCGATCTGGTCCACGAAGCGCACCGGTGCGGCGACCTGTCCGGCCAGGGTGTCGCGGATCGCGGAGGTCTCGCGGCCGTAGGGGCGGGCGGTGGCGCCCGACCAGACGGGGAACGCGGGCCCCGACAGCCGTGTGGCGCGCAGCTCCTCGGCCAGCTCCTGGCCCGCCGGCTCCAACCGGGGGCTGTGGAAGGCGCAGGCGACCTGGATGCGCCGCGCCTCGGCGCCGGCCGCGCAAAGCGCCGCCACGGCCTGCTCCACGGCGTCGGCGGGTCCCGAGATCACGCTCTGCTCGGGCGCGTTGTGGTTGGCGACCACGACTCCGGGCATGCCGCGGGTCAGCTCCCGTACGCGGGCGGGAGCGGCGGCCACCGCGGCCATCGCCCCGGGGTCGTCCCCGGCGGCCCGGACGATCGCCGCGGCACGGCGGTCGCTGAGCCTGAGCAGCGCCTCGGTGTCGTAGGCGCCGGCCGCCCACAGCGCGGTCAGCTCTCCGAAGGAGTGGCCCGCCGCGCAGTCCGGGCGCACCCCGAGCGTGGTGAGCAGCCGGTGCGCGGCGACGGAGGCGAGGCCGAGGGCCGGCTGGGCGACGCGGGTGTCGGTCAGGGCGGCGGACTGGGCCCTGCGCTGCTCGGCGGTGAAGGCGGCGGGCGGGAACATGGCCGCGACGCAGTCCGGGTCGGCGTCGTCCAGGAGGCCGCGCAGCGCGGGGAAGGCGACGAACAGCTCGCCCAGCATCCCGGTGCGCTGACTGCCCTGGCCGGGGAAGAGGAAGCCGACCAGGCCGGGGTCGGCGTCCTCTCGGCGCGGGTACACGCCGTCGGTGGCCGCGTAGCTCCGCGCCGCGTCCAGCCGGGCGGCGAGCCGGTCGAGGTCCTCGGCGACGACACAGACCTGTATCGGTGCGTCGGCCGCGGCCGCGGCGGTCTCGGCGGCCAGGTCGCGCAGCGGCCAGGGCCGCCCGGCCGCGTCGTTGTCCGCCAGGCGCACGGCGAGACGGTCGATGGCCGCCACGGCGGCGGCGCGGTCGGCCCCGCGGAAGCAGAACAGTTCGGCGGGCCACTCCTGCAGGGTGTGGGCGGGCTCGTCGGCGCCCGCATATCCGGCTAGCACCGCGTGGTAGTTGGTGCCGCCGAAGCCGAAGGCGCTGACCCCGGCGATGCGGCGTTCGACGGGGGCCGTCCAGGGCCGGGCGCCGCCGGCCTCGAAGCGGAACGGCCCGGTGTCGGCCCCCGGCCGGGTCAGATGCAGGGTGGGCGGCCGCACCCCGGCGTGCACGGCGCGGGCGGTCTTGATCAGTCCGGCCAGCCCGGCCGCGCATTTGGTGTGCCCGATCTGCGACTTGACCGAGCCCAGTGTGCAGCTTCCCGGTGCGGCCCCAGCGGCCTGGAACAGATCGGTGAGGACGGCGAGTTCGGTGGCGTCGCCGACGACGGTGCCGGTGCCGTGGGCTTCGAGGAGGCCCACCTGGGCCGGGCTGATGCCGGCGCGGCGGTAGGCGCGTTCCAGGGCGCGGCGCTGGCCCTCGGGCCGCGGCGCGGTCAAGCCGAGCGACCGCCCGTCGCTGGCGCTGCCGACGGCCTTGACCACCGCGTAGATCCGGTCGCCGTCCCGCTCGGCGTCCTCGACGCGTTTGAGGACCAGCGCGCCGACGCCCTCGCCCAGCGCGATGCCATCGGCGGCCGCGTCGAAGGGGCGGCACCGGCCGGTGGGCGACAGGGCGCGCACGGACGCGAACATCAGGTAGTCGTTGATGCCGTTGTGCACGTCGGCGCCGCCGCACAGGACCATGTCGGCGTCCCGGTCGCGCAGTTGGCGGCAGGCCAGGTCCAGCGCGGCGAGCGAGGAGGCGCAGGCGGCGTCCACGGTGCAGTTGGCGCCGCCCAGGTCCAACCGGCTCGCGATCCGCCCGGCGATGACGTTGGCGAGCACTCCGGGGAAGGAGTCCTCGGTCAGCCGGGGCAGTTCGGCGTCCAGGACGGGCGGCAGCTCGCCCAGGTAGGCGGGGTGCAGTGCGCGCAGGCCGTAGGCGCCGGCCAGTTCGGTGCCGGCCTCGGCGCCGAAGACGACGCCGGTGCGGGCGCGGTCGAAGTCGCGGTCGGCGTATCCAGCGTCCGCCAGGGCCTTGGCGGCCGCTTCCAGGGCGAGCAGCTGCACGGGTTCGATGCTGGTGAGGGAGGCCGGCGGGATGCCGTGGGCCAGGGCGTCGAAGGGGACGGCGGGCAGGAATCCGCCCCACCGCGAGGGGGTGCGCTCGCCCGCCCGGGCGGGGTCAGGGTCGTGGTAGGTGGCGGCGTCCCAGCGCTCGGCGGGCACCTCGGTGACGGAGTCCACGCCGGCGACGACGTTCGACCAGTAGCGGGCGGCGTCGGGCGCGCCCGGATAGCAGCAGGCCATGCCGACGATGGCGATGTCCAGCGGCGCCGCCTGCCGGTCCTGGTGCCCGGCGGGTGGCCCGAGCTGCTTCGCCCGGGCGTCGAGCAGTGCGCTCGCCCCTTCGGTGACGTCCCTGTGCAGCGCGGCGAGGGAGGTGGTGGCGCCGCGGGCGGTGGCGGCCTGGCCCAGCATGTACAGGCCCTCGCGCAGCTGGTCCGGCTCCCCCACCGGTGCCGGCGGTCCCCCGTCGGTGTGGCGCAGGCCCTTGCTGGCGATCCGCAGCCGTCCGAGGTTGCGCCGCTCCAGCTCCTCCCACCGGGTCCGCGGGTCCACGCCGTCCGCCGCGAGCCGCCGCTCGGCCGCGGCGAACTCCGCGGCGTAGGCGGTCTCGGCGCAGCGGGTGGCGTGCCCCGGCGCGGTCCGCAGCAGTACGGTCCGCTCGCAGGCCAGCGCGGTGTCCTGGAAGGCCGGTTGGACGGCGCCGGTGGCCACGGCCTCCTCGGTGAAGAGGTAGGCGGTGCCCATCAGGACACCGATCCGGGCGCCGCGCTCGGCGAGCGGGGCGGCGGCGGCCGCGGCCATGGCGGCGGAGCGGGCGTCGTGGATGCCGCCCGCGAAGAGCACATCGAACTCCTCGGCGGTGCCGCGGTGTTCCCGGTCGTGGGCCAGCAGCCGCTCGATCTGCTCCTCCCACAGCGGGAAGCTGGCCCGGGGCCCGGTGTGGCCGCCGCACTCCTGCCCCTCGAAGACGAATCTGCGGGCGCCTTCGGCCAGGTAGCGCTCCAGCAGGCCGGGCGAGGGGACGTGGAGGTAGGTCCGGGTCCCGGCGGCTTCGAGCGGCGCGGACTGGGCGGGGCGGCCGCCGGCGATGAGCGCGTACGCGGGGGCGAACTCGGCGACCGCGGCGAGCTGGGCGCGGCGCAGTTCGGGCGGTGCGAAGCCGAGCAGGCCCACGCCCCACGGCCGCTCCCCCAGCCGCTCGGCGGTCTCGGCCAGCAGCCGGCGCACCTGCTCGCCGTCCATGACCGCGAGGGCGAGGAAGGGCAGCCCGCCCTCGGCGGCCACCGCGGCGGCGAACGCGGCCTCGTCGCTGACCCGGGTCATCGGCCCTTGGGCCACCGGGAGGTGGCGGGCGGCGGGGCGGGGCGCGAGCGGCCGGGTGCGGGCGGCCGCGGCGAGGTGGCCGGTGAGGGCGGACCGTACGGCCGCGAGGATGCCGCCGGTGGTGCGGTACCGCGCGGCGAGCCGGGCGGCGAACGCGCCGTCCTGGCCGACGGGGAGCGGGTCGGTGCGCAGATCCGGGCGGGTCAGGACGCGGTGGCCGTCGACGAGGGCGGGCTCGCTGCCGTCCATGGCCCGCAGGGCGGCGACCAGCGCGCGGGGCAGCCGCTGTTCGCCCTCGGTGGTCAGCGCGAGCTGGGAGTCGAGCAGCACGCCGGCCGCCCCGCCGGCGACGGCCGCGGCGGCGGTGTGCGGGCCGATGCCGCCGGCCGCGAGGACGGGGACGGTGCTGCCCGGGTCGGCGAGTACGCGCTGCAACAGTACGCAGGTGGTGAGTTCACCGACCCGGCCGCCGGACTCATGGCCGCGGACGACCAGCGCCTCGGCGCCGGCGGCGCGGGCGGCCGCGGCCTCCTGGGGGCTGGTGACCTCGGCCCAGACCCGGCGCCGGCCGCCGTCGGACCAGTCGTGTCGGCTCCCGGCCCGGTCCCGTGCGGTGGCGGTGAACTGCCCCGGGTCGGCGAGCAGCACGGTGTCGACCGCGGCCGGCAGTTCGCCGGGGGTCAGCGGGCAGCCCACCGGTACGCGTACGCCGTGCGGCCGCCGCAGCCGGCGGGCGAGCCCGGCGAGGGCGGTGCGCGCCGGGCCGGCGTGGCGGCCGAGGTCCAACAGGCCGAGCGCGCCGGCGCGTTCGGCGGCCGCGACGATCCGTTCGTCCGGCTGCTCGAAGGGCGAGAGCGCGACGACGAGGTCGCGGCCGGTCGCGGCCGGCCGCGCGGATCCCGGACGGGGGGAGGTGCCGGAGTGAGGGGGGCGGGAGACCACGGGCGCTCCTTGTGCTGCGTGGGGGACGGACACGCTGACCACTGCCACCTGCGGTAACCAGCGGTATCCCGCTGATGCCGATGCATCGTGGGCCCACCCCCTTGCACTGTCAACGACCTTGCGTCAGGCGGTGGTTGATTCCGCCAAGGTCACCACCGCGGCGGCCGCGCCCACCGCTCCGCCCCGTTTCCCCGGTGCCGACCTGCGCCTTCGCACCGCGCGCCGTCCCGTGTCCGCGCGCCGGCGCACCGGTCCGCGCCGCCCCGTCCCATGCCCGCCCGGCATGGTTCGGTGCCGAGCGGGTCTTGCCCCGTCCCCCGGCGGACACCGCCGCGCCATCGCTCCGACGCCCGCTTCGTCTTACGGGTTCACCCCGACCCGGCTACGGTCCGCGCATGGCCCTCACCCTCCAGCAACTGCGTTATCTGGTCGCGGTCGCGGACTGCCGGTCCATCACCGCCGCGGCCGCCGCCGTCTATGTGGCCCAGCCCGCGCTCTCCCGCGCCGTCCAGGCCCTGGAACGCGACCTGGACGTGGCGCTGGTGACCCGTAAGGGCCGTGGCGTGGAGTTGACGTGCGAGGGGGCCCGGGTGGTGCGCCTGGCCCGTACGGTGCTGGCCGCCGTGGACGCGATCGAGGACATCGGCGCGGCGCACGGCGGGGGTGCCCGGGAGAAGCTGTGCGTCGTCGCCACCCCGACCCTGGCGATCGATCTCGCGGCCGAACTGCTGCCGGCCTTCACCGCGCGCCACCCGGGGGTGGACGTCCAGTTGATCCGGCGCAGCAGCCGCGAGGCGCTGGTCGAGTGCGTGACCGACGGCTCGGCGGAACTCGGCCTGGTGGACCTTCCGGTGGACCAGCAGTTGTCCTCGCACCATCTCCAGGAGCGCGAGGTGGTGCTGGTCTCGCCGTCCGGCTCCGGGCTGCCCGACCCGCTGCCGCTCCGGCGGCTGGACGGCCTGCCGATGGTCCTGCCGACCCGGGGCACCGGCCGGCGGACCGAGCTGGAGTCGATGTTCAGCCACCTGGGTGTGCGCCCGGTGGCGGCGCTGGAAGTGGACGAGCGGCTGGCGTGGGTGGCGAGTGTGCTCGGCGGGCACGGCTCGCTGGTCTGGTACCGCGACATGGCGTCACGCACCTTCGGCTCGCGCGCCGAGGTGCGTTCGTTCCGCCCCGCGCTGCTGCGCCCGGTCGGCATCGTGCACGCCCGCAGCCCGTTGAGCCGGCCGGCCCGCTCCTTCCTCGCGCAGGCCCGGCGCACGGCCCCGGTCCGCGAGCCGTCGCGCTGACGGACCGGCCGCCGCCCGCCATACCTGCCCGTTATCGCTCCCATGCCCAACGGGTGGCCGGGCGACCTTGGCGTGGTGACCGCCCGCCGCCACCTTGAACCCATGTCCCCCCTCTCCCAGCTCCCCTCCGTGCTCCTCGCGACCGCCGCGCTCACCGCCCCGCTCGTCGCGCACCCCCAGGCCACCGCCGCGCCCGAGCGTGCCTGCACGCTCCCCGCCGGGCTGCAGGAGCTCAGCGGTCTGGGCCGGAGCGTCAAGCACCCCGGTGTCCTCTACGCGGTCAACGACAGCGGCAACACCCCCCAGGTGTTCGCCGTCGACTGCTCCGGCGCGACGGGGCGGCTGCGGGCCACCTTCACGCTGAGCGGTACCGCCAACACCGACTGGGAGGCGCTGGCCGGCGGCCCCGACGATGGGGGTACCTCCCTGCTCTTTAAGAGCTTGGGGGAGGGCTGCCCTCATCCACGTCGGCGACATCGGCGACAACTTCGCCGGCCGCGCCGAGATCTCGGTGCACCGCTTCGCCGAGCCCGACACGCTGGCGGACGCGACGGTGTCACCGGTCACCTTCCGGTTCGCCTACGCCGACGGCAGACACGACGCCGAGTCGCTGCTGATCGACCCGACGTCCCGTCAGCTGTATGTGGTCAGCAAGGTGCTGGGCGCCAAGGGCCGGCTCTACAAGGCGCCGCTGCCGCCGCTGCCGGGCCGGGTCAACACCCTCACCCCGCTGCGCGACGGCCCGGCCTGGGCGACGGACGGCGCGTACGCCCCGAGCGGCCGGTCGTATGTGGTGCGCAGCGGCGGACCGTTCGGCCCGAACACCGGCTATGTCCGGGACCGGGACGGCAACCGGCTCGCCGAGGTGGCGCTGCCCGCCCAGCCGCAGGGCGAGGCGGTGACCTACGCCGACTGCACGACCCTGCTCGTGGGCTCGGAGAACGACCGCCAGATCTGGCGGGTACCGCTGCCGCCCGAGGCTACGCCGGGCTGCTGAGGCGTCAGTTTCCCTTCAGCGCCTCGGGGTTGGCGCAGTGCAGCAGCGGCTCGCCGCGCAGATGGCGGCCCACCTCCTCGGCGACGATCCGCGCGGCCTTGTGGGCGACCTGCTGGCTGCCGCCGGCGATGTGCGGGGTGAGCACCGCGCCGGGGGCGGTCAGCAGGCGGGAGCCGGCGGGCAGCGGTTCCTCGGGGAAGACGTCGAAGCCGGCGCCGGCCAGCTGTCCGGAGTCCAGGGCGTCGCAGACCGCGTCGTAGTCGAGCAGCGCGCCGCGGGCGCAGTTGACCAGGATCGAGCCGCGGGGCATCGCGGCGATCTGCGCGCGGCCGATCATGCCCGTGGTCTCCTCGGTGACCCGGGCGTGCAGCGAGACGATGCGGGAGCGGCCGAGCAGTTCGCCGAGCGGCACCTGCTCGGCGATACCGGCCAGGGCTTCGGGGCGCACGTACGGGTCGTGGACGAGGACGCGGGCACCCATGGCGGCGAGCACCTTGGCGACCCGGCTGCCGATGGCGCCGAAGCCGATCAGACCGACGGTGGCACCGTCGATCTCGATGCCGCAGTTGTCGTAGTCGTAGTAGTCGCCGCGCCACACGCCACGGCGCAGGTCGGTGTGGGTGTCGCCGACGCCGCGGGCCGCGGCCAGCATCAGGGTCAGGGTGTGCTCGGCGGTGGCGGTGGCGTTGCGGCCGGGGGCGTAGCAGACAGCGACGCCGTGGCGGGTGGCGGCTTCGAGGTTGGCGTTGACCGGGCCGCCGCGGCTGGTGCAGAACAGCTTCAGGTCGGGGCAGTTGGCAAGGATCCGCTCGGTGAGCGGACCGTGCTCGGTGACACAGATCTCGGCTCCCTGGAGGGCCTCGATCATCTCGTCCTCGCTGCCGGAGGCCTCGATGACCTCGGCGACCGGGCCGAAGGGGGTGTGCGGCCAGTCGAACCGGATCTCGCGGACGTCCAGCGGTGTGTCCCCGGCGGCCGCGCGCACGGCCTCGGTGAACAGGCTCGGGCGGATGAAGTGGTTGCCGGCGACGAGGACGGTGGTGCTCATGGGTCTGCTTCTCCTGGAGGGCGGTACGGGGCCGGTTGGGGGCGTACGGGCGGTCAGTGGAGCGCGGGGGCCTGGGCGAGGGCCGGTGCGTTGAGGCTCAGCAGCGCGGTCCGCCCTTGGTCGACGCGGAGCTCGGTGAGGGCGCCGTTGTCCAGCCGGGGGAAGACCCGGCGGTAGTGGGCGAGCGGGATGCCCAGCAGATGGCAGAGCAGGACCCGCACGAGGGTGGAGTGCGCGACCACAAGGACCCGGCCGTCGGGTTGTTCGCGGGCGATGTCGGCGAGGCAGTCGGCGGCGCGTTCGGCGGCGTGGCGGGGGTGCTCGCCGTCGGGCAGGTGGTGCTCGACGGGGTCGGTGAGGAAGGCCGCCAGCCGCTCCGGGAAGCGCCGGCTCATCTCTTCCCTGGTCAGGCCCTCGCCCCGGCCGAAGTCGACCTCGTAGAGCCGCTCGTCGATGCGCGGGGTCAGCCCGCAGGCCTCGGCGGCGGGTGCGGCGGTGAGCCGGGCCCGGGAGAGCGGGGAGCTCCAGACGGCGGTGAGCCGGGCGGTGGCGGCCCAGGTGGCGAGGGTGGCGGCCTGTGCGCGGCCGTGGTCGGTCAGGGGCACGTCGGTGCGGCCGGCGTAGCGGTTCTCCGCATGCCAGACGGTCTCGCCGTGGCGTACGAGGATGAAGTCGGTCACTGCGCTGCCCTCCTGCGGGCGTGGTCGGCCACGTCCTGGCCGAGCCAGCCGCGGCGGGTGAGTTCGTCAACGAAGCGGAGGTGGACGGGGGTGTAGCGGGCGGTGCGGGCGGGTCTGGGCGCGATCTCCCGGTCGATGCGGACCATGGCGGCGGCCGCCCGTTCAAGGCCCGCTCCCGAGGAGGTGGCGGCGAGGACGGCCATGCCGAGGGCGCCCTCGGCCTGCTGCGGCAGCCGCACGGGGCGGCCGAGGACATCGGCGCGCAGCTGGCACCAGTAGGCGTTGCGGGCGCCGCCGCCGGTGAGGGTGAGCGGCCCGTCGATGGGCGCGCCGAGGTGGTCGAGGTAGTCGAAGCAGAGCCGTTCGAGGCAGGCGACGCCGAGGAGCCAGGCGTGGAACTCGGCGGCGCGGGTGGGCACTTCCCCCAGGACGAAGGGTTCGGCGTCGGGGGCGCGGAAGGGGAAGCGTTCGCCGCCGGTGGAGACCAGCGGGTAGCCGACCGCGTCCGGGTCCAGGGCCGCGGCCCGCGCGGTGAGGGCGTCCAGGTCGGCGCCGTGGAAGTGCCGGGAGAGGACTCCGGCTCCGCTGCTGGAGGCGCCGCCCGGGAGCCAGGTCCCGCCGGGTCCGCGGTGGCAGTAGACGACGCCCGCCGGGTCGCGGACCAGATGGGGGCTGGTGCCCTTGAGGACCAGGGTGGTGCCGAGCACCGAGTTCCAGGCGCCCGGGGCGAGGGCTCCGGCGCCGATCTGCGCGGCGCAGCCGTCGGTCATCCCGGCGACGACGGTGGTCCCCTCGGGGATGCCGGTGGCCGCGGCGGCGTCGGCGCATACGGTGCCGAGCACGCTTCCGGGGCGCACCACGTCGGGCAGCATCCCTTCGGGTACGCCGAGTTGGGCCATCACCTCCCGCGGCCAGCGCTCCTCGACGAGGTGGTAGCCGGTCTTGAGGGCGTGGCTGGCGTCGCTGGGCACCTGGCGCCCCGTCAGCCGCCAGGTGACCAGGTCGACCTGGTGCAGCAGCCGGGTCCCGGTCCGCAGGGCGGGGGCGCTCTCCAGCAGGGCGACGAGCTTGGGCAGCGCCCAGGACGGCTGCATGCTGCGGTAGCCGAGCTCCTGCCAGACCGCCGCGCCGGCCGCGTTGACGGCCGTGGCCTGCTCGGCGGCGCGCCCGTCGTCGTACATCAGGCCCGGGGTGAGCGGGGTGCCCTGGGCGTCGGCGAGCAGGATCGTCCCGGAGGTGCCGTCGAGGGCCAGCCCGCGGATCCGGCGGGTGTCGACGCCCGCCAGGGCCTCCCGGCAGGCGGCGGCCAGTGCGTGCCACCACTCCTCGGGGTCCTGCTCGTGGCGGTTGCCCCGGCGCCGGCTGGTCAGCGGGCGGGCGGCGGTGGCCAGGAGCTGGCCGGTGCCGTCGACGGCGACGCAGCGTGCGCTCTGGGTGCCCAGGTCGAGGCCGAGCCAGATGCCGTCGAGGGCCTCGGGCGGGCCGCCGGGGTGGTGCGGATCAGACAAGGGTGCCTCCAGGGGCGGTGCCGGTGGTGTCCACGGGGTGGCCGGTGGCTTCGGCCGGGCGGCCGGGCGCTGCCGGGCCGCCGCGCCAGGTCGCCCGGCCGCGCCAGCCCGCCTCCCGGGCGAGCCCGCGCCAGCCGAGGAAGTCCTCGTACAGCGCGGCGTAGAACTCCGCGCGCTGCGGCTCCGGCTCCCAGCTCCGCTGCATCCGGACGTATTTGGCGGCGGCGCTGTGCATGCTGGTCTCGGCGCCGGTGCGGACCAGGCCGGTGAGGAAGGCGCCCTTGGCGCCGAGTTCGGTGTCTGAGGAGCGCGCGGTGGGTACGCCCGTCGCATCGGCGATCAGCGCGCACCAGGCGTCGCTGTTGGCGCCGCCGCCGCACAGCCGCAGCTCGTCGACGTCCGTGCGGGCGGCGGCCAGTGAGTCGCGCAGCACCAGCGAGAGCCCGTCGAAGACGGCGCGCGCCAGGTCGGCGGGCCGGTGCTCCAGGGACAGGCCCCAGAAGGAGCCGCGGGCCCCCGGATCGAGGAACGGGGCGCGCTCGCCGGCCGGGGAGAGGTAGGGCAGGAACATCAGCCCCCGGGCGCCGGGCTCCGACTCGAAGGCCAGCTGCGCCAGCTCCGGCGGGCCCGGCAGATGCAGCAGCCGCGCCGCCCAGCCGAGCACCTCGGCGCCGTTGAGGGTGGGGAAGGCGCGCAGCACCCGCTCGCGGCCGCGGTAGGCGATGTGGATGCCGGACGGCTCGCCGCTGGTGTCGATCTCCGTACGGACGATCTCGGTGCACAGGGTGGTGCCGAGGATGCTGCAGGCCTGGCCGGGGTTGACGACGCCGACGCCGCGGGCGGTGGAGGCGATGTCGTAGGGCGCCATCACGACCGGGAGCCCTGCGGGCAGCCCCAGTTCGGCCGCGGCGGCGGTGGTGATCTCGGCGATCCGCTGCGACTCCCCCAGGACGGTGGGCAGCAGCCGTTCGTACGCGCCGAGGCCGAACAGGTCGAGGATGTAGGGGTCGTACGCGCCGGTGGCGTGGTCGAGGAAGGGGGCCGAGGCGTCGGATTCGTCGGTGGCGCGGACGCCGGTGAAGCGCAGGAAGAGCCAGCCGGCGGCGGTCAGTGAGGTGGCGGAGCGGGCCAGCCGGTCCGGGTCGTGGGCGGCGAGCCAGCTGAAGAGGGCGTTGGGCATCCCGGCGCAGGTCAGCGAGCCGTTGCGGCGGAAGGCCGCCTCCAGGACGCCGCCCTGCTGCCAGGCGCCGAGCTGCTCCCCGGCGCGGCCGTCGGACCACAGGATGGCCGGTCCGGTGGGGCGGCCGCGGTCGTCGACGAGCCAGGCGCCGTCGCCCTGGGCGGTGAAGGACACCAGCCAGACCGGGTCGGTCAGGCCGTCCAGCACCGTGCGGACGGTGTGGACGACGGCGTCCCAGACGGCGTCCATGTCCTGTTCCGCCCAGCCGGGGTGCGGGCGCAGGACCTCGGTGGCCCGGCGGGCGACGGCGATCTCGGTGCCCTGGTCGTCGAAGACGACGGACTTGATCACCGTGGTGCCCACGTCGATGGTGAGTACGGACATCAGTGGGGTCCTTTCACGCCGGCGCCGAGGCGGCGGCGGGCGCGGTGTCCGCGGCGCCGGTCGTGTCCTTGGCGTCCGGCTCCGGCAGCGTCAGGAAGTGGGCGAGCACGGTGCTCACCGCGTACATCCCGGCGAAGATCCAGACCACCCCTTCGACGCCGAGCGTCCCGACGAACGCCGCGACGACGGCGGGGCCGACGAAGGTGCTGGCTCCCGCGCCCAGGTTGAGCGCGGCCAGCGCCTGCCCCTGGTGCTTGGGCTCCAAAGTGGGCACCAGCGCCGAAAGCGGTACATAACCTGCCAGCGTAGCGCCGTAGAACGCGGCGACCAGGAGGGCGAGCGGGAAGTTGGCGCCGGCCGCGTGCGGGACGTAGAAGAGCAGCAGGGTGCTGATCGTGCAGCCGGCGCCGCCGAACCAGGCGATGGTGCGGCGCCAGCCGAAGCGGTCGCCGAGCATGCCAAACAGCAGGTTGGCGAAGATGTTGGTGGCGAACATCGCGCTGAGCAGATGCAGCCACTCGGTGAGGGTGAAGCCGACCGTCTTGGTGAAGTGGATCGGCATGATCACGAAGAAGCCGAACTGCGAGGCGGTGTTGATGACCCGGACGAGCGAGCCGACCCCGACCCGGGGGTTGCGCCACAGGATCGTGACGCTGCCGACCAGCGTGGCCACCGGCCCCTCGGCCTCGGCACGCGGCCGCTTGCCGCCGTGCTCGTCGCGGACCAGCAGCAGGGCGATCAGCCCGCCCGCGGCCACCAGCACCAGCGCGGCCCACAGCGTGGCGTACGCGCCGATCCGCGGGATCAGGCCGCTGGCGACCAGCGAGCCCAGGGTGGGCAGCCCGCCGGTGAAGGCGAACCAGAACCAGCCCATGGCCGTACCGAGCCGGGCCCGCGGTGCCACGCCGGCGATCCAGACCAGGAAGCCGTAGGCGAACAGCGGATAGCCCAGGCCCCGCAGTCCGTAGCTGACCATCATCAGCGGATAGCTGGTCAGGGGGATCGCGGCGGTCAGGAACAGGACCTGGAAGACGCCCCAGATGCCCAGACCGGCCCACATCACGCGGCGCGGGCCCCACAGGTCGGACAGCACTCCGGACAGCCAGGCGGCGATGCCGGCGGCGATCCCGTAGACGGTGAAGAGCAGCGCGACCCGGGATTCGGAGAGGTGCTGGTCGATGAGGTACGGCGAGAGGTAGCCGGACTCGACCCCGTCTCCGATCATGAACAGCAGGAGCCCGAGGTATCCCCAGGCGAGGGTCGGCGGAATGCCCAGGCGGGTGATCAGCGAACGCGGCGGAGAGTTCGTCATCGAATCTCCCTTTCTGCGGCGGCGTGGCAGGGGGGCAAGGGGGGTGGACGGAGCGATGGAACAGCCGCGCAGAATCGGGCGTCAATGGCCCGTGGAATCTTCGCATCAAGGCCGCGACCAGCCGTGTTGCGTCCTATTGGAACCGCATGTGGACACCGCTGCCGCGGCGGGTGCAGTGTTAAATCCGTGCGAACATAACGCGGCGAATTCACGCGGAGGCGAGGGGAGAGCAGCGCGATGGACCGGGTCGAGGCCCAGGAGGAGCGGCGCCGTCGCATGCGCGAGACCGTCATCTCCCGCGGATTCGTGCGCACCGCGGACCTCGCCGAGGAGTTCGGCATCAGCCTGATGACCGCGCACCGCGATCTGGACGCCCTTCAGGCGCAGGGCTGGCTGCGCAAGGTGCGCGGCGGGGCGACCGGGCTGCCCTCGGCGCAGTTCCACGGCAGCGTCGCGGAGCGGATGGCCACCATGGCGCAGACCAAGCAGCAGCTGGCGCGGGCCGCCGCGACGCTGCTGGTCTCCGGGCAGACCGTGCTGCTGGACGACAGCACGACCTGTCTGCTGCTGGCCCACCAGGCCGCCGAGCACACCCCGCTGACCGTGATCACCAACTCCCTGCCGGCCATCACCACGCTCGCCAGGGAGCCCGGTATCTCGCTGATCACGCTGGGCGGGGCGTACTTCCCGGCGTATGACGCGTTCATGGGCCCGCACACCGCGGAGGCCGTCCGGGCGTTTCGCGCCGATGTGCTGTTCATGTCCACCACGGCCGTCACCAACGGCCGCTGCTACCACACCTCGCCGGAGACCGTGCAGGTCAAGCGGGCCATGATGGAGAGCGCGGGGCGCCGCATCCTGGTCGCGGACCACACCAAGTTCACCAAGGGCGGCCTGTACGCGCTCGCCCCGCTGACCGACTTCGAGCTGCTGATCGTCGACGACGGCCTGCCGGCCGAGCAGGTCCGCGGCGTACGGGCGGCCGGCACCGAGGTGATGGTGGTGCCGGCCAGGCCGTGACGCCGGGGCTCTTAGGGGGTCGGTCCCTCAGACGAAGGCGCTCTGCCCCGTGATCGCCTTGCCCACGATGAGGGTGTTCATCTCGCGGGTGCCCTCGAAGGAGTAGATGGCCTCGGCGTCGGCGAAGAAGCGGGCGACGTCGTAGTCGAGCACGATGCCGTTGCCGCCGAAGATCTCCCTGCTCCAGGCCACCACCTCGCGCATCCTGCTGGTGACGAACGCCTTGGCCAGCGAGGAGTGTTCGTCGCGGAAGACGCCGGCGTCCTGCAGGCGGGCCAGCTGGACGAGCATTCCCCAGGAGGCGGTGATGTTTCCCAGGCTCTTGACGAGGAGGTCCTGCACCATCTGGAAGCGGGCGATCGGCCGGCCGAACTGCCGGCGCTCGCGGGCGTAGTCGAGCGCGAGTTCATAGGCGCCGATCATCACGCCGAGGGCCTGCCAGGCGACGCCGCTGCGGGTGGCCCGCAGGATCTCCGCGACGTCCCGGAAGGAGTCGACCCGCTGGAGCCGGTCGGCCTCCGGGACGCGGACGTCGGTGAGGGTGATGTCCGCGTTCTCGACGATGCGGAAGGCGGTCTTGTTCTCGATCTTGGTGGCCGAGAAGCCGGGTGTGCCCTTCTCCACCACGAAGCCCTTGACGTGGTCGTCGGCCTCGTCGCGGGCCCAGACGACGACCAGGTCGGCGAAGGTGCCGTTGCCGATCCACCGCTTGGCGCCGTTGAGGACCCAGTGGTCGCCCTCGCGCCGCGCGGTGGTGCGCATCCCGCCGGCCACATCGGAGCCGCCGAGCGGCTCGGTCATGGCGAAGGCGCCGATCTTGTCCAGGGCGGCCATCGCGGGCAGCCAGCGGCGGCGCTGCTCCTCGTCGCCGCCGCGGTAGATGCTGTACATGGCCAGTCCGTTGTGGACGCCGAAGAAGGTCGCGGACGAGGCGTCGGTGCGGGTGTACTCCGTCGTGAGCATCCCGACCAGCAGATGGCTGCCGGCGGGCAGCGGATCGCCGTACCCCTCGTACGCGACGCCGGCGAGCCCGAGTCCACGGAATTTGTCGATCAGCTCGCGGGGGAACTCGCCCTTCGCCCAGGCGTCGTTGACCAGTGGCTTGACCTCGTTGCGCATGAAGTCGCGGGCCCGGAGCAGCAGTTCGCGCTCGTTGTCGGACAGCAGGTCCTGGTAGCCGTAGAAGTCGGCGGTGAGCTGGTCGGTCATGACCGGGTCTCCTCGTTCGGTGCGGTGGTGGTGTCGGTGTCGTTCAGGGCGGCGAGGACGGCGAGCTGCTTGTCGTCGCGCTCCTGGGTGAGTTCGTCGTACGGGCGCGCGCCGTAGGCGTCCTCGACGGCCGCGATGAGCCGTTCGGTCTGGGCGGGGCTCTGCTCGGGGCGGCCGAGAGAGTCCCACATCTGCCGCATCGAGGGGCCGATGTGCTCGGCCATGTGCCGGTAGCCGCCGGGGCCGCCGCCCAGGTGGGCGCCGAGGAAGGGGCCCACCGTCGACCAGCGCAGACCGAGCGAGTTCACCATGATCGTGTCGAGTTCGGACGGGGTGACCACGCCCTGCTCCACCAGGTGGATCGCCTCGCGGCTGAGCGCGTTCTGCAGCCGGTTGCCGACGAAGCCGGGGAGTTCCTTGCGCTCCACGACCGGGACCCGGCCGACCGAGCGGTAGAAGGCGACCGCACGGCCCACGGCGTCCTGGGAGGTGCGCGCGCCGGGCACCACCTCCACCAGCGGCACGAGGTGCGGCGGGTTGAACGGATGGCCGATCAGGATCCGGCCGGCGTCGTCGAGCCCACCGGTGAAGGAGCTCGACGGGATGGCGGACGAGGAGCTGAGCAGGAGTGCGTGCGAGGGCGCCTCCCGGACCAGGGCGGCGAAGAGTTCACGCTTGAAGACGGTGTTCTCGGGGCCGTTCTCCTGGACGACGTCGGCGTGGCGGACCGCGTCGGTGACGCCGTCGGCCAGCTGGACCCGGTCGGCGAGGCCCCGGACGTCGAGGCCCTGCCGGGCCAGTTGCGGGGCGGCCTGCGCCAGCGCGGCGTCCACGGCTTCGGCCAGGTCGGGGCGCGGGTCGCTGACCCGTACCGACAGGCCGTGGGCGGCGAACAGGACGGTCCAGGAGAGCCCGATGGTCCCGGCTCCGATGACCGCCGCGGTGGTGGGTGGCTTGCTCATGACGGATGCTTCTTTCGGTGCGTTCACTGTGGTTTCGGTGTGGCGATTGCCAGGTGCGGTGCCTTCGCCGCGACTTCGGTGCGGTGGTGGCGATGTCGGTGCCGGTCCCGGCCGTGCGGCGTCAGCGCGCGAGGTAGTCGTGCACGGGCCGGACCGGAGCCAGGGTGAGGTCGGTCAGCACATGACTGGCCGAGACGATCTCGCGCACCGGCAGATCGGCCAGCGGAGCCAGGACGTGCGCGAACAGCTGCAGCCGGGCGGGCCCGCTCCAGGCGCCCTTCACCACCACGTCGCTGATCTCGGTGCGGACCAGCTGGGCCACCTGCGCGGTGCCGTCGTACCCCGGCACCAGCTTGAGCATGAAGGTCGGCACGGTGATCTGCGCGGCCGCCTCTTCGGGGTCCAGTGCGTGGTGCTTGTAGCCCATCGTCGCGGTCGCCACCCGGACGGTGCCGTGGTCCAGGACGCCGACGAGCGCGCCGTGGTCGACATACAGGGCGGGCGATCCGGCGACCTTCGGGTAGGCACTGGCCTCCCGTCCGGACGCGGTGGCCGGGAAGTTGTCCAGGTACATGGCGTGCAGATACTCGCCACGCTCGCCGTTGTACCGGACCGGGATCGCCTGACCGGCTTCGGTGTACGGCCCGTATCCGGTGACGTCGCCCATCCGCATCACCTCGAAGCGGACCAGCGGCTCGTCGATCTCCAGCGGCTCGGGCACCACCGCGCGCAGTGCGTCGAGGTCGGTGCGGTAGACGATGTTGAGGTACTCGCGATCGGTGAAGCGCGGGACGACGGGCGGATACGCCGGGTTCATCAGGGGTGTGGCGAGGTGGTGGGCGATGTCGTGCTGCTGCATGGCGGATGGCCTCTTCTCCTGCGTGTCCTTCGGGTGCGTGCCTACTTGCCCTGCCACACGGGGGCGCGGCGTTCGACGAAGGCGGCCATGCCCTCGCGGACGTCGGCCGACGCGGCGAGCGCGGCCGTCTCCCGGCGCTGGGCGGCGAAGGCGGCCGGTTCGGGGGTGCCGTCGGCGGTACGGACGATCCGCTTCACGGCGGCGAGGGCCAGCGGGGCGTTGTCCGCGAGTTGTGCGGCCAGCTCCAGTGCCACCGCCGCGGCCTGCCCGGCCGGTACCACCCGGTTGGCGATGCCGAGCCGGCCGGCCCGCTCACCGGAGACCGGCTCGCCGGTCAGCAGCAGCTCCATGGCCAGGTGGTACGGAATCCGCCGGGGCAGCCGGACGGCTCCGCCGCCGGCCGCGAGGAGCCCCCGCTTGACCTCCGGCAGGCCGAACCGGGCGTCGTCCGCGGCCACGATCAGGTCGCAGGCCAGGGCCAGTTCGAAGCCGCCGCCCATGGCCCAGCCCTCGACGGCGGCGATCAGCGGCTTGCTCGTCGCGGCCTCGGTCAGCCCGCCGAAGCCGCGGCCCGGGATCTCGGGCGACTCGCCCGCCAGCGCGGCCTTGAGGTCCATACCAGCGCTGAAGGTGCCCTGCGCGCCGGTGAGAACCCCGGCCCGCAGCGCCGGGTCGCCCTCCAACTCGTCGATGGCGTCGGCGAGTTGCGAGGCCAGTGCGGCGTCGACCGCGTTGCGGGCGTGCGGCCGGTCGAGGGTGATGAGCAGAGCGGTACCGATCCGCTCGGTGCGTACGACGGGGGTGGGGCCGGCTGCGGTGGCGTCAGATGTGCTGGGCATGACCCGGGTCCTTTGCGATCGGGGTGCGGTACGGCACGGGTGGATGAAGGCCGAAGGCCGCGCGGAACAAGGGGTGTTGAGGCGGGTGGTCAGCGGCGCCGGGGCACGGCGAGCTCGTCGAGGACCTCGTCGGTGTGCTGACCGGGCAGCGGGGCGAGCCGCCGGACCGAGCCCGGGGTGGCGGAGAAGCGCACGGGGATGCCGACGGACCGGATGGGGCCCTCGCTGGGGTGCTCGACCAGGTCGAGGAGGTGGCCGTCGCGTACGTACGGGTCGTCGGCGGCGCGGTCCAGTTCGAGCACCGGCGCCATGGGGATGCTGTGCTTGGCGCAGACCTCCTCCCACTCCTGGGTGGTCAGCGTCGGCGCGCACTGGGCCACCAGTTCCATGAGCGGGTCGACGTCGGCGTCGTCGATGGCGGTGCCGGCCACCCGCGGGTCCCCGGCGAGATCGCCGCGACCGGCGGCCGCGAAGAAGTCACGGAAGTTCTGGGCGTGGTACGGCACGATGCAGGCCAGCCCGTCGGCGGTGGGCACGGCCCGGTGGCCGCGCTTCATCGACAGCGGGAACCCGGTGGAGCCGACCGGCGGCTCGTAGACGTGGCCCGCCAGGTGCTCGACGAGGTTGAAGGCGATCAGCGTGTCCGTCATGGGGATCTCGATGTGCTGGCCCCGGCCCGTACGGTCGCGGTGCACCAGCGCGGCGAGCACCGAGTAGACGATGGTCAGCGCGGCGACCTTGTCACCGATGATCGTCGGCAGGTAGACCGGCCGGCCGAGCGCCCGCTGGGCCACGTCCACCAGTCCGGAGGAGGCCTGCACGGTCTCGTCGTACGCGGCGTGGCCGGCACGGTCGGAGTCGCTGCGGAAGCCCTGGGCGTGGGCGTAGACCAGGCCGGGGCTGGCCTCGGCGAGGTCCGCGTGGGTCAGGCCGAGCCGGGCCAGGGCGCCGGGACGCATATTGGTGATCAGTACGTCGGCGGTGCCGATGAGCGCGAGGGCGCGCTCGCGGTCGGCGTCGTCCTTGAGGTTCAGCGAGACGCTGCGCTTGTTGCGGTTGACGTTGAGGTTGAGCGGCGTCATCCCGGGGGTGGTGCGGTACCGGCCCGCCCTTACGGTGTCGGACGGCGACTCGATCTTGATGACGTCGGCGCCGAGGTCTCCCATGATCTGGGCGGCGTAGGGCCCCATCACCACCGTGGACAGATCGATCACCCGTATGCCGTCCAGCGGGCCGGCGGCACTCTCGTTCGTGGCGTCCATGGTCACTCCTGCGGAAGGCGACTGAAGTAGATGTACTGCGAATGTTTCCGCCTTCGACATTAGACGCGACGTCGTCGAATGAGAACGATCAAGAAGCGAAGAAGGGTATGACCACAGCGGTCACACCACAGGGGTCATACCCTGCCGAAAAGAGTGCGAGAAAGGCGCAGAGAATTCAGCGGAAAGCAGCCGACAGCGGCGGGATATCAGGCGGAAAGCCGTTCCGCGAAGATGCCTCGCGCCTCGGTGACCAGCTCTTCCAGGTCCCCGCCGGGCTCCGCCCGGTCCTTGCGGAAGAGCAGTCCGGTGGTCAGTTCGGCCGGGAAATCCACCACCGGCAGCACGGTCACATTGTCCAGCCGGTAGAGATGCATCGGGCTTTCCGAGGAGAGCATCGTCAGGGAGAAGGCGATACCGCCGGAGACCAGTTCGGAGGTGCCCGCATAATCCGAGCTGTTGATGCGGATCCGCTTCCGCACACCCGCGGAATTCAGCCGGGCGTCGATCTCGTCGAAGTACGCGGGCATCGCCTCGGGCGCGGTCGCCACATACGGCAGCTCCCGAAGATCGTCCAGGGTGACCGACTCCCGGCCCGCGAACCGGTCGGCGGGGACCGCCGCGCCCAGCCGTTCCCGCATGACCTCGATGATGCCGAGCGCGGGATCGGAGACCGGCAGCCGGGCCAGTGCCAGCGCCAGCCGGCCGTCATGGACCGCTTCGGCGAGGCCGTTGGACCGGCCGGGCCAGCGCTTGAGCTCGTACGTCGTACGGCAGGCCGCCTCCAGCTCCCGCACCCGGGACCGCAGCGCGGGGTGGATTCCCGAAGGCATCCCGATGAGCAGGGTGGCCCGCTGCGGCCGGACGGCCTCCCGCAGCCGCCACGGAATGGAGTTGACGCGTTCCAGCACATCGCGGGCCAACGGCAGCAGCGCGGCACCGGCCGGCGTCAACGCGACGTGGTGGGTGCTGCGCTCGAAGAGCGGCTGTCCCAGCTCGCGCTCCAGGTCCTTGACGCGCTGGCTGAGCGGAGAGGCCGCCATGTGCAACTTGCGTGCCGCCTGGGAGAAATTCAGCTCTTCGGCAACCGCCACGAAGTAGCGCAGGTGCAGCATGTCCACACGGCCACACTACCCGTCAGTCTTGGGCGAGGCCGAGCGCTGCGGGGTCCTGTGCCAGCTCGCGGAAGAGCGCCCGCGGGTCCGTGAGCAGCGTGCGCTCGGTGAGGTCCAGCAGGCCGCCCACGGCGCTCAGCTCGGCGGCCACCGTCCCGTCCGTCTTGCGGACGGTCTGCTCCACCCGGAACGTCCGGCCCTCACCCCAGACGAACGCGCAGCTCACCTCGACCTCGTCGCCGGCGCGCAGCTCCCGCCGATAGCGGATGGTGGTCTCGATGGTCACCGGGCCGACGCGCCGGTCCACCAGGTCGCTC
Source organism: Streptomyces sp. NPDC043738 (assembly GCF_056436545.1). NCBI lineage: Bacteria > Bacillati > Actinomycetota > Actinomycetes > Kitasatosporales > Streptomycetaceae > Streptomyces > Streptomyces sp. NPDC043738. Next base: position 425,271 of record NZ_JBWKCJ010000001.1, on the reverse strand, counting down.
TGCCGGATGCCGCTCGCCTGCAGCAGCGACCAGCGGGCGTGCTCGGCGTACTGCAGATAGACGCTCTGGTTGAGATGACCCTGAGAGTCCGTCTCATAGCCACGGACGGTGACGGGGACGGCGAACGCCGCGCACGGCTCCGCCGGGCCCTTCCCGGCCGTGCGCTCCGCTCCGGCGACCGCGCCCCCGCCGATTGTGCTCTCCGCCGCATCCACCGCTTCTGCCACGATCTCTCCCCGTTCCCCATGAGGCCCATGGGCCACTTGCCTCACATCGTAGGCGCCACCGGTGCGCGGCTCAGCTCCTCCCAGCCGATGGTGCGGTCGCACCAGCGCTCCAGGAGCGTACGGTCATGGCCGACCGCGAGCAGACCGGCGCCGCTCTCCCGGCGGTAGGCCTCGACGACGGCCACCAGGGCGGCGGTTGTCGAGGCGTCGAGCATCGCGGTCATCTCGTCGCAGATCAGCCAGCGGGGCCGCAGCACCAGCGCGCGGGCCAGGCAGGCGCGCTGCAACTGCCCGTCGCTGACCTGGTGCGGACGGCGCGCGAGCAGCTCCTGGCTCAGGCCCACGGCGGGTGCCAGCTCGGCGATCCGGTCCGGGACACGGGCGCGCCGCCCGGTGGCCCGCAGCGGTTCGGCGATCAGGTCGGCCAGGCTCAGGCGCGGGTCGGCGGAGAGCCGGGGCTGCTGGAAGAGCACGCCGTAGGCAGTGCGCTGGGCGCGGGGTGCGCGATGGCGCCAGCCCGCGGCGGGCGTGCCGTCCAGGACGACGGTGCCGGAGTCGGGCCGGTGCAGCAGTGCGGCGACCCGTGCGAGCGTCGATTTGCCGCAGCCGCTGGGGCCGAGGAGTCCCACCGCCTCACCGGGGGCGACGGCCAGCGAGACACCGCGTACGACGGGTGCCCGCCGGTCGTATCCGGCGGTGATGTCACGCAGTTCGAGCATCGCCCGCCTCCCTCTGTGCCGCCACCGGGTGGTGGCAGGCGACGCCGTCGCGCGGTGCGGGCACCGTCTCGCAGGCCGCGGTGGCCCGCCCGCAGCGGGCGGCGAAGGCACAGCCCGGCGGGAGATCACCCAGCTCCGGCGGCATACCGGGGATGGGCAGGAAGGCCCGGCCGGGGAGCGCGTCGAGCAGCCCGCGGGCGTAGGGGTGCCGGGGGCCCGGTCGGCCGAAGAACCCTTGTGCATCGGCGAGTTCGACGATCCGGCCGGCGTACATCACGGCGACCCGGTCGGCGATCCGCTCGGCCGCCGCCAGGTCGTGAGTGATCATCAGCAGGGCGCGGCCCGCGCGGGCCTGTGTGCGCAGCTCGTCGACGGTGCGGTCCACCAGGTCCCGGTCCAGCCCGGTCGTCGGCTCGTCGGCGAGCAGCAGCGGTGCGTCGCCGACCAGCGCGAGCGCGGTGGCCGCGCGCTGCGCCAGTCCGCCGGAGAGCTGGTGCGGGAAGCGGTCGAGGTGGTCGAGGGGGAAGGCGGCGCGCGCGGCGGCGCGCTCCGCCGCCGCCCTCAGGTCGCGCCTGGCCGTACCGGTCAACTCCCGTACGGTCTCCTCCAGTTGGGCGCGCACACTCCGTACGGGCGTCAGATGCGCGGCCGGGCTCTGCGGTACCAGCCCGATCCGCCGCCCGCGGATCGCACCGGCGAGTTCCCGCTCGGACGCGGTCATCAGCTCGGTGCCGCCCAGCCGCGCCGAACCGGCCGTCCGCGCGTTGCCGGGCAGCAGCCCGAGCAGCGCCGAGGCCAGCACGGACTTGCCGCAGCCGCTCTCGCCGACCAGTGCCAGGCACTCCCCCGCGGCGAGGTCGAAGGCGGCATCGCTGACGGCGTCGACGTGGCGGCCGCCGGGCATCCGGAAGCGCACGGACAGTCCCCGTACGGACAGCACGGGGGGTTCGGCTGGTGCGGGTGCGCTCACAGCATCAGCTCCGATCGGCGCCGGGGGTTGATCCGCTCCCGCCAGACGCCGGCCAGGCCGGCGAGGGCGAGGGTGGGGACGATGATGAACAGGCCGGGGAAGAGGGTCGGCCACCAGTCCCCGGCCAGCAGGGAGCCGCGGGCGGTGTCGACCATGCTGCCCAGGCTCGCTTCGTGGGCGGGCAGCCCCAGGCCCAGGAACGACAGCGCGGACTCGTGCCAGATGGCGTGCGGGATCATCAGCACGGCGGCGAGCCCGGCCTGCGGCAGCACCCCGGGCAGCAGATGACGCACCGCCACCCGGGCGCGCGAGGCGCCGCCGGCGAGGGCGGCGTCGACGTACGGGCGGGAGCGCAGCGAGAGCACCTCGGCGCGCACGATCCGCGCGGTCGACAGCCAGTGCGTCAGGGCGACGGAGACGACCACCGGCCACATGCCGGGCCGGAACATCGCCACGATGAAGACGCCGAGCAGCAGGTGCGGCACGGAGGAGAACAGGTCCACCACCCGCATCACGGCGCGGTCGGTCCAGCCGCCGAGCGCCCCGGCCAGCGCGCCGACCGCGGTGCCGATGACGGTGGCGGCCAGCGCCGCGACCACCCCGACCAGCAGCGAGACGCGCAGGCCGTACACGCAGCGCAGCAGCAGGTCGCGGCCGACCTCGTCGGTGCCGAAGGGATGCGCCCAGGACGGCGCCCGGAGTTTGGCGGACAGCTCGACGGCCTGCTCGTCCAGGGGGACGAGCGGCGGGACGAGCAGCACCGCCAGGACGATCAGCGCGACCAGGGCGGCACAGACCCGGACCCGCAGGGTGCGGAGGGCGCGGGCGCCGGAGCGCCGGGTGCGCGCGGCGTGCCAGGCGGTGCCGTCCGCGGCGGACGCCTCGGTGAGCTCAGCCATCGAAGCCCACCCTCGGGTCGGCGAGCCCGTACAGCAGGTCGGACAGCAGGTTGCCGAGCAGCACCGCGACGGTGGCCAGCACCGTGAGGGCCGCCAGCAGCGGGAAGTCGACGCTGGTGGCGGCGTCCACGGTGGCGGAGGCGATGCCCGGCCAGCTGAAGACGGACTCCACCAGCAGGGCGCCGGTGATCAGTTCGGGCACTCGGGAGCCGATCAGGGTCAGCACCGGGAGCAGTCCGGAGCGCAGGGCGTGGTGCAGCAGTACGGTGCGCTCGCTCAGTCCGCGCGCCCGCGCGCCGCGCACCGGGTCCTCCTCCAGGGCGTCACCGACCCCTTGGCGTACGTAGAGCACGAACCAGGGGAGCTGGGAGACGCCGAGGACGAGGGCGGGCAGCACGACATGGCTCGCGATCTGCCCGGCGGTGGCGACCTGGCTGCCGGTGTCGGTCAGGCCGCCGGCCGGCAGCACGCCGAACTTGAGCGCGAAGACCCAGACGGCCAGCAGTCCGAGCCAGAACGGCGGGGCCGCCTCCAGCGCGTAGGCGACGGAGGTGACGGCCCGGTCCACCGGCGAGCCGCGGCGCCGGGCCGCGAGCACGCCCAGCACCGTGCCCAGCACGACGGCGAGGGCGAAGGCCAGTGCGCACAGCAGCACCGACCAGCCGATGCGCTCGCCGATGACCTGGGAGACCGGGGCGCGCAGCGTCGCGGAGTCGCCGAGGTCGCCGGTGAGCGCGCCGGTCAGCCAGTGCCACCAGCGGGCGGGCAGCGGCTGGTCGACGCCGAGGTTGTGCCGGATCTGGTCCAGGTTCTGCTGCGAGGCGGTCAGTCCCGCCGTGCCCGCGTACGCCTTGACGGGGTCAAATGGCGAGGCCGCCGCGATCGCGAACACCCCGAAGGTGACGGCGAGGAGGACGGGGACGGCGAACAGTGCGCGCCGTCCCGTCATCCGTGCCATCGGCCCCCAGGGAAGGGACTTCGCCCTGGCTGCCGTGCTCACTTCTCGGGCTGCCAGTCCTCTACGTTCCACCACGGGCCGGAGGCCAGGCCGTGGTCGTGCGGCTCGACCTGGGTGGTCGGGCCGGCGCCGCCGGTCTGCCAGCGGTCGTTGATCACGTACATGTGGTCTACGTGGGTGAGGAAGGTGTACGCCGGGTCGTCCACCAGCTCGCGCTGGACGGTGTCGTAGGCGGCCCTGCGCTTGTCGGTGTCGTCGGTGCGGCGGGCGTCCACCAGTGCCTTGTCGACCTTGTCGCTGGCGTAGCGCGACATGTTGTTGAAGCCGTCGCCGGCCAGCGAGGAGTGCAGCAGCAGGTACTGGTCGAAGTCGGGGTCGGCCGGGCTGCCGCCGCCCGCGAGCACCGCGTCGTGCTTCATGTTCGGCTCGATGGCCTCCCATGTGCCCGACTCGACCTTGGCCTCGATGCCCGCCTTCTTGACGTCGGAGGCGAAGGCCAGGGCGTGCTTCTGGCGCAGGGTGTCACCGGTGAGGTACCAGAGCTTGAAGGAGGCGCGCTCGCCGTCCTTGGTGCGGATGCCGTCCTCGCCCTTCCTCCAGCCGGCCTCGTCGAGGATCCGCTCGGCCCGCTTCAGGTCGTGGGCGCGCTCGGTGCCCTTGGTGAACCAGGGGCTGTCGGTGGGCACCGGGCCGTAGGCGGGCTTGCCCGCGCCGTCCAGGATGCCGTCGACCATCGCCTTGCGGTCCACGGCCAGGTCCAGGGCCCGGCGTACGGCCTTGTCGCCGGTGACCTTGTTCGCGCGGGGCAGCGTGACGTCGCGGTAGTCGAAGGTCTTGGCGGCGAGGATCTTCTTGTCCTTGGAGGACGTGAAGGTGTCGGCGAGGTTGGGCGGCAGGATGGCGCCGTCCAGGTCACCGGCCCTGAGCCGGGTGGCCCGTACGTCGTCGTCCTTGATGATCGCCATGGTGAAGTTCTTGACCTTCGGTGCGCCGCCCCAGTAGTGGGGGTTGGCCTTGAAGGTGAGCTTCTCGCCCTTGGACCAGTCGGTGAGGACGTACGGGCCGGTGCCGACGGGCCTGGTGGTGAAGGAGCCGCTGTTGATGTCCTGCTTGCCGGCGAGGTGTTTCGGGGCGATGGCCAGGACGGTGCGTTCGGCGAACGGCGCGTAGGGGTACTTCAGATGGAAGACGACGGTCTTGTCGTCCTTCTTCTCGACCCTGTCCAGAGCGTCCAGTTCGGCCTTGGAGGCGTTGTTGGTCTTCTCGTCCAGGATCGTGTCGTAGGTGAAGACCACGTCGTCGGCGGTGAAGGGCTTGCCGTCGGAGAACCGCACGCCCCGGCGCAGCGTGAAGGTGTAGGTCCTGCCGTCCTCGGAGACCTTCGGGAGCTTCGCGGCCAGCGCCGGCTTGAGCTTCATGGCCGCGTCGTGGGTGAGCAGCCCGTCGAAGATCTTGGAGTTGCCGTCCTTGCCGTAGCCGAGGAGCGGGCTGAGCGTCTCCGGCTCGTTGGCGATACCGACCACGACGGAGTCCTTGGCACCACCGGCGCCGCCCGTGCCGCCGGTGGGCGTCGAGCAGGCCGCCGCCCCGAAGGCCACCGTGCCGGCCATCGCCGTGGCGGCCATTACCCGTATCGACCGGGCCGTCATGCCCACACCCCTGATGAAGATCGACTGTTATTGCGGTTCGGCGCTATTGCGAAGCCTTCGCAATTAAGCGATCCCATTAAACAGTACGTAAAGGGACGGCCATGAACCGGCCTCCGGCGCGCCTGCGTCAGGAGGTACCGGTCTTCAGCGTCAGGTGCCATTTCGCCAGCAGCTCGGCGATCGGCTGGAAGATGGTGACGGTATTGCCGCCGTCGCCGTCGCAGCCGGAGGCGCCGCCGCCGGAGTGCACCCCGACGGCCATCGGGTTGCTGAGCTGGGTGACGTACGAGCCGCCCGAATCGCCGGCCGCGGAGCAGGCGTTGGTGTACGAGAGCCCCTCGATCTGCACATTGCCGTAGTCCACCGTCTGGTCCACCCGGGTGATCTCGCCGCAGTGCCAGCCACTGGACTGACCGGAGCGGCAGATCGACATGCCGACGAGGCCCTCCTGCGAGCCGGCGACGGTCACCGGCCGGCCGCCCTGGCCCGCCACGGTCGGGCTGAGCGTCCAGTCCGGCTGGTCGACCTCGACCAGCCCGAAGTCGCCCTCGCGCCCGTTGACGCTGTGCCTGCCGCCGAAGTTGGACGTGCCCAACCGGCTGCCGTCCTTGCCGTACGCGGCCTGCTTCGGGGTCAGGGTGCAGTGACCGGCCGTCACAAAGCCCTGGAAGTCGTCCGGGCCGGTCACCGAGAAGCCGATGGAACAGATCCCCTCGTTGCCGGGCATCCAGCGCTCACCGCCGATCACCCGGCCGCCCTGCTGACGCGGCGACTGGTCGGTGTGCTCGACGGTGACCGGGATCTTCGCGCGGGTCCCCAAGCCCCGGACGGCCTTTTCGAACTCGTTGGTCTGCGCGGTGCGCCTGGTGCGGTCGACCCGGATCACCACGCCGTTGGACCGCTCGTCCACCCCCCAGCCGGTGACGCCCGGTACGCCCTTGCCGGCCCGGCCGTTGATCTGCCGCACCAGTGCGACGAGCGCGGCGTGGCTGTGCGGCACCGTCCTGGGCACCGCGCCCACCGCCCGCACGCGCCGGGCGTCGGCGGCGCCGGTGACCGCGACGATGAGCTTGCCGGTCGCCTTGTCGAACCACATCCCGGCGGGCGGGGTGCTCAGTGCCCGGCGCACGGCGGCCGCGGCACGGTGGGCGTCGGTCTCCTGCGCGAGCCGGATGCGCACCTGCTCCCTGGTCAGTTGGAGGTCCCGGCTCATCGCGTCGGACATGCCGCGCGGCTGGGGCGTCGGGTCGGTCCGCGGTACGGCGTGCGCCGGGCCGAGCGAGCCGACGGCCGCCATGGCCGCGACGGTCGCGCCCCACAGGACGGCCTTGCGAAAGCGTTGCATCGGGGATCTCCTCGCGGTGTCGAGTGCACGTCGGATCCGACGTGTCGAGCGTGCGTGACACCGCGACACGCGGCATGAGGGAGATCCTTTGCATGATGGCCGGACGACCCGCGAGACCCGCTGCCAAATCCCCGCCCCCTGCGGCCCGACAGCGTTCGGGCAACTGCCCGCGGAGCCGCGCAAGGTGACCTGCTCGGGCGCCCGCCATCCGGGAGCGGGGACACCTGAATGCCCGTGCTGGTACGTCGTGCCGGGCCGGGGCGGAGCCGTCGGTGGTTCAGGTCGGTACAGAGGGCCAGGTCGTCGACGCTTCCCGGCACGGTCGGGCCGTCCGCACCGGGCAGGAGGCCTCAGAAGCCGCCGTCGCCCCCGAAGCCGCCACCGCCGTCGAAGCCGCCGCCGTCACCGAAGCCACCGCCGAAGTCGTCGGAGCTGAAGTCGGAACCGGAGTAGTCGCCGCCCTCGGCGCCGGCGGGCCCGCCGAAGTCCGCGCCGTAGGCGGGCGACGACATCATCACGTTGCCGAGCAGCGTGCCGACCAGGAGGCCGGGCAGCAGGCCGCCGCCGAAGTACCCGCCGGCCCAGGGGCCGTAGGCCGGGCCGGCCTCCCAGTAGGGGCGGTCCCCGCGCTCGGTGCGGACCGTCCGGGCCAGCGGCTCGCGGCCGTCGTCCAGCCGGCTCTTGTCCGCGGCGCAGACCGGTACGGTGCGCTCCGCGCCGCCGGCCGGAGCCCAGGCGACGTCGACGACGGACGGGCCGTGCCGCGGGTCGAAGAAGCAGGGCGGCCGGCGCTCGGGCAGCGGCTTGCCCGCGCGGCGCGCGGCGAGCGTGGCCAGCGAGAACCGGCCGTCCTCCAGCGCCTGGGTCACGCCCTGCACATCGCCGGGGTGCTCGGCCGCCGCCATCGCCGACTTGGCCGTCTCGTACGCGTCCAGCGCATGGCTGTAGTCCGCGCGCATCGCGTCGTCGGCGCCGGGCTCACCGGGGTGGAAGTCCAGCCGGTCCAGTTCCTCGCCGAAGGCGGTGATGTCCTCGTCGACGACGACCCGCAGGTCCTCCAGCGCGGCCCGCTCCTCCTCGGCCCGCCGCCTGCGGTTGCGGCGGGCGATGGCGTACGCGCCGCCGCCACCGACGGCCACCAGGACACCGAGGCCGATCGCCGTGCCGGTGTCGAAACCGCCTCCCCCTCCGGTGTCGCCCCACGAGCTGGGGGCGTGGCCCCGCGCCGACCGGTCCGCGGTGTCGACGAAGCTGTTCAGCCGCTCGGCGACGGTGTAGTCGGAGCGCTTGACCGAGCCGACGAGGTTCTTGACGGAGTCGCGGGACATCACGCGCGGGTCGGCGCCGGCGTTGAAGCCGTCACCCAGTTCGACGGCGTAGACACCGCTGATGCCGACCTTGGTCCGCAGGTCCGCCAGCAGCGTGCCGGGCTGGTACTCGGCGGCTCTCGGCAGTACCGCGACGAAGATCGGCTTGTCCGCGTCCTTGATCTTCTTGGCCAGCGCATCCGCCTGACCTGCGGAGAGCTGGTCCGCGGCGCGCGGATCGACATAGACCGGGCCCTTCTTCAGGGCTGCCGCGGCCTCGTCGAGCCCGCCCGCGGCACGGGCGCCGGGCGCCCACAGCGCGGCCACCGCCACCAGCGCGGCCACCAGGAGGAGAACCGGTCCGATCAGCGCACGTCGAGTTGCGGTGTCCATGGGTTCGACGCTACCCGAACGGCACTTTCCAGACATCACCGGACGGGTGATCGATCCGGTCCGGCCGCGGGATTGTCTCTTGCCCCGGGGCGTCTGTCGCGCCGGGAATGGCCATTTAGGTGGTCGCTCAGCGCGTCGTTTTTGGCCATCGACGTGCCGGGGATGCTCCGGCTCGTCCCTCCCCCCGAGGAAACGAGAAGACGATGTCCAGGGCCGCTTGGGTAGCCACGAATCTGGCCGTCGCCGTCGCCGCCACCGCCGTCGGCTGCATGCTGGTGATCACGCTGGCACCGGAGCGCGCCGGGCCGGACCGGCCGTCGCCCGCCGGTGCCCTGGCCGCCGTGACCGGGCACGGCGGCTCGGCCGCGCGTGCCGCGACCTCCGCGCTCGGCGCCGATGCCGTGCCGTACGGCGCCGGCGTTCCGACCGCCCCCGTGACGGGGCGGATCGAGGTGACCGCGCCGCAGGGCGGTGTCGACTTCAGGCCGAACGGCAGCTTCGCCGTGGCCTGGAGGAACACCACGGGCGAGCAGGTCGACGTCTGGCTGCGCACGGATACCGGGCACGGCCGCTCGCAGCGGCTGGGGCTGGTCGCCACTCATGCGGGCACCAGGCCGGCGGGCGAGGTGCTCGTGACGCTGCCGCGGGTGCCGCCGGGCCCCCGCTACTTCCTGGAGGTGGCCACCACCGGTGACGGCGAGGTCCGCGGCCTGAGCAGGACCTTCGCCGTCACCGGCTGAGCGGGCCCGCCCTAAGGGGTGTCGAGACCGACCAGCCCGGCCAGGGCCTGCCGGTGCCGTCCCGGCGACCCCAGGGCGAGTTCGTCGCTCTTGGCCCGCTTGAGGAACAGATGGGCCGGGTGCTCCCAGGTCATCCCGATGCCGCCGTGCAGCTGGACGCACTCCTCGGCGGCGCGTACCGCCACCGGCGCGCAGTACGCCTGGGCGACCGCCACGGCCACGGCGGCGTCGGGGCTGTCGGTGGCCAGCGCGTCGGCGGCGTTGCGGGCGGCGGCGCGGGCCGAGGCGACCTCCAGCCACAGCGCGGCCATCCGGTGCTTGAGCGCCTGGAACGAGCCGACGGGGCGGGCGAACTGGGTGCGCTCGGCGGTGTAGCGCACCGTTTCGGTCAGGCACCATTCGGCGACGCCGAGCTGTTCGGAGGCGAGCAGCCCGGCCCCGGTGAGCAGGGCACGCTCGACGGCGGCGCGGGCGCGGTCGCCGGTGGCCAGCAGGGTGCCGCGGGCGCCGTCGAAGGCGAGGTGCCCCAGGGGGCGGGTGAGGTCGAGCGAAGTGACGGCGTCGGTGCGCACGCCCTCGGCCGTGGCGTCGACCGCGTAGAGCGCCGGGCCGTCCGTCCCCTGGGCCCAGACGAGCAGCAGGTCGGCGGCCGCGGCGTCGGCGACCGAGGTCGCCCGGCCGGTGAGGGCACCGCCGGCATCGGCCCGTACGGCCGGTTCCGGCAGCCCTCCGGGAGCGGTGGGCAGCGGGAGGGCGAGCACGCCGACGGTGCGCCCCTCGGCGAGCGCGGCGAGCGGCGCGGCGACCTCCGGCCGGTCGCACGGGCAGCCGAGCAGGGCCGTCACCGCGACGACCGCGCTGGTCAGATACGGCACGGCGGCGACGGAGCGGCCCAGTTCCTCCAGCACGACGGCGGCCTCGCGGGCGCTCGCCCCGGCCCCGCCGAGCTCCTCGGGGACCAGCAGCCCCGCGGTGCCGATCTCCGTGGCGAGGGCGCGCCACAGCCCGGGGTCATAGGAGCGGTCCGCCTCCAGGCCGGCGAGTACGGTGGCCGGATCGCTGCGGTCGGCGAGCAGTGAGCGTACGGCGGCACGCAGCGCGTCCTCGTCCTGCGAGTACAGCAGATCGGGGTCCGGGCCCACCGGCGCGGTGGTCTGCGGGTCGGTCATCGGGGGAGGTCCTTCCACGCGACGTCCTTGTCGGTGCGCGGCTCGGGCGGCAGCCCCAGTACGCGTTCGGCGACGATGTTGAGCAGCACTTCGGAGGTGCCTCCTTCGATGGAGTTCCCCTTGGCGCGCAGATAGCGGTAGCCGGCCTCGCGTCCGGTGAAGTCGACGCCGTCGGGGCGGCGCATCGTCCAGTCGTCGTAGGTCAGTCCGTCCTCGGCGAGGAACTCCACCTCCCAGCCGCTGATCTCCTGGGCGAGGCGGGCGAAGGCCAGTTTCATGCCGCTGCCCTCGGGCCCGGGCTGTCCCTTGGTGAGCTGCTGGCGCAGCCGCTCGCCGGTCAGCCGGGCGACCTCGGCCTCCACCCACAGCTTCAGCAGCCGCTGGTGCAGGTCGTGGGTGCGCAGTTCGGGCCGGGCGCGCCAGTCGGCGGCGGCGACGCCGATCATGCCGCCCTCGCGGGGTGTGCGGACGCCGCCGATGGCGACCCGCTCGTTCATCAGGGTGGTCTGGGCGACCTGCCAGCCCTCGCCGACCGCACCGAGGCGGTGGGCGTCGGGGATCTTGACGCCGGTGAGGAAGACCTCGTTGAACTCGGCCTCGCCGGTGATCTGCCGCAGCGGGCGCACCTCGACACCGGGGGCGGTCATATCGCAGACGAAGTAGCTGATGCCCCGGTGCTTGGGCACGTCGGGGTCGGTGCGGGCGATCAGGATCGCCCAGCGGGCCAGGTGTGCGCTGGACGTCCAGACCTTCTGCCCGTCGACGATCCAGTCTCCCCCGTCGTCCCGGACCGCGCGGGTGGCCAGTGCCGCCAGGTCGGAGCCGGCACCGGGCTCGCTGAACAGCTGGCACCACACCTCCTCGCCGGTCCACAGGGGGCGCAGGAAGCGCTGCTTGTGCTCGTCGGTGCCGAACCGCAGGATGGTGGGCGCGGCCATGCCCAGGCCGATGCCGATCCGGCCCGGGTCGTTGCCGGGGGCGCCGGCCGCCTCCAGCTCGGCGTCGACGACCGCCTGCAGGGACCGCGGCGCGTCGAGTCCGCCGAGTCCCTCGGGGAAGTGGACCCAGGCGAGTCCCGCGTCGAAGCGGGCGCGCAGGAACTCCAGGCGGTCGGTCGTGGCGGGCGGGTGGGCGGCGAGCAGCTCGGCGGTGCGCCGGCGCAGGTCGGTGGCGTCGGTCATCGGGCCTCCCCCGCTCCGGGGACCACCACGAGCCGGCCGACGGAGGTGCCGTCGGCGACCTGCTGTACGGCGTCGGCGGCCCCCTCCAGCGGTACCCGCCCGCCGATCAGCGGCTTGACCACGCCCTTCGCGGCCAGCTTGGTCAGCTCCTGGTGGCAGGCGTCGACGGCCGCCGGGTCCTTGGTGTTGTACAGGCCCCAATGCAGGCCCAGGATCGCGTAGTTCTTCACCAGCGCGTGGTTGAGGGCGGGGGTGGGGATGGCGCCGCCCGCGAAGCCGACGACGATGATGCGGCCCTCGAAGGCGATGCACTTGACGGACTTGGCGTACGCGTCGCCGCCCACCGGGTCGTAGACGACGTCGGCGCCCCGGCCGTCGGTGGCTTCCTTGACCGCGGCGACGATGTCGTCCGTGCGCCGGTCCAGGACGAGGTCGCAGCCCAGTTCGCGGGCGATGCGGGCCTTGTCCGCGCCGCCGGCCACCCCGATCACCCGTGCGCCCGCGGCCTTGCCGAGCTGGACGGCGGCGCTGCCGACGCCGCCGGCCGCGGCGTGCACCAGCAGCGTCTCGCCGGCCTGCAGCCGGGCCCGGCGGTGCAGCCCGAACCAGCCGGTCTGGTAGCCGACGTGCAGTGCGGCGGCCTCCGCGTCGTCCAGGGCCTCCGGGGCCGGGCGGGCGGTCGCCGCGTCGACGACGGCGAGCTCGGCGAAGCCTCCGTCGGGCAGCGGCGGCTGGGCCAGCACCCGGCTCCCGACCTCGCCGGCCGCGCCCTCGCCCACGGCGAGCACCTCGCCGCAGATCTCCACGCCCGGCGTGAAGGGCAGCGGCGGCCGCACCTGGTACTGGCCCCGGCACAGCAGCGCGTCGGGGAAGTTGACGTTGGCGGCCCGCACCCGCAGCAGCAGCTGCCCGGGGCCCGGCTCCGGGTCCGGCACCTCCTCCAGCCGCATCACTTCACGCGGCTCGCCGTTCGCGTGTACGCGCCATGCCTTCACCTGGTGCCTCCACAGACCTTGGATACGCGGGTGGGGCGGAGGGCGCAGCGGCCCCTCGCCAGCGACATACTAAGCGGTCGGTATCGGCTAGGGAACCGTCGCCGACGACTCCGCGCCACATCCCGGCGCCCGCCCCGCCGCCCGACCCCGGCCGCCCCGGGAACCTGGTACTGACAGGGTCAGGCACCACCCGGCCCGATGACCGAGACTGGCCGGTATGGACTCACCCGCCACGGACACCCCCGCCGAGTTGGGGAACTTTCTGCGCTCCCGCCGCGCCCGGCTCCAGCCGGAGGACGTCGGACTGGTCTCCTACGGGGCGCGCCGCCGGGTCCCCGGCCTGCGCCGCGAGGAACTGGCGCAGCTGGCCGGCGTCAGCATCGCGTACTACACCCGCCTCGAACAGGGCCAGAGCCACAACGCGTCCGAAGGGGTGCTGGACGCGCTGGCCCGCGCGCTGCGGCTGACCGCCGACGAGCGGGCCCATCTGTACGTGCTGGCCCGCCCCACCCGGGCGCGCCGCCGCCCCGCGGTCCGCCACGACCGGGTGCGCCCCGGCGTGCGGCAGTTGCTCGGCGCCATGGCGGACGTACCGGCCGTCGCACTGGGACCGCGCTTCGAGATCCTGGCGTGGAACCGCCTCGGGCACGCCCTGGTCGCCGGGCACCTCGACTTCGACAGCCCCGACCGCCCGCTGGACCGGCCCAACGCCCAGCGGCTGCTCTTCCTCGACCCGCACACCAGGGAGCTCTACCGGGACCGCGACGAGGAGGTCCGGCGCGCGGTCTCGGCACTGCGGGTGGCCGCGGGCGAGTACCCCGACGACCCCCGGCTCACCGAGCTGATCGGCGAGTTGTCGATGAAGTCCACCGAGTTCAGCGGCCTGTGGTCCCGGCACGCCGTCAGCAACTGCACCTTCGGCACCAAGCGGTTCCACCATCCGCTGGTGGGCGACATGGAGCTGGACTTCGAGATGATGCGGACGCCGGACGGCTCCGGGCAGGGCGCGCTGATGTACACCGCGGCGGAGGGCTCGCCGTCCGAGGCGGCGCTGCGGCTACTCGCGGCGGAGCGCGCTCCAGAACTCCGGGTCCTCGAACCCGAGCGCCCATAGGCCGGTGCCCCGCACCCCGTACTTCCTCAAGAGCGGCAGCTGCGCCCGGACACCGCGCGCGTCCTGGTACCACACCTCGTGCTCCTCGTCGTCCTTGTAGTAGCGGAAGTACGGGGTGCCGGACTGCTCGTCGAAGCGGTACTCGGCGTCCGTCCGCTCTCGCAGCGCCTCGGCCTGCTTCCAGGTCAGATGGCCCGCATGGCCCTTGACGCCGGTGACCCAGTCCCAGCCGTAGCCCGGGAAGGCCACCTCGATCTTGTGGCGCGGGATGGTGCCGGTGGCGTAGCGAAGGAACTCCTCGTACCAGTCCCGGGAGGACAGCGGGCCCGCCTCGCCGCCCGACCAGTGCAGGTCGTACCCCATGATCCGGACCCGGTCGGCGTACCTGCCGAGCCCCTCGTAGTCGAAGGCCGTGCCGCTCCCGCGGACCCGGGCCAGCACCGTGACCACACACTGCTTGCCGAGGTCGTGCAGCCGCGCGCACAGCTGCCGGACGAGCGCGTTGTATCCGGTCCGCACCCGCTCGCGGGCCTCCTTGTCGCCGGTGACCGCCATCGACTCGTAGTCCAGGTCGATCCCGTCGTACGCACGGCTCTCCACCACGTCCAGCAGCCGGTCGACATGCGCCCGGCGCCGCTCGGGATCGTGCATCAGATCGCCCATCTCCACGGCACCGAGGGTCTCGGTCACCGTGGGCACGACGGCGATCCCGGCATCGTGCAGCCCGTCGATGATGTCGCGCCGCCCGGCTCCGGGGTGTCCGGTGATGTCGGTGTCGGAAGAGGCCTGGTACCAAAAGGGGCTGATGGTGTGCAGCTGGGAGGCGTGTCGCAGCGCGTCGCGGTAGGCGGCGTCGATGTTGCCCCAATACGGCAGCCAGGCCGAGGCGGTGCGCCCGCGGTCCCGCTGCCCCTCCGGCGCCTTCGCCGCCTCGGCGGCCGGGGCGAGCGGTCCGGCGAGCACCGCCACGGCCAGCAGAAAGGCGAGTCCGGTGCGCGACCGGGATCCTGATGGTTGGTCCATGCCCAAAGCGTCACCCGGCAGCGTTCGTGACGCATCGTCAGTTCCACCGAACGGGGCGGCGGGTGGCCCGGCGCCGGGTCGCCGGACCCGACGCGCCGGGCGGGACGGTCAGCCGCCGGACACCCCCTGGGACACGGTGACCGCGATCCGGCCGGAGTCGATCGCCGCCGCGAGGGAGAGCCGGTCGTAGGCGATGTCGGCGCAGGTCGCGGTGTCCATCCGCAGCCGGGCGTCGGGGCGCTCGGCGGGCCCGTCGGCGTAGCCGGGGCCGCCGTCGGCCGCGAGGAGGACATGGAACTCCCCCTCGTCGAGGGCGATGTCGACGACCCGGACGCCGTCGGTGAAGTGGTCGGCGAGGCGCGCGATGAGCGGCACCGCGAACCAGTGGGCCCGCACCGCGTCCGTGGGGCGCCGCTCGTCGAGGGCGGGGGCACCCCAGTCGGCGAGGGCGCTGAGCGCGGGCAGCAGCGCGCGGCCGCGGGTGGTGAGCTCGTAGACGTAGGCGGCTCCGGGCGGGGCGAGCCGGCGGCGGGTGACCAGCCCGTCCCGCTCCATGTCCTTGAGCCGGGAGGCGAGCATGTCCGTGCTGACGCCGGGCAGGTCGGCGTGCAGATCGGTGTAGCGCCGGGAGCCGCCCAGCAGTTCCCGGACGATCAAGAGCGTCCACCGGTCGCCGACGGCGTCCAGGGCTCGGGCGACGGCGCAGTACTGGTCATAGCTTCGGCGCGGCATGACACCAGCATAGACAGAAGTTGGACTTTCCAAGTCCCTACTTGGTAAAACCAAGTACGGTGTTACGAATGCTGCCGCGCCGCGCGGTGAGCGAGGGACCGGGAGGCCACCGCATGCAGTTCAAGCAGTCCAGCAAGATGGCCGACGTCTGCTACGAGATCCGCGGACCGGTGATCGAGCACGCCGACGCGCTGGAGGAGGCCGGTCACAGCGTGCTGCGGCTGAACACCGGCAATCCGGCGCTGTTCGGCTTCGAGTGCCCCGAGGAGATCCTGCAGGACATGATGCGCAATCTGTCCCGCGCGCACGGCTACACCGACTCCCGCGGCATCCTCTCCGCCCGCCGCGCGGTGGCCCAGCGCTACCAGCAGGCCGGGCTGCCGGACGTCGGCGTCGACGACGTCTACCTCGGCAACGGCGTCTCCGAGCTCGTCTCGCTGGCCGTACAGGCGCTGCTCGACGACGGCGACGAGGTCCTCATCCCGGCCCCCGACTACCCCCTGTGGACGGCGGTCACCACGCTCGCCGGCGGCAAGGCCCTGCACTACCTCTGCGACGAGTCCGCCGACTGGCTGCCGGACCTCGACGACCTCGCCTCGAAGATCACCGACCGGACCCGGGCGCTGGTCATCATCAACCCCAACAACCCGACCGGCGCGGTCTATCCGCGCGAACTGCTGGAGGGCATGCTCGACCTCGCCCGGCGCCACCAGCTGATGGTCTTCGCCGACGAGGTCTACGACCGGATCGTCTACGACGACGCGGTGCACCACCACGCCGCGGTGCTCGCCCCCGACCTGGTGTGCCTGACCTTCTGCGGGCTGTCCAAGTCCTACCGCGTGGCCGGCTTCCGCTCCGGCTGGCTGGTCGTCACCGGCCCCAGGGAGCACGCCGCCGACTATCTTGAGGGCCTGGGCACCCTCGCCTCCATGCGGCTGTGCCCGAACGCGCCCGCCCAGTACGCCATTCAGGCGGCCCTCGGCGGCCGGCAGAGCATCCAGGACCTGGTCCTGCCGGGCGGGCGGCTGCACGAGCAGCGCGATGTGGCCTGGGAGCGGCTCAACGAGATCCCGGGCGTCTCCTGCGTCAAGCCCAAGGGCGCGCTCTACGCCTTCCCCCGCCTCGACCCCGCCGTACACAAGATCCACGACGACGAGAAGTTCGTCCTGGACCTGCTGCTGCGGGAGAAGATCCAGGTCGTCCAGGGCACCGGCTTCAACTGGCCGCGCCCGGACCACTTCCGCATCCTCACCCTCCCGCACGCCGACGACCTCGACGCGGCGATCAGCCGGATCGACCGCTTCCTGGCGGGCTACCGCCAGTGACGCCGGGCGCCCCCGGCGCCCGCGCCCCACCCCGCTTTCCCGCCACTCCCCCTCTCCCCTCCCGCCTCCCGCCTCCCCCGACCTCACTCGAACGGCCGCACCCCCGCCGCTCGCCCAACCGCCGCTCCCCGGTGCGCACCGGGGACCCGTCCACAGGCGGGAAGGCCTTCCGGGCGGCGCGGGGGCGCCGCGACACCGCGGGGAAGCCCCCCACCCCAAAGGGCGCGCTCTCCCGGCGGCGGGCCGTCCGGGCCGTCCGCCGCGCGAACGCGCCCTTGAGCGGATCGCCCGCAGCAGATTAGGTGGAGGGCGGCATTCCTGCCGCGACCCCACAAGGGAGGGCGATTCCATGCCGGTACGGCCTGCAGAATCGGAAGCGGAACTCGAGGCTCACCTGCACGGCATATGCTTCAAGACCGGTCCGCCGCGCCGTATCGGCGTCGAGATCGAGTGGCTGGTCCACGACGCGCGCAACCCCCGATGTCCGGTCGAACCGGACCGGCTGCGCCACGCGGCCGGCGCACTGCGCGCCCTGCCCCTCACCTCGCTCCTGACCTTCGAACCCGGCGGCCAGCTGGAGCTCAGCTCGCTGCCCGCCACCTCCCTGACCGAGTGCATCGAGGCCGTCACGGCCGACCTCGCGCTGGTCCGCCCCGCCATGCTGGAGATGGGCCTGGGAATGGCCGGCCACGGCCACAATCCATGGCACCCCCCGCGCCGGGTACTGACCGAACCGCGGTACAACGCCATGGAGGCCTACTTCGACCGCTGGGGCTCCGCCGGCCGGGCCATGATGTGCGCCACCGCGTCCGTGCAGGTCTGCGTGGACGCGGGCCACGAGGAGCCGGGGCCGTTCGGACTCGGCCGGCGGTGGCGGCTGGCCCATCTGCTCGGCGCGGTGCTGACCGCCGCGTTCGCCAACTCGCCGACCAGCGAGGGCTGCCCCACGGGGTACCGCACCACCCGCCAGATCGTCTGGTCCCAGCTCGACCCGGGCCGTACGCTCGCCCCGCCCCAGGGGCCGGATCCCCGCACCGCCTGGGCGCGCTACGTCCTGGACGCGCCGGTGATGTGCATCCGCAACGAGGACGGCCCCTGGGACGCGCCGGAGGGGCTCACCTTCCGCGAGTGGGTCCGTACGGGCGTCCCCAGACCACCGACCCGGGAGGATCTGGACTACCACGTCACCACGCTCTTCCCGCCCGTGCGGCCGCGCGGCCATCTGGAGCTGCGCATGATCGACGCGCAGTCGGGCGACGGCGGATGGATCGTGCCGCTGGCCGTGACCGCCGCCCTCTTCGACGATGCGGAGGCCACGGAGCGCGCCTACCGCATCGTCAAACCCCTCGCCGACACGGCCGGTTCCCGGCCCGCGCCGCGCAATCCGCTGTGGCGGCGCGCGGCCCGCGGAGCGCTGACCGACCCGGAGCTGCACTCCGCGGCGGTGGCCTGCTTCGCCGCCGCACAGGAGGCCCTGCCACGCCTCGGCGCCTCCCTTGAAGTACGCACCGCGGTCGCGGAGTTCACCGACCGCTATGTGACGCGCGGACGCTGTCCCGCGGACGACCATCTCGACGCCCTGTACGCCGCGGAGGTCGCTCTCCTGCTTGGGAAGGACGGCCAGTGACCCACGACCCCGAGCTCCTTCGCGAACGGGCCGCCTCGGCGCTGCGCACCGCCCGCGACCGCACCCGCCTGCTGACCACCTGCGTCGAGCACCCCGATCTCGTCGCACAGCACTCCCCGCTGATGTCCCCGCTGGTGTGGGACCTGGCGCACATAGGCAACCAGGAGGAGCAGTGGCTGCTGCGCACCGTCGGTGGCCGCGACGCCCTGCGGCCGGACATCGACTCCGTCTACGACGCCTTCGAGCATCCCCGCGCCGAGCGCCCCTCACTGCCGTTGCTGGCACCGGACGAGGCGCACGGCTACGTGGCCGAGGTCCGCGGCCGGGTGCTGGACATCCTGGAGACCGCCCCGCTGCACGGCGGTCCGCTGCTGGACGCGGGCTTCGCCTTCGGCATGATCGCCCAGCATGAGCAGCAGCACGACGAGACCATGCTCATCACGCATCAGCTCCGCTCGGGTCCACCAGTGCTGAGCGAGGCGGAGCCGTTGACCGTTGCTCTCGACGAAACGCTGGTCGACGAAGTCCTGGTGTCCGGCGGTCCCTTCACCATGGGGACGTCCACCGAGCCCTGGGCGCTGGACAACGAGCGGCCCGCGCACCACCGGCTGGTGCCGCCCTTCCTGATCGACACCACACCGGTCAGCAACGGTGCCTACCAGCGGTTCATCGAGGACGGGGGCTACCGCGAACCGCGCTGGTGGGCCGCGGCGGGCTGGGCGCAGGTGCAGGAGAACAAGCTGCGCGCACCGCTGTTCTGGAAGCGGGACGGCGGCCAGTGGCTGCGCCGGAGATTCGGGGTCACCGAGCCCGTCCCACCGGACGAGCCGGTACTGCACGTCAGCTGGTACGAGGCGGACGCCTATGCGCGCTGGGCCGGCCGGCGGCTGCCGACCGAGGCCGAATGGGAGAAGGCCGCCCGGTACGACCCGGAGACCGGCCGGTCGATGCGCTATCCCTGGGGGGACGAGGACCCCACGCCGGCGCACGCCAACCTCGGCCAGCGGCATCTGCGGCCCGCCCCCGTCGGCAGCTACCCGGACGGCCAGTCGCCACTGGGCGTACGGCAGCTGATCGGCGATGTGTGGGAGTGGACGGCGAGCGACTTCCTGCCGTATCCGGGCTTCGCCGCCTTCCCCTACCGCGAGTACTCCGAGGTGTTCTTCGGCGATCAGTACAAGGTGCTGCGCGGCGGGTCGTTCGCCGTCGACCCGGTCGCCTGCCGGGGCACCTTCCGCAACTGGGACCTGCCGGTCCGCCGGCAGATCTTCTCCGGGTTCCGGACCGCCAGGGACGCCGACCCGGCGGCGGACGCATGAGCCCGGCGACACGGGAGGGGTTGCGCTGATGTGCCGTCATATCGCCTATGTGGGGCCGCCGATACCCTTCGGGCAGATCGTGCTGGACCCGCCGCACGGCCTGTACCGGCAGTCGTGGGCGCCGCGCCGCCAGCGGCACGGCACGGTCAACGCGGACGGGTTCGGCGTCGGCTGGTACGCGCCCGGCGACCCGGTGCCCGCCCGCTACCGCCGGGCCGGGCCGATCTGGGCCGACGAGCAGCTGCCCGACCTGGCGCGGGTGGTGCGCACCGGCGCGCTGCTGGCCGCCGTACGGGACGCCACCACCGCCGGTGCGGACGCCGAGGCGGCGGCCGCGCCGTTCGCCGGCGACCGCCACCTCTTCAGCCACAACGGCGCGGTGACCGGCTGGCCGGACTCCCTCGCCCCGCTGGCGGCCGAGCTGCCGCCGACCGAGCTGCTGCGGTTGCAGGCCCGCTGCGACGCGGCGTTCGTGTGGGCGCTGGTGCAGCACCGACTGGCCCGCGGTGACGAGCTGGGCGAGGCGCTGGCGGACACGGTCACGGCCGTCGCCGCGGCCGCGCCCGCCTCCCGGCTCAACCTGCTGCTGACCGACGGCACCTCCATCGCCGCCACGACCTGGGGCGACACCCTGTTCCACCTGACGATTCCCGGCGGCGGCCGGGTCGTCGCCGCCGAACCGTACGACGATTCCCCCCACTGGACCGAGGTCCCCGACCGCACCCTGCTGCGCGCCACCCGCACCGGAGTCCACCTCACCCCGCTCAAGGAGCCCACCACGTGAGCCCGCTCAGCATCACCCGCACCCTCCCTGCCGACGCCACCGCGGCCGCGCTGCGCGCCGACGTCGCCCAAGGGCTGTCCGACACCCCCAAGCAGCTGCCGCCCAAGTGGTTCTACGACGCGCGCGGCAGTGAGCTGTTCGAAGAGATCACCAGGCTGCCCGACTACTACCCGACCCGCGCCGAGCGGGAGATCCTGCTCACCCGCGCCGACCACATCGCCGCGGCCACCAACGCCCGCACCCTGGTCGAGCTGGGCTCCGGCTCCTCCGACAAGACCCGCCATCTGATCGGTGCGCTGACCGGGCTGCACACCTACCTCCCCATCGACGTCAGCGAGTCCGCGCTGGCCGCGGCGGGCGAGGCGCTGCTGGCCGAGCACCCCGGCCTGACCGTGCACGCCCTGGTCGCCGACTTCCAGCAGGGCGTCGAACTCCCCGACACGCCCGCTCCGCGGCTGCTCGCCTTCCTCGGCGGCACCATCGGCAACCTGCTCCCCGAGGAGCGCGCCGCGTTCCTGCGCTCCGTCCACGCCATGCTGTCCCCGGGCGACGCCCTGCTGCTCGGTACCGACCTGGTCAAGGACGAGGCCACGCTGGTCGCCGCGTACGACGATCCGCAGGGCGTGACGGCCGACTTCAACAAGAACGTCATGGAGGTCATCAACCGCGAGCTGGACGGCGATTTCGATCCGGCGGACTTCGACCATGTCGCACTGTGGAACGCCGAGCAGGAGTGGATCGAGATGCGGCTGCGGGCCCGCAAGGAGCTGACCGTGAAGATCCCCGGAGTGGATCTCGCGGTCACCTTCGCGGCCGGAGAGGACGTCCGCACCGAGATCTCGGCGAAGTTCCGCCAGGACGGCGTGCGGGCCGAACTCGCCGCGGCCGGGATGGAGTTGACCAACTGGTGGACCGACAGCGCGGACCGCTTCGCGCTGTCACTGTCCTTCCGCGCCTGATCGACCGTCGATTCCCGGCCGGTGTGCCCTCGGGCGCGCCGGCCGGGTCCCATGTGCGGCGCCGGTGTGGTTCGATGCCCCGATCACACGTTCGCACCGGGCGGGCGCACCGCGCGCGGAGTCGAGGGGCAGGGACGCGGCATGGGGCAGGGGCTGGATCGGCGGAATTTCCTCAGGGGCGCGGCCGGTCTGTCGGCCGCCGGCGTACTGGCGGGGGCGGGCAGCGGATGGTTCACGGCCGGGGCGGCGGGCCGCCGGCCGGCCGCGCCCGCCGCGCTCTCCGTCCAGGACTGGATGTCGGCGCTCGCCGACGACACCCCCCTGCCGCGCCTGACGATCCCCGGCACCCACGACTCCGGTGCCCGGATCGGCGGCCCCTGGGTCGCCTGCCAGAACACCTCCGTCGAGGCTCAGCTCAGCAGCGGAATCCGCTTCCTCGACGTGCGCTGCCGGGCCGTCGACGACGTCTTCGCCATCCATCACGGCGCCTTCTACCAGGAGCTGATGTTCGGCGACGTGCTCAACGCCTGCCGGGCGTATCTGCGGGCGCACCCGTCCGAAACGGTGCTGATGCGCCTCAAGCAGGAGTACTCGGAGGTCGGCGCCGAGGAGTTCCGCCGGATCTTCGGCATCTATCTGGACGACAAGGGCTACCGCTCGCTCTTCCGCCTGGAGGGCGACCTGCCGACGCTGGGCGGGGCACGCGGCAGGGTCGTCCTGCTGGCGGACTCCGACGGCCTCGGCGGCGTCCGCTACGCCGATCCCTCGCTGTTCGACATCCAGGACGACTACATGGCCGAGCCGTTCGGGAAGTACCCCAAGATCGAGGCCCAGTTCCGCAAGGCGGTCACCGAGCCCGGCAAGCTCTTCGTCAACTACGTCAGCACCGCCGCCCTGCTCCCGCCGCGCTCCAACGCGGACCGCCTCAATCCGCAGGTCAAGTCCCTTCTGGAGGGCTCGGAAGGCAGTTCCTGGACGGGCCTTGGCATCGTGCCGATGGACTTCCCGAACGAGTTCGGCCTGGCGGAGACCCTGATCCGGCACAACGCGGCGGTACGGGACGCACGGCTGACGCGGTGAGCGCCGGGCCCGCGGCGCGGGTCACCCGGATGGGCGAGTCGGCCGCGTTCCGGCGGTCGGGGGCGGTGCGGCGGCGCCGTCGGCCGCGCCACGGCCGCCGGGCCGGGGGCCATGGGCGTCGCCAGGGTCGCCCTACGGGCCGCGCCCGGCCGGTTCTCGTCCACCGCGCGCGGTGATCCGCCCTCGGTGATCAACCAACACGGTCCCCCCTGCATCAGACTGAGTGAAATGTCTGGTTCCGGTGGCGATCCGGTGTCCTGCGGACGCCCCGGCTGATGCGGCGAGGCGGCTGTCGGTGGAGACGAGCGAACGCGGGACCGCGCCGGCGGCGTACGGCGTGGGCGCGGCGGCCGAGGCCTGCCCGGGTCCCGGCGGGCCGGCCTGCAGGGGTCGGGGCCGGGCCGGCGTTCCGCTGCGGGCGACGATGGCGCTCGCAGTCCTCACCGTCGTGCTGGGCAGCACGGCGCTGGCGCTGAGCACGCCCCGGCGCGATCCGTTCCTGGCCGCCGGGGACAGCACCACCGGCTCGTACCTCGCGACCCGCGCCGACGGCGACCAGGCCGCCGCTTCCGTGCTCGCCGGGCCGTACACGGAACGCCCCGGTCCGCCCGTGACGCTCCGGCGCGGCGGCGGGACGACGGCTCCGCTGCCGGTGTCCCGGCCCCTGGAGGCGGCCCCGGCTGCGCCCTCACCGGCCATCGGGGCGCTCTTCTCCCCCGGCGACGACGGTGACCCGGCACACCACTGCACGGCGAGCGTGGTGCACGCCCCCGCCGGCGATCTGGTCGTCACCGCCGCGCACTGTGTGCACGACGGCGGCTTCCGCACCCGGCTCGTCTTCGCGCCCGGTCTGCGCGACGGGATCGCGCCGTACGGCCTGTGGGTGCCCACCCGGATCCATGTCGATCCGCGCTGGATCAGCGACCGGGACCCCGACCACGATGTGGCGTTCCTGCGGGTGCGCAGACCGGGGCGGGCCGGCGGCCGGATAGAGGACGTGACGGGCGCCGAGCGGATCCGGTTCGACGCGCCGCCCGGGCGCCCGGCCCTGCTGACCGGCTACCCCTCCGACCGGGACACCCCGATCGGCTGCCAACACACGGCGGACGCCCAGGGCCCGTCCCAACTGCGCTTCCGCTGCCCGGGGTTCCCCAACGGGACGAGCGGCGGGCCGATGCTCACCGACCTGGACCCGGCCACCGGCACCGGCTCGCTCATCGGGGTGGTCGGCGGTCTCGACGAGGGCGGCGACGACCTCGTGTCGTACAGCAGCCGGCTCGGCGCGGACGCCGCCGCCCTCTACCGACGCGCGACCGCCGAACCGGCCCCGGTCCCGCCCGTCAGGCCCCGCGCGGCACCACGGTCTTGAGGACCGACGGCAGCGGGTACCAGTCGGCGGTGGCGAAACTGGCGTGTGCGGCGGCGAGCTGGTTCACCCGGGCCAGCGCCTGCGTCTCGGTCGGGCGGGTGCCGTCGATCGCCGGCGGGACGTTGTGCGCGTCGGTCATGATCAGGAGGTAGTGGCGGGTGTCGTACCAGGCGGTGTCGATGGAGCCGTTGAGGTACGTCGCGGCGTCGCCGTCGAAGACCACGAACCAGGGGCGCAGCGCCGGATCCTGGTAGCGCTCACGGGGGTCGCCGGGAGCCGCCCCGTGCACCGCGGGGAAGGCCGTGGACCGCGCCAGCCTCCCCTGCCCCTCGAGGTCCTTCAGATGCCGGGCGTACTCGACGTCGGTCCACAGCTTGTCGAGCGGGTTGTTCTCCTCCAGCGTGCCGGGTATCAGCTCGAAGAGGAACTTTCCGGCCAGGTCGTCGCGCGAGGGCCAGCCGCCGGCCCGCACCGCCTCGTCGGGCGTGGCGTGCCCGGCGGTCAGGTCGCCCGGACCGTACACCGCGTCGCCCAGCTTCTGCCGTATCAGTGCGTCGAACTCGGCCGGTCCACGCCCCCCCTTGGCGTTGAATCCGTCCTTCATCTCGACCTTGACCAGGATGGGGCGGTGGCCGGGGTGCGCGTCGTGCCAGGCCTTCATGTCGGCGAGGCAGCCGCCGAAGTCCTGGTTGCGGTCCTTGGTGCGCAGCTCCGACGCGTGCGCGGCGCCCTCGCAGTTGTTGTTGTTCCCGAGCGGGTTGCTGTGCGAGACCCGCCAGGACCGGCCCAGTCCGTTGGACCAGAGATCGAGTTCGAGCAGTGCGGCGCCGGAGTCCAGCGCATCCGCGAAGTAGGGATACTTCTCCTTGTCGTAGGCATTGTGGACGCCCACGGACGTGCTGGTGCCGTACGTCATGGCGGCGGCCGGCTCGGCACCCGCCGGTCCGGTCACCGCCATCATCGCCGCCGCCGCGGCGGCAACCGTCCCCACACACCGCTTCCCGTTCATGAGCCCCGCTTCCCTAGGTCCTCGGCCGGTCGGTCGCCCGGTCGATCGGGCGCCAGCGTACGGGAGTTGGCCGCGGTGGGGATCACAGGGTGGGCGCAGCGGACGCACACGGCGCACGACACCGGCCAACACCGGCCAGCACAGGAGGACTCATGACCGACGCGAACACCAACGCGCACACGCACACCGAGGCGGACGCCGACACCCGGACCGGCACCGGCTCGGCGAGCTCTTCGACGGGAAGGGGAACGGACGGAAGCGGGACGACGACCGGGAAGGCCTCGCGCACCGGCCTGCCGCTCGCGGCGGCCGTCCTCACCGCAACGGTCGCGCTCTACATCGCGCTCGTCGCCTTCGGCAACATCACCGACTTCGGTACCAATCAGCAGTTCGTCCGCCATGTCCTGGCCATGGACACCACGTTCAAGGATCCGGACCTGATGTGGCGGGCCATCACCTCGCACCCGCTCCAGGACGCCGCGTACGTGGCGATCATCGTCTGGGAGACGCTCGCCGCGCTGGTGCTGATCGCCGCCAGCGCCCTGTGGACCGTCGCCCTGCGGCGCGGCGACGACCTCGTCCGCGCCCAACGGATCAGTACCCTGGGCCTGCTGATGATCCTGCTGCTGTTCGGCGCGGGCTTCATGGCGGTCGGCGGCGAGTGGTTCGCGATGTGGCAGTCGGAGACCTGGAACGGCCTGGAGGCGGCAGCCCGTAACGTCACCGTCGCCGGGATCGCGCTCGTGGTCGTCCACCTTCCGGTCCGGAGCGGACGCCGCGGGGCAGGAAACTAGCCGCCTCGGCCGCCGCCCGCCTCACCACGCGATCCGGTACCCCGTCAGCCAGTCGTCGGCGCCCGCACTGCCGCGCTCGCGGGCGCCGTCCGGGCGCGAGGGGCGGCCGGTGGCGCCCGACGCGGTGAGTTTGGCCATCCCGGCACTGGCGGCGACGACCTTCTCCACCCGCTCCCGGCGCAGCTCCTCGTACGCGGCGAAGGCGCTGCGCGGATCGGGCCGGTCGCGCAGGCACTTGGCGAGGACCACGCTGTCCTCGATGGCCATGGACGCGCCCTGGGCGGCGTTGGGAGCGGCGGCGTGGGCGGCGTCGCCGAGGACGACCATGGTGTCGGTGTACCAGGTCGGGGTGGTGGCGATGTCGTAGGCGTTGGAGGCGATGACGCGGTCGCCGGTGGCGCGGACGATGGCCGCGGCCGGAGTGTCGTCGTCGGAGAAGAGCCCGGCGACCCTGGCGCGCCAGGTTTCGGGGCTGGTCATCGGCGCTTGGGCGCGGTCCAGTTCGGTGCCCGGCACGTTGGCGAACCACCAGACCTCGCCGTCCGGGGCGCGGGTGCAGCCGAAGAAGGCCCGCTTGCCGAAGATCATGGTGTAGGTGTCCGGTGCGAGCGGGACCTCCGCGTCGCGGGTGTAGCCGCAGACGGTGTTCTGACCGGTGTAGCGCGGCCGCGGCGCGGCCGGGTCGATGAGGGTGCGGGTGACGGAGTGCAGTCCGTCCGCGCCGATCAGCAGATCGCCCTCGGCGCGGCTGCCGTCGGCGAAGGCCGCGACCACCCGCCGGCCGTCCGCGCCGTGCACGGTCTCGGCGCCGACCAGCCGCTTCCCGTGCCGTACGGCGATCCCGCGGCGCGCCGCCTCGGCGTGCAGCACCTGGTAGAGGGTGGCCCGCCGCAGGGTGCGCGGGCCGAGGTCGGTGCCCTGTTCGGTGCCCGCGATGGGGCGCTCGCCCAGCCGTGCACCGTCGTTGCCGAGGAACTCCACCCGCTGCGCCGGGAAGGAGTGCTCGACGACCGGGCCGTGGGCGTCGATCACCCGCAACGCTTCGAGGCCGTTGGCGAAGACCACGAGAAAGGCGCCGACGTCGTCGGCGCCGGACGGGTACGCCTCGAATATCTCCGAGTCGATGCCCGCCTTGTGCAGGGCCATCGCGGTCACCGCCCCCGCGATGCCGCCTCCGATGATCAGGGCTTTGGTCATGCCGGTGTCCCCCCAGTCGGGCCGCCGGCCGGGTCATGGCCGACGGACGGTGCGGCCCGTGTCGGCCGCACCGTCCCACCTTGTCCCCAGCGGGCCGGAAGATCCAGCCCGCCTGCTCGCCCGGGGGGCAGGCACTCGTGAAGAGGGCGGACCGGCCGTCAGCCGGCCGCGTAGACGTCCTCGATGTAGCGGCCGGAGGCGGTCAGTTCGCGCAGCCAGGCCTCGGACTCCTGCGGGGTGGCGCCGGTGTGGGCGGCGTGCAGTTCGCGGAAGGCGGCCCGTACGCCGGGCGCCATCCGGCTGCCGTCGCCGCAGACGTACACCCGCGCACCGGCCTGCAGCAGCTCCCACACCTCGGTGCCCTCGGCGGCGATCCGGTGCTGTACGAAGCGGTGGCCGTGCTCGGGGCGGTCGCTGAAGACCGGGCGTAGGGAGACCGCCCCGGCGGCTTCGGCGGCGGCGAACTCCGCGGCGTGCAGGAAGTCCGCGGTGGGGTCGTCGCAGCCGAAGTAGAGCCGGGCGGGCCCCTGCCGGCCCGCGGCGACCCGGTCGGCGATCGCACCGCGGAAGGGTGCCAGGCCCGTGCCGGCGGCGATGAGGATGACGGGGGTGTCATCGGCCGGGTCGAGGCGGAAGGCTTCCCGACAGGGCTGGATGCGGGCCAGGACGGTGTCGCCGGGCCGCAGGGTGTGCAGATGGGACGAGCCGGTGCCGCCGGGCAGCAGCGAGACCATCAGATCGGCGTGCCGGGGGTCGGTGGCGGGCGAGGACGACACCGAGTAGTGCCGGACGCGCAGCGGCGGCAGCAGCTCCAGGAGCGTGGGCCAGGACAGTGCGCCGCGCAGCGCCGGATGCGCCTCGACCAGCTCGATCAGGGTGCGCGGATCGTCCTCGGCGAGGGCTTCGAGAGCGTGCCGCTCGGGCGGGCAGGGGTTGTGCGCGGCGAGCACTGCGACCTGACCGGGTGTCGGCCGCATGCCCAGTTCGAGGTGGTGGGTGAGGAGTTGGCGTACGGACACCGGCCGGTCCAGGGGCAGGGTGTCGCGGCCGGGGCGGTTGCCGGCGTGCAGCGCGAGGACGGTGTCGAGGTCGACGCCGAGGGCCCGGGCCGCCCGCTCGACGGCCGCGGGGGCGTTGGCCGGCAGCACCGCGAGGTGGTCGGCGGTGCGGTACTCGACGCCGTCCGGCAGCGCGAGCCGCAGGAAGCGCTTGGGCCGCGGCCAGTCCTGCGCGGTCAGGTCGTAGGCCTCGGTGACGGTCATCGCGGTGAGGTCGTGCCGGGCGGCGAGCGCGTCGAGCGGGCCGCCGGTGACCTCGGTGACCGTGTAGCCGGTGTCCTCGGCGGCCGGGGTGCTCGCGCCGGCGCTGGCCGGGTCGCCGTACCGGCCCAGCAGCCGGGTCCGCAGCGCGGCGGTGAACGCCTGGACGGTGCCGTTCAGATCGCCGGAGGCGTCGGCCTCGGCGCGCGGCAGCAGCCGGTGGCCGCCGAGCGCGTCGAGCCGGTCGTCGATGAGGGTCGGTATGTGCTGGTAGGTGGCGGCCCAGTTGCGGTCGCCCACGCCGAGGACGGCGAACGGGACGTCCGCGGCCGCACCGTCGGGCGCGGTGTTCAGCCAGCGGACGAAGGCGGCCGCGTCATCGGTGGGCTGGCCGTTGTAGGAGGCGGCGACGATGACGACGGGCCGGTCGGCGGGCAGCGCGCCGGCGTGGGCGTCCAGCGGCGCCACCTCGGCGGTGAAACCCAGGCCGGTGGCCTCGTCGCCGAGCCGTTCGGCGAACTCGCGGCAGGTTCCGTAGTTGCTGCCGTGCAACAGCAGCAGCCCGGTGCCCTGCGGGACCCGGGTCGGCAGCTGATCGTCGGCCGCCGGGTCGCCCGCGCCGCCGGCGACGCCGGCGACGCCGCCGGAGAGTCCGGGGAGCCCGTTCAGGGCGGCGCGCACCGCGGCGCGGTCGGCGGGGGTACGGGCGGCCAGGGTGAGCGTGAACCCCTCCGGCTTGAGCGTCAGCGTCTCCTTGACGCGCAGCCGGTAGCCGCGGTGGTCGATCAGCCGGTAGCGGTGCGCGAGCAGGGCGAGCAGCATGGTCGCCTCGTGCAGCGCGAACTGCCGCCCGATGCAGGCGCGTTCACCGGTCCCGAACGGCTTGTAGGCATGCGGGGAGCGAGCCGCCTCGGCCTCCGGGCTGAAGCGGGAGGGGTCGAACAGCTCGGGGTTGTCGCCCCAGGCCGGATCGCGGTGCAGCATCGGGGTGAGCACGGTGACCAGGTCGCCGGCCTTGAGCGGGTAGCGCCCGCCGAGCAGGGTGTCCTCGGCGGCCTGGCGGGTGAAGGCGGCGGCGGTCGGCCACAGCCGCAGCGCCTCGTTGAGGACCTGCCGGGTGAACGGCAGCCGCCCGATGTCCTCGAAGGAGGGGTCGGGGTCGGCCTGGTCGCCGAAGAGTTCGTCGGCCTCGCGCTGGACCATGCGCAGTGCGAGCGGGTCCTTCAGCAGGTGGTAGAGGGCGAAGGAGAGCGCGCCCGAGGTGGTCTCGTGACCGGCGATCAGGAAGGTGATGACCTGGTTGCGGATGTTGGCGAGGTCGAGACGGGGACCGCTCACCTCCGCCTCGCCGCCCTGGTCCCGGGAGCCCAGCATCAGGCCCAGCAGGTCCTCGTCGCCGCTCTCGCCGCTCGCCGTACGGGCGGCGATGACCTCGTCGACGACGGAGGCGAGGTAGTCCGCGTCGGCCCGGAACGCCGCGTCCTCGGCCGAGTGGTCGGCGTCCGGGTCACGGGCGAACTTCTTCCCGCTCCATTCCAGGCAGCGCACCATCGCCTCGACGAACGGATGCGCTCCCTCGCCGCGGGAGAACGACTCGAAGTCGAAGCCGAAGCCGGCGAGCCCGATGGTGTCCAGCGTCATCCGGGTCATGTCCTCGGCGACCTCGACGGGCGTGCCGTCGGCCACCCGCCGGTCCCAGGCGGCCATGACCCGGCGGGCGACCTTGAGCATGGCCGGGTGGTAGGTGCGCATGGAGCCGAGCGCGAAGGCGGGCATCAGGACCTCGTGGGCCTTGGCCCAGTTCGGCTCGTCGTTGTACGCGGTGAACAGACCGTCACCGGCGAACTCCCTGACGTTCTCCAGGATGAGCGACACGCCCTTGGCGAAGCGGGTCTCGTCGGCGACCTCGGTGACCAGGTCGAGCGAGGACAAGAAGAGCGTCTCGCGGTCGCCGAGCTTGCGCCGGTAGACGGGGCCGTGGATCCGGGCGAGGTCCATGGCCTGCTGGATGGGCGTCTTGGTGATGCCGGTCGCCGTGATGTCGGCGACCGGAATGCCGTCGTCGGCGACGCGTTCGTCGCTGTGGAGCGCGATGGTGTCGGTCATGTCTCCAGCGTGAGGGGCCCGGCGTGCCGCTCGCGCCCCGGCAACTGCATGATTGTGCAGTGGTTTTTCGCTGCTCGCTCTTGCGCGCGGACCTGAGAAGGGGCAATGGACGACGGGACTGCCGACGACAGGCCGGGGGCCGACCCGCCCACCGGGCACAAACCGCCGTGTGCGCGCGGCCCCGTCGCCGACCGTTCCGGGCCGTACACGGGCGGCCCGTGGCGCAACTACTTCCTGATCCTGCTCGACCGTATCCCGACGCCGACCGCGGTGTGCCGGGCGGACGGCGAGGTGCTGATCGCGAATCCGGCGATGGCCGGCCAGTGGGGCGTGGCGCCCGGGCAGCTGCGGGGCCGCAACCTGCTGGATCTGTTCAGGCCCCGGGCGGCGGAACAGCTGCGGCGGATCGAGGAGGCCGTGCGGCTGGGCCACCGCTCGCGCTATCCGGTCGAGGTGCGCTGGCGGGCCGGGCCCGACGGGGCCGAGCGGGAAGGGGAACTGACGGTGGATCCGGTCGGCGACCCCTCCGAGCAGCCGCCCGCGCTGCTGGCCCTGCTGCGGGTCCGCGAGACCGCCCCGCCGCCGGCGGCACCGCGCGGCACGGCGAGCCCGGTGGAGGCCCGGATCCTGGCGCTGGCCGCCGGCGGCGCGACCACGGCGTCGATCGGCACCGCACTGGGACTGACGGTCGACGGGGTGAACTACCACCTCACCCGGCTGTCCCGGCGCTGGCGCGTCCAGGGCCGTACCGCGCTGGTCGCCAGGGCGTATGTGCTGGGCGTGCTGTCGGCGGACAGCTGGCCGCCGGCACCCGCCTGAGCCGTCCGGGCGTACCGGCCGCGGCGCGCGAACCGGGAACCCGCAGACCGCGTCCCGGGGGCCAGGGGCCCGCCAGCACGCATGTGCGGATAACCTCGCTGGTGTGGAGGAGAACGCAGCCGCGCGGTTCGAGCGCGGAACGGACGGCCCGAAGGTGATCGTCGTCGGCATCGACGGTTCCGACTCGTCGTGGCGCGCCGCCGCGTATGCGGCCGGACTGGCCCGGCGCCAGGGCTCCAAGCTCGTCCTGGTCTACGTCCAGCCGGTGCTGCCGGCCGGGGCGGCGATGGGTGCGCCGGTGGTGGACACGACGAACGAGGTGGCCGAGGAGCTGATGGCGGAGATCCGCCGGGCGACCGAGCGGCTGCAGGGGATATACGACGTGCGCTGGGAGTTCCACACGCTGCGTGGCGATCCGTACAACGGCATGGTGCAGATGGCCGACGACCTCAAGGCCGACGCGGTGGTGGTCGGCGCCTCGGAGTCGGCCGGGCACCGCATCATGGGCTCGGTCGCGGTCCGCCTGGTCAAGGCCGGACGCTGGCCGGTCACCGTCGTCCCGTAGAGGGGCCGACTGCTCCGCTGGTGGGGCGGGCCGCCCTGAGGCACGGTGGGAGGTGGACGGGCGGAGCGCCGCCCCGGCCGAGGGAGACCACCATGACCGACCGCACGTACCGCGTGACCGAGATCGTGGGGACGTCCCAGCAGAGCGTGGACGCCGCGATCCGCAACGGCATCAAGCGCGCCTCGCAGACCTTGCGCAACCTCGACTGGTTCGAGATCACCCAGGTCCGCGGGCATCTCGTCGACGGCGAGATCGACCACTACCAGGTCGGTCTGAAGGTCGGATTCCGGCTGGAGGAAGCGGAGTGAGCCCCGGGTGACCGGGAGGCCCGGCCGTCCGGCTCGAACGCCGGGACGCACCCGGCGGGCCCGCCGGCGGGACGCCCGGCCCGCGCCCCGATGTGCGGCCCGATGGACACCCCTCACGTGTATGTATCCCGGCGAGTCCCCGGCAGTACTAGGGAGTCGCCTTCCGTAGGCGCCCGAGAGGGTCCATGATGATCCGCCGTCGGACCACGACGGAGCGATCCTACGGAGGGTTGACGCATGGGGCTGCGCGCGGGACAGGGCGTATGGCGCCGCAAACCGATCGAACACATTGAGGAGCCGGAAGGCACCGCCAGCCAGCAGCTGACCCGGGCGCTCGGCCTGTGGCAGCTGACCGCCATCGGCGTGGGCGGCATCATCGGCGCGGGTATCTTCACCCTGGCCGGCACCGTCGCGAACGGAAAGGCCGGGCCCGCGGTCCTGATCTCCTTTCTCATCGCGGGCGTCGCGAGCGCCGCCGCCGCCTTCTCCTACGCCGAGTTCGCCGGGCTGATCCCGAAGGCGGGCTCGGCCTACACCTATGGCTACGCGGTCCTCGGGGAGCTGGCCGGCTGGTTCATCGGCTGGGACCTCCTGCTCGAATACACCGCGATCGTCGCGGTGGTCGCCATCGGCATCTCGGGCTACTTCGGCTTTCTGCTCGGGGAACTGGGCCTGGACCTGCCCGCCTGGATGCTGGGTGCGCCCGGGACGGGGCCGGGCCACCGCGTCGACCTCTTCGCGGCGGTGCTCTGCCTTCTGATCGCCTATCTGCTGACGCTGGGCATCAAGAACGCCGCGCGCTTCGAGACGATCGTGGTGGGCCTGAAGGTCCTGGTGGTCGTGGTGGTCATCGTCGTCGGCTTCTTCCACATCGACACCGCGAACTACCACCCCTTCTTCCCCTTCGGCGTGAGCGGCGCGTTCACCGGAGCGGCCACCGTCTTCTTCGCGGTGTTCGGCTATGACGCCATGAGCACCGCGGCCGAGGAGTCCAAGGACGCCCAGCGGCACATGCCCAAGGCCATCATGTACTCGCTGGCGATCTCGATGGTGCTGTACGTACTGGCCTGCCTGGTGCTGACGGGTATGCAGGACTACAAGTCCATCGACCCCGAGAGCGGCTTCTCGTCGGCGTTCAAGGCGGTGGGGCTGACCGGCCTCGCGGACGTCATCGCGGTCGGCGCGATCATCGGCATCCTGACCGTCATGTTCACCTTCATGCTCGGGGTGACCCGGGTCTGGTTCTCGATGAGCCGGGACGGCCTGCTGCCGAAGTGGTTCGCCAAGACCAGCCCCAAGCACCATGTGCCGACCAGGGTGACCTGGATCGTCGGCTTCGCCTCCGCCCTCATCGCGGGCTTCCTGCCGATCGGTGAGGCCGCCGAGCTGACGAACATCGGCATCCTGCTCGCGTTCGTGGTGGTCTGCGTCGCGGTGATCGTGCTCCGCTACAAGCGCCCCGACCTGCCGCGCACCTTCCGTACGCCCGGGATGCCGGTGGTCCCCGCGATCGGCGTGTGCTTCTCGATCTGGCTGATCACGTTCCTGGCGTGGCAGACCTGGGTGCGGTTCGCGGTCTGGTTCCTGATCGGCCTGGTCGTCTACTTCGCGTACTCCTACCGGCGCTCGAACCTGGCCCGGCAGGGCGGCGGGAGCGCCGGCGGCGAGGGCGCCGGCGGCGGACCGGCCTGAGCCGGCGGTGACGGTGGACCGGATCCGGTAACCGCAGGACCGGCGGACCGGCGGGGCGGCGGGGCGGCGAAGCCCCGCCGGTCCTGTGCCGTCGGGCCGACACGCCGACGGGCCGTGCGGGATCGGACGGGCCGTTCGGGATCAGAAGACGAACGGTCCCGGGGACTGCGGCGAGGTGGCGTTGCAGGTGGCGGTGATCCCCAGCACCACGACCTTGAGGGACTTGCCCTCCAGACTGTCGCCCGCGGCGACCGTGCCGCTGAGCGGTCCGGTGGAGACCTCGCCGCCGGCCGGGATGGCCGGGTTGGAGCCGCCGCTGAAGTCGACCGTCTCCGAACCGTTCTTGGTGAGCGTCAGCGTGGACCTGACCGAGTTCGCCCCGATGTCTATCGGCGATTTGATCGCCGAGGTGGACACGCTGATGGTGGCGGCCGTGCCGTCCTGAGTGGCGGTCAGCGTCGCCGTACCG
The DNA here is from genome assembly GCF_056436545.1 of Streptomyces sp. NPDC043738. Lineage (NCBI taxonomy): Bacteria > Bacillati > Actinomycetota > Actinomycetes > Kitasatosporales > Streptomycetaceae > Streptomyces > Streptomyces sp. NPDC043738. Next base: position 391,169 of record NZ_JBWKCJ010000001.1, on the reverse strand, counting down.
GAGCCGTAGGAACCGCAGTCGAACGAGAGGGTGGCGGTGTCGGGGGTCACCGCGGTCGCGGCCGGTGCCATCGCGAGCGTGCCCGCGGCGGCGACGGCGACGCCGAGCGCCGTACCGATGCCGAGCTTGCCGGATCTGACGTGACTCATGGGGTACCGCCTTCGTGTGGGGGGTGGCAGGTCCGTGACGCCGACCGTCGAGGGGTGTGCGAGGGGATGACGGGCGGTCACGCGGGGCCCGGGGTGGAGCCCGTGCCGACCGACCGCTCCGGGTCTGCCGGAGCCAGATCTGATGGGGGGTCAGCGAACCTGAATCGCTGCCCATTGAGGCATGTCCCCCTGAAGACAGCAAGACGGACACCTCATGATTTTTGACGTGTCAACGCCAAATCGGCGAGCCCGAGCCCGATGGCGCACACCACGACACCCCTTGACGCGTACCTGCCCACCCCCAAGAATGAGCCCGCCCTGACAACGTTGTCGGCCCACCTTCGGAGGTCCGGATCCATGCCATGGCTCAGAGGTTCCCGGCTGCGCACCGCGGGCGCGGTGCTGGCGGCCACGCTCCTCGGGAGCGCGCTCGCAGCCCCCGCCGCGCGGGCCGAACCGCCCGGCGGCGCCCTCACCGACCTGGTCAACCCGTTCATCGGCAGCCGACACGACGGCAACACCTACCCGGGCGCCGCCGTCCCGTTCGGCATGGTGCAGCTCAGCCCCGACACCGGTCACACGACCGGCTACGGGTACGACGACGACCACATCCGCGGCTTCAGCGCGGTGCACATCTCGGGCGTCGGCTGCGGGCTCGGCGGAGATCTGCCGGTGCTGCCCACCACGGGCGACATCACCGAGACCGACTATGCGAAGTACGCGGCCGCCTACCGCCATGACGGTGAGTCGGCCCGCCCCGGCTACTACCGCGTCGGGCTGACCTCGTACGGCGGCATCACCGCCGAGCTGACCGCCACCGCCCGCACCGGCAAGCAGCGCTACACCTTCCCGGCCACCGACAAGGCCAATGTGCTGCTCAACACGGGCCAGTCGCTGCACCGGACCGTCTCCACCCGGGTCGAGGTGCTGGACTCCCGCACCATCCGCACCGCCATCACCGGCCGCGGCTTCTGCCAGGACACCGAGCCCTACACCCTCTACACGATCACCCGCTTCGACCGGCCGTTCGCCGCGTACGGGACCTGGGACGGCGACGAGGTGACCCCCGGAGCCAAGAGCTCCACCGCGAGCGGACGGCACGGCGCCTACGCCCGCTTCGACACCCGTCGGGACCGCACGGTCGAGGCGACCACCGCGATCAGCTACGTCGACGCGGCCGGCGCGGCGGGCAATCTGCGTGCCGAGGGCGGGCGCTCCTTCGACCGTACGAAGGCCGCGGCCGACGCCGCGTGGGAGCGGCGGCTGGGCCTGGTGCGGACCCGGGGCGGCGACCCTGCGCTGCGCCGGACGTTCTACTCCTCGCTCTACCGGTCCTTCCTCGCGCCCAATATCGGCAGCGATGTGGACGGGCGCTATACGGGGTGGGACCAGAAGGTCCACCGGACCGCCGACTTCGGCGGGTCCGCGTACTACCAGAACTGGTCCCTGTGGGACACCTATCGCACCCAGGCGCAGCTGCTGGCCCTGCTGGCGCCGCGGGAGTCCCGCGACATGGCGCTGTCGGTGCTGCGGATCGACAAGGAGAGCGGCTGGCTGCCCAAGTGGGGATACGGGACGGTGGAGACGAACATCATGACCGGCGACCCGGTCACCCCGTTCCTCACCAACGCCTATCAGCAGGGGCTGCTGGCAGGCCATGAGCAGGAGGCGTACGCGGCGCTGAAGAAGAACGCCGACGGGGTGCCGCCGGCCGCCTCACCGGCCGTCGGGCGGGAGGCCAACGCGCCGTACCTGAAGGACGGCTTCGCCCCGTACGTCAAGGGCCGGCCGCATCACAAGCCCGGCGACTCGGACTTCGACCACGGCGCCTCGGCGACCCTGGAGTACGCACTGTCGGACGCGATGCTGGCGCAGATGGCACGCGATCTGGGGCATACGGCGGACGCCGACCGGTACGCGGCCCGGGCGCAGAACTACCGGAAGGTCTTCGACGCCTCGACCGGATTCTTCCGGGCCAGGGACGAGCGGGGCGCGTTCACCGGTCCGGCGGACCCGGCCAAGAGCGAGGGGTTCCACGAGGGCACGTCCTGGCAGTACCAGTGGCTGGTGCCACAGGATCTGCCGGGGATGCTGCGGCTGATCGGCGGCAGGGACCGGGCCGACGAGCGGCTGGACGCGTTCTTCGCCTATCAGGAGCTGCTGAAGGACCCGCGGAAGACGGCCCGTGAGGTATGGGTCAACGGCCCGTACGACTACTACAACGCGGACAAGTACAACCCGCAGAACGAGCCCGATCTGATCGCGCCGTACACCTACCTGTCCACCGGCCGCCCCTGGAAGACGACGGATGTGGTGCATGCGGCGCTGACCCTGTTCACCGACACCCCGTCCGGCATGACCGGCAACGACGACCTGGGAACGATGTCGGCGTGGATGGTGCTCTCCTCGATCGGGGTCTTCCCCGTACAGCCGGGCACCGACAGCTGGGGGCTGAGCACACCGGTCTTCGACCGGGTGGAGCTGACTTTGGACCGGCGCTACTACCCGGCCGGGCGCTTCACGATCACCGCGCCCGGTACGTCGCACACCGACCGCTATGTGCAGTCCGTCCGGCTGGACGGGGCGGACCGGCACCGTACGTACCTCACCACCGGCGAGCTGCGCTCGGGCCGTGAACTGGCCTTCACCGTGGGCGCGAGGCCGTCCGGCTGGGGCACCGGCGACGATGCCGCGCCGCCGCCGGTGGGCACCGCGGCCGGGCCCGGCAGGCCGTAGCGGTCGGCGTCGGCGCGCGGCCGGCCCGCCGGCGCACGGGGCGGCGACGGGGGTGCGCAGCTGCGGGCGGGTCAGTCCTGCAGGGCCTGCCAGAACTCCTCGAAGGACATCTTGCCGTCGTGGTCGGCGTCCTTGGCCTTGATGACCGCCTCGGCGACCGGGCCGGTGACGAACCCGTCGCCCATCTCGGCCATCGCGCGCTTGAACTCGTCCGGCGTGACCTGTCCGTCGCCGTCCGCGTCGAACCGGTCGAACGCCGCCCTGGCCTTCTCGACGTCTGCCATGAGAGATGCCCCCTTCGTGGTGCTGCGCAGTGCTGCGCGATGGTGTTACCTGGTGATCTGACCTGCGTACATTAGCGGACCCTCAAGAAGCGTCCGGTCGCGCCCTCCGCCGGGCCAGATACGGGGCGGTACGGCTGCCGGGGGCCGCCGCGACCCCGGCGGGCGTTCCGGTGGCCACGATCCGGCCGCCGTCCGCGCCGCCGCCGGGCCCCGGGTCGATGACGTGGTCGGCACCGGCGACCACCCCCATGTCGTGCTCGACGACCACGACGGTGTGCCCGGCGTCGACCAGGCCGTGCAGCTGGCGCCGCAGCACCTCGGTGTCGGCGGGGTGCGGCCCGGTGGTGGGCTCGTCGAGGAGGTAGCGGGTGTGGCCCCGGCGGGTGCCCTGGAGTTCGGTGGCGAGCTTGATGCGCTGGGCTTCGCCGCCGGACAGCTCGGTCGCGGGCTGGCCCAGCCGCAGACAGCCCAGGTTGAGTTCGGTGAGCACTTCGATACGGGCCACCAGGTCGCGGGCGAGCGCCGGGGCCACCTCGTCGTCCGGGCCCGCGGCGGTGGGGCGCAGCAGCTCGGCGAGGGCGCTCAGCGGCAGGCCCGCGAGGGCGGCGATGTGTCATGGCCTTCGAAGGTGACGGCCAGCGCCTCGGCGCGGAGCCACCGCCCGGTACACACCGGGCAGGGCTCGGCGACCATGAAGATTCCGCCGCCTCACGCGGCCCTGGAGACGTGGCCCAGCCCGAGCAGAGACCCTGCGGTCAACCCGGGCCAGGGCCCGGAATACCCAGCCTCTAGGGTGAGCTTGTGCAGCACTTCGAAGTCGTAACACCAGTCGCCGCACCCCCGGACCGCGTGTTCGCGGTATGCCTGGACGTGGAGGCCCATACACGCTCGATGGCCGATTCGTCGGAGCGAGCTGTTGGCGGCAAGATCCGGGGCGAGCTCTCGCTCGGTGACACAGTGACCTTCCAGGCTCGCCATCTCGGCCGAACCTGGCGGCTCAAGGCTCGCATCACCTACTACGACCGGCCCCGGTGTTTCGTGGACGAGCAGGAGTCAGGACCCTTCAAGCGATGGCGTCACGCCCACCACTTCGAGCCGGACGGCAACGGCGGCACCATCATGAGAGACGTCATCGACTTTGCCTCGCCGATGGGGCCCGTCGGACGCATCGTCGACAGACTCCTTCTGAGCCGGTACATGCCGTACCTCATCAGAAGCCGCAACGCTTACCTGGCCAGCACTTTCGACTGAGACGTCATTTCACTCGGTGAGTCGGCGGTAGTTAATGAGGCTGATGGCGATGGCGATGGCGATGAAGACGAGGATTCACCGCCGCAGGCGCTCGTCGCCACCACCCACAGCTGCCGTGTCCCCCGATAAACTGCTCCGCTCCACCCTGACTGGAGGTCACCTGAGTGTTCCGCGCGCGGTTACTTGCTGGTGCTCCGTTGGCTCTGGTGATTCTCGCCCTATCCGGCTGCTCTTCCCACTGGGGCTGCACCGACACGACTGCGGAGCGCGGTGAGGCCGGTGTCAGGGTGCAGGTCGAGGACACGTCTGGCCGCTCTCTCGGCGTCACCGCCGAGGTCGTTGACTGGCGCCTTGAGCCCCACCCGCAGGTGCCCGCCGACGGTGACAAGGTCCACTTCGACTACCGCTTTGACGGCGCCGACGAGAGATCCGGCCCCGCAGTGGACGCCTGCGCGGTCGATAAGGAGCGCGTGGCGTTGGGGTGTCAGACGGTCTATTCGTCCCAGGCGTTCGGGCCGGACGGTGACCTCACGGGCGACGAATGGCTCGCCGTCGAGCACCCTGAGCAGGTTGCCGGAGTGCTATTGATCCCCAATGACCAGTCCCACGACGGACGAACCTGCGAGCAGGACATCAAGGACGGTGGCGGGCCGCATCCTCCGGAACCAGCCAGCATGGGGGACCAACTGTGAGCCGTCATTCCCCGTGAGCCGCGCTGAACTTGCATGGACTTGCACGCTCGCACGGCCTGGCCAACCACCGGTTCTACCTGCAGCCAGCAACCGATCGACGTCAGCCGATCAGTTCTTCCGTTGGCATCCGGCCACCCCGGATTCTCCTCGTCGGTCGAGGGCCAGGGTGGCGAACGTCTGGCGGTCGCCCAGCCCGCTCACCACTGGGCGACCGCTTCGCGCTCCTGCCTTCGTCCCCCTCCTTGAAAAAAGGGGACCGGGGCCGGGGGGAATGGTTGGGCCCTCCGCGGGGAGCGCGCCCGGCCGTGGCCAACCGGGGGCTTAGGTGGGGGTGCAGTGACGGCACGGCGTCTTGCCGTCACGCTCTGCCGGGCGTCGAGTTGCGCCATCTCGTCGAGGCCTAGAAGTTGGTAATGAGCCGGACCGTGCCCGCACCGGGGCCAGCGCAGCCGTTCACTCGTGAGTGGGGGTTCTGCCTTGAATATGGTTCCGCCGCAGCCGTGTTGCCGAGCCTCACCTATGGACCGTCGTCGGCTGGCACCTGTGCTGGCCGCATCCGTGGGGGGAGTGGGCCTGTGGGGGATTCCTTCCGGTCGTGGCCTGTTCCCCGAAGGGGAAGGAACAGAGTGATCAAGAAGGCTCTCGCAGCAGCAGCACTTGTAGTCGCCCTCGGCGCAGTCAGCGCAGCCCCGGCGGCAGCCGACAGCGACCCCCTCAATGGCCACCACGCCCGCGACGCATACGGCACCTCGGGTACCCGCGGTGACATGAGCCCTCAGGGTTCTCTCGTCACGGACAGCCTCAACAAGCTCTGCCTCGGCATCCCCGTCAAGGCGAACATCCAGCAACTCATCGGCCTGGTCAACATCGTCGCGATCCAGGACATCCCCATCCTGTCTGCACCGCAGAACCAACAGTGCACCGACAACTCCACCCAGGCCACGGGAGACGAGCCGATCTCGCACATCCTCGATGACATCCCGATCCTCAGCAGCAACGGCGTCAGCAACGCGTGACGGCTGTGGCAGGCCGTTCCTGAGGATGTCCGGTGGCTCGTGACGGGACTACGGCCCGCCGGACACCTAGAAGAAGCACACGGCCCCGGACCTCTCCGGGGCCCGGGACTTGCCGGACTCGATCAGTCGATGTCTCGCAAGGTCAGCCAGCAGCGTGGCCGCGTACCCGTCGACCTTGTGCGCGGACTCCCGGTTGGGCTTGCCGAAGGACAGGCCGTAACGGTTCGGCCGGCGCCGGGCGTTGAGGACGTGGCGACGCAGCGTGCGCCCCAGGGGAACCGCTTCTCCCTGGTGTCGGACGTGGCCGTCCGCCACGGCCGCCACCAGCCGTTCATTGGCCAGGGGCAGTTCCTGGAGGCCGCCGCGCATGTCCCGGCCAACCGCGGATTGTGGGGACGCCTTGATGACCAGGCGGTCCCGGTAGTCCTCCGACCATGCATCCACGTAGCTCGCCCAGAGCGCCACGTCCGCGTGGAATGCCTGCACGTCGCACCGCTCCACGGCGTTGCGGACCGCGCCGTCCACCGCCTGGCGGTCCACCTCCCAGCCGTCCCCGGCCGGGCCATCGGGCTTCTCCCACACACCCAGAAGGACGATCAGGCGATCCCGCACGCGCATGGCCACCAAGGCCGTGGCGTCGCCGGTTCGCCCACCGTCGAACCGGCACGAGCCGACGAACTCCACGGCACACAGGGCCGCCAGGAACGGGTCCTTCCCCCAGCCCCTCAGCGCCGGATGGCGCCCTGCCGCCGGGTGAACTCCCCGGCGTCGTTGATCTCCAACCAGCGGAGCACGATCCGATCCGGACCTGTTCCAGGTAAACCGCCAGGGCTGGCCCGCGTCGGGGCCGTCGGGCCGGAGGGAGGTAGCGAGAGGTCCACAGGAGCACGTTCCAGCCAGGGTCCCCATCGGGTCCGGAACGGTGTCCGGACACGTGCGCACGGGCTCAAGTCCTGTCACCACCGCCGCCGCCTTCCGGTACGCATCCATGAGAGTCACGCGGGCCGCCTCCGCCGGATCCTCCCCGGCGCTCTCCCGCTCCAGTTCCACGCGGGCCCGACGCCGGGCGCCCGCCGTGGTGAGTAGGTCAGTCCTGGCCGACATGACCGACTGAAAAAGTTGGGCACTGAACTTGGATTGGCCCAGGTTCCGGCTCATGGCCTCCGCCACGTACACCGCCGTGAGCCAATCCGATTGCTCGTAGTCGCCGGATGCCCGCGGGATCGTCGGGGTCTTACCGGCCTCCGCTTTCACCAGGGCCGGGCCGTCCGGCTCGTTGCGTCTCCGGCGCTGATCCCTGCGCTTCGGGACAGGGCCCGGCATGGTGTCGCCCCTCCGGACGGGACTCGTTGCGGTTGTTACGGGATAGGCAAGGTCGACCAATCGTTTCTTCTTACTCGTATGAGTGACACGACGCATGCGAACCGCACCACAGGAGAGCCCTCTAGGCATCAACTGACCTCGACAGAAAGGCCCTTCATGCGCCGTACGATTACCGCAGCGCTCGCAGCCGTCGCCCTTCTTGGCATCCTCACTACGCCCGCCAGTGCGGCTCAAGGCCCGCTTGTCCAATCCAAAGCCAATACCGGCATCAGTGTCGGTGGCCTCCTCGATATCGGCGCCTCCAACACAGTGAATGGAACCTCAGCCGATAGCGGGGTTAAAGTGAATGGTCCGGCTGGAGTCAGCACCAACATCAGTAACGACCCCAACGTTGGTATCGACATCCTCACAGATCTCGCGGCTACCGTAACTGCCGCCATCGGATAGTACGGCGGACGCGCTACACCCTGCCGTACCCAGCAGGCGAATTCAGGACGCGGCCATTCAATCCGAAGTTGTCGCGCATCTCGACCCAATGGCACGGGCGACACAACAATTGCGTGTTGTCGTCCGTGTCCTCACCGAACACGCGCCGGGTCATGCGGACAACGCCGATATCGACACAAGGGCGAAGCGGCAGCTATGGACCTCCGGCAACTGCTACCACAAGGGGCATGCCCCAGGGCGAACCGGATATCTAGGAGAAAGATCACCACAGAACGCGAGCTAGCGCAGGTCGCCAGGATGCGGGGCTTCGATCCTCCGCCTGGACCCTTGCGCAACCGTCCTGACCCAGCGTCGTTGACACCATATGAACAATACAAAACGTGCACTTGCCGCCCTCGCCCTTGCGGGGGCCGCCCTGTCCCTGGCTGGTACAGCCCACCCGGACGACAACCCCGTTGCAGGCCCCACCAGCCTTCAGTTGCCCTACAACATCAACAGCGACGCGTCATTCCAGAACGCTGGCATCACCTTCGGGGACTCGTTCAACAGCGGCTCCGGCAATGCCTTTAGCCCGGTCAACTCCATCGGAGGTATCTCGGGAACCGGCATTTCCAAGGCACTTACCCTCGCCTAGGACGTCTCTTTCGGGTCAGGCCTAAGGGCTGTCCCGTAAATGATCTCCAAGTCGATGTAGACGTGGTTGGTCCCGATCTGGCCCGCCCCGAACAGGACGGGGAACCCGTGGCTTGGAGTGTGCCCCTTGCGTAGGCTCGTGGCCGTCGTGCTGGTGTGGTTGTTGTTCTGGACGTCTGTGGTCGCCGCCGCGCGCACAACGATGGACACACCTCGGTTCCGACGTGGGATGAGCCGTTTGGCGGGAGCCGTGCTGATCGCCCTGGGGATTCGAACCGCAACCGCGAGCTGAGTCCGCCTCCCTCTTTCGCTGTGTTCTCTCAGGAGACCGGTTCCACGCCGTACAGTCGGACGCGTGCACTTAGCGACGAAAAGAGCCCCCGCTGGGCTGGTTGCGGTTACGGGGAGTTCGGGCCGGGTCGGAGCGGCTCTGGCTGCGGCACTCGACGCAGCCGGCTGGGTGGTCCGCGGCGTGGACCGGGTTCCCGGCCGCTGGACGAGTGTCATCGGAGATCTGCGAGACCGGCCCGTGCGGCTGGCCGCATTGCAGTCGGCCGATGTCCTGGTCCATGCAGCCGCGCTGCACGCCCCGCACGTCGGGCGCCTGCCCGATGAAGAGTTCCGAGCCGTGAACGTCGGTGTAACTGCGGCCCTGCTCGACGATGCCGTCGGCCTCGGCGCCCGGCGGGTTGTCTACATCAGCAGTACGAGTGTCTACGGACATGCCCTGGTGCCCACCGACCGTGCGGTCTGGGTGGACGAGCAGCTCACGCCGCTTCCCAGGGACATCTACGACGAGACCAAACTGGCCGCCGAGGAGTTGGTCGCCGCCTGCGCCGTTTCTTCGGTCACGCTGCGCATATCGCGGTGTTTTCCGGAGCCACTGCCGGTGCGGGCCTGCCACCTGCTGCACCGGGCAGTCGACGTTGCCGACGTAGCAGCGGCGGTGGGCCTGGCCGTGGCGCACTCCACCGTGACCGGCAGGTTCAATATCTCCGGGCCGCACCCGTTTCGCCGAGAAGACTGCCTTGCCCTTTCCCGCGATGCGGGCGCGGTGCTCGCCGAACGGGTTCCGGACGTCGTCCAGGCATTCCTCGACCAGGGGTGGCCAGTGCCCGATCGCCTGGACCGGGTGTACGACTCGACTGCCGCCGCAAACGCGTTCGGTTACCGGCCTGTTCGCGGAGTCCGGCAACTACTGCGCGATGCCGCGGGCGGGCCGGGCCATGAGTGATCGGACGGCTCAGCTTGCCCTCGACGACTTCCGTGGAACCAACGTCGTGACACCGTATTCAGCCGTCCCCTAGCTGCTGCTGGCACGGTGAAATGATCTCGGGGTGGCTGGTGTGATCACGGCGTTGGAGCCGTCCTGGATAGCCCCGTTCACCAGGCTGAGCCCGCGCTGCTTCCGTAAGCTCGTGACTGCGTTGCGCCGTGAGGGAGCGGAAGCGGTCCGGCGAGGCCGACCATGGAGTCTGCCGCTGGAGGACCGGGTCCTGCTGGTCGCCGCCTACTGGCGTGCCAACCTGACGCTGCGCCAACTCGCCCCGCTGTTCGGTGTCTCGAAGTCCACGGCCGACCACGTCATCAGCCACCTCGCACCTCTGCTGGCGCTCCGGCCTCGCAAGCGGTTCCGGAAGGACTCCGTGCTCATTGTGGATGGCACCTTGGTGCCTACCCGTGACCACGCTGTGGCCGGGAAGTCGAAGAACTATCGGTACTCGACCAATCACCAGGTCGTCATCGACGCCGATACCCGCCTCGTTGTCGTGGTGGGCCGGCCTCTGCCCGGCAACCGCAACGACTCCAAGGCGTGGGAGCTGTCCGGCGCCAAGGGCACCGTCGGGAACGCCACGGTGATTGCAGACGGCGGCTATCGGGGCACCGGGCTGGCGGCGTCCACCATGCCATGAGCGGCATCGCCCGACTGCACAACCTCGCCCTCGCCGGATAGCCGAACAGGCACACCAGCCAGCGGTGTTCACACCTCTCAGAAGATCGTTGCGGGACAAGCCTTAGACAGCGTCGTCTTCCGCCCGCACCCAGGCCAGTTGCGCGTCGCTCAGCGGAGGGTCGAACCCTTCTGGGAACATCAGCATCAGTGGTTGCGGCCACATGCTCTCGGGCCCGTGCTCTTGGCAGCGCAGGGCGATGACATGCGGCCCTTCCCCGCAGGACTCGTGCCAGTAGGGGCGGTCATGGGCTTGGCAGAAGTACCCGAACCTCGAGCAGCCGTCCTCATCGCTCGGCTCGTAGAAGCCGGGGTCACGGACAATCTGGGTCACCGGTTCCTGCCGATTGAACCGGGGTATGGGCCGGGGATCGCGCCACAGCAGTCGGGGAGGAAGCACGAGCTCATCCTGCACCAAGGCCGGCACCGTCCTCCAAGACCGGAGACGGTCCCCCGTGCGGCGGCCCCCCGGCACGGTGGCCGCCACCGCCGGCCGGCGGCCGTGGCGGCCCCCACTCTCCCAGGCGGGACCTGACCGGTCCCTGATGGCGCTGCCGGTCTGATCAACCAGCTCCGTCACCCGCCCTGTTACACCGGAGGTGACGGCAACGGCCGCTAAGACCGACCGAGGACAGGCGTTGGGCTCCTTGGCTGCGGGGGTGGAGCTTCAGCGCGCGCAGACCCCGTCGATGGCCAGATCGAGCAGCCGATCGGCCTCGCCCGCGCCGTCCGGGTCCTCCTCGGTGGCCAAAGCGATGGCGCCGACGAGTTTGAGCAGTTGGGTGATGGTGACGTCGGGGCGTACGGCGTTCGCCTGGCGGGCTCGGTCGAGCAGTTCGTCGCCGGCGACGGTGATCAGGGCGTGGCAGGTGCTTCCCAGCGTCGGGTCGCCGTCGCCGGCGCCCCGCATCAGCGATGCTCCCAGGCCCCGGTTGGCCACGGCGTGTGCGCCGACGGCACGGAGCCAGCTGATGAGTGCGGCGCCGGAATCGAAGTCGGACCGCAGGTCACGCGCCTTTGCGCACAGGGCGTCCACCCGGCCTTTGAAGACGGCTTCCAGGAGCAGCTGCCGGGAGGGGAAGTGCCGGTGGAGTGTGGCGGAGCCGACTCCGGCGTGCCGGGCGATCTCCTCCAGCGAGGCCTCGGCGCCGTGTTCGGCAACCAGGCATTCGGCGGCGGCCACGATCCGGTCGTAGTTGCGGCGCGCGTCGGCACGCATCGGCCGCGAAGCCGGGTCGGCTGCGTTCTTGGGCACGGGAACTCCTGACGACTTGCTAACCGGGGTGGCCCTCCATATCGTATCGCCCAGTAACCGGAGGGCCACCCCACTTATGGTGTGGGCCCTCGTCGGCATGCGACATGGGGAGATTCGTGGAACCGACAGGAAAGAAGACCGTCGTGGTGGTGGGGGCGACCGGCCTGCAGGGCCGGGCGGTGACACGCCACCTGCTCGGCAACGGCTGGCAGGTACGCGCGCTCACCCGTGACCCGGACGGGGCACCTGCCGAGGACCTGGCGAGCGGCGGTGCGCAGATCGTGCGCGCGCGGATGGAGGACGTCGCCTCGTTGACCGCGGCGGCCGAGGGTGCGTACGGCATGTTCAGCGTCCAGCCCACGGTCGGTTCACCGGGGACCGCGCCGGACTTCAGTGCCGAGGACGAGGTCCGCTGGGGGATCAACGGGGCCGAGGCCGCGCGTAGCGCGGGCGTCGAGCACTTCGTCTTCACCTCGGTGGCTGGCGCGGACCGCCACGGCAGCGAGAAATTGCCGCGGAATCTGGTCAGCAAGTGGCGGATCGAGCAGCACATCGCCGCGCTCGGCCTGCCCGCGACGATCCTGCGGCCGGTCTCCTTCATGGAGAACTTCACCGGCGCCTATGCGCTGCGTGACGGGACCTTCGCCACCGCCCTCGCCCCCGAGGTGCCGCTGCAGATCATGGCCGTGGACGACGTCGGCTTCGTCACCGCGCTGGCCTTCTCCCGGCCCGAGGACTGGATCGGCCGGGAAGTCGCCCTGGCCGGAGACGAACTCACGCCGGTGCAGATCGCCGCGGCCATCGCGAACGCGCTCGGCCGTCCGTTGCCGTATGCCCGGATCCCGATCGAGGCGATCCGGGCCCTCAATGAGGACTTCGCGTACGCCAACGAGTGGCTCAACGAACGCGGCTACCGCGCGGACACCACCGCGACCCGCCGTATCCACCCCGGAGCGATGGACTTCCCCTCCTGGCTGGAACCCACCGGCGCCGCCCAGATCGCCGACTTCCTCGCCACCCAGTCCACCGCAGGACCACAGGCATGAACGGGCGCGACCCCGCCCTCGGGCTCATCGGAATCTGGGCGGGCGACCTCGACACCTACCCCGCGGCAGGGCTTCGCGATGCCGCTGCCGCAGCCGAGGACCTCGGCTACGGCACCCTGTGGTTCGCCGAGACCACAGGGCGGGAGGCAATGGCGCAGGCCGCGATCCTGCTGGCCACCACCCGGCGCATCACCGTTGCGGCCGGCATGACCGACATCTACGCACGCGACGCGGTGACGACCGCCGCCGCCCACCGAACCCTGGACGAGGCGTTCCCCGGGCGATTCCGGCTCGGGCTGTGGGAGAGCCACCCCAGCCTCGCCGAGGACGTCCGAGGTCACCGCTGCCCCCCGCCGCAGACCGCGATGCGCGCCTACCTCGACACGCTGGACACCGCCCCCTTCGGCCCACCCGGCACGGCAGCCTCGCCGCATCGCCTGCTCGCGGCCCTGGACCCGGGCATGCTCGCACTTGCCGCCGAACGCGCCTCGGGCGCCACCGTGTTGGGCATGCCCGTCGACTACACCCGAACGGCGAGGACAACGCTCGGGCCCAACGCGCTCCTGGCCGTGACCCAACTCTGCGTGCTCAATACCGACCGTTCTCGGACTGCCGAACTGGCAGCAGCCACCGCCGCGGCGGCCCTGCCCAATCGGCGCGCGCTGTTGCACGACCTGGGGTACCAGAACGCAGACTCGCTCGACGGTCGGCTCGTTGACGCGCTTGTGGCCCACGGCGATGCTGAGGAGGTCGCCCGCCGCGTCCACGAACACCTCGACGCCGGAGCTGACCATGTCAGCCTTCACTTCCTGACCCCCACACCGGGAATCGTCCCCATCCGCGAATGGGAGCGCATGGCCGCCCACCTGCTGCCCTGACCGGATCCACCGACGCGGGAGCCGCAGCGCGACCGCGGCTCCCACGCCGCAACCTGCCGCAAGCGGTCATCGACCCGGTCGAGGAACCGCTTTCATGCCCTGTGCCGTGCAGGCAGCACGAGTGCCACCGCTCGTGCCATCGTGCCCATGCCGGAGGGACCATGCCCGCCGTGGCGTCATCCCTGCTTGAGCCGCTCTGGCAGTTCCCGGCGTTACTTCCCGAGCGATCGGAATTCGATCCTGCGCACCCGTGTCACACCAAAGCCCCATGTAAAGGCGACAGAGCCGGCCCTTCCCCGGTCGACCGCGCCAAGCAGGGCCTCACGCGGTCGACGTTGGTCGAGGATGACGGGATACCGACCGGCCTGGTTTCAGCCGGCGCGAACCGACACGACTCCGTGCTGCTCGGGCCGCCCGCATGGCTCATCACGGTCGCCACAACGGCTGCCGTTTCAGGGGCGGCCTGGTGGACGAGCCGTTGAAGCAGGCCGGGGTGGATGCGAGCGGTCCCGGCCGGAAACCAGCCGGCGCCGTGCATCCAGACCGGGCGCCGCCCCCGTGGCCGCGGCGGCCCGCGCGGTGGGCGCCGCGATCAGTCGGCCGCCGTGGCGGCCCGGACCCGGTCGCGTGCCTCCTCCCAGGGGGCGGGGGTGGCGACCACCGCGCGCAGGGCCCGTATCTGACGCGGTGGCAGGGCGCAGGCCAGCACGCCGACGGCCTGGCCGGCGCGGCCGTAGAGGGCGACGGCGCGGCGGGCGTCCCGGTCCAGGACGGTGGTCTCCACCTCGTCGGCGCCGGTGGTCAGGCCGTACGCCTGGAGCTTGAGGCCGTACTGGTCGGACCAGAAGTAGGGCACGGGGGCGAACGGCCGGCGCTCCTCGGGCGCCGTGCCCTCCGCGGTGGACACGGCGCCCTCGGCGGTGAGTTCGGCGACGAGGTTGCGGGCGGCGGCCATGGCCTGTTCGGTGGCGTTCATCCGGTGCTCGAAGCGGAGTGGGCGGTCGTGCACGGGGTGCTCCCAGCGGGCCACGTCGCCCGCGGCGTAGATCCCGGGGGCGGCGGCGCAGTACGCGTCGCAGCCGAGCCCGTCGCTGGTGTCCAGGGCCGGGTCGGCCAGCCAGTCCACGGCGGGCTCGGAGCCGATGGCGAGCAGGACCAGGTCGGCGGGGAGCCGGCTGCCGTCGGCCAGCCGGACGCCGCCGATCTGCGCGGCCGTCCCGTCCCCGGTGGTCTCGAACTCGGCCACCTCCCCGGTCACCAGGCGGACGCCACGGCCCTGGTGCTCCTCGGCGAGCAGCTCCCCGATGCCCGCGCCGACGGCGGCGGCCATCGGCACCGGCTCCAGGCCGACGAGGGTGACCTCGTGCCCCAGCTCCCGGGCGACCGCGGCGGCCTCACAGCCCAGAACGCCGTTGCCGACTACCACCAGGCGGCGGGCGCCGTCGGTCAGCCGGTCGCGCAGCGCCAGCGCGTCGTCCAGGGTGCGGAGGGTGTGCACACCGGCGACGCGGTCGGCGCCGGGCAGCGTGCGGGCCGCGACACCGGTCGCGATGATCACGCCGGCGCAGGCCATGCGCTCGCCCCCGTCGAGGGTGAGGGTGCGGCCGGCCACGTCGAGTCCGGTGGCCCGGGTGCCGAGCCGCAGGTCCAGGTCGAGGGCGTCGAGCTGCTCCTTGGTGCGCAGCAGCAGCTTCGCCGGCTCCCAGGCGCCGTACAGCAGCTGCTTGGACAACGGCGGCCGGTCGTACGGCAGATGGGGCTCGTCGCCGATGAGGGTGAGTGGGCCGTGCCAGCCGAAGCGGCGCAGCGCCTCGGCCGCGGCGATGCCGGCCGCCGAGGCGCCGACGACGGCGATCGGCCGGGCGGTCATGCCTGCACCCCGATCACGGCGGCCGGGCAGATGGCGGCCGCCTCGCGGACCGCGTCGTGCTGTCCGGCGGGCGGTTCGGCGTCGAGCAGCACCACCACGCCGTCCTCGTCGCGCTGGTCGAAGACCTCGGGGGCGATCAGTACGCACTGGCCGGCGCCGCAGCACTTGTCGGCGTCAAGGGTGATCTTCATGGCGGAGGGCTCCGTGGGATCGGCTTGCGGTGGGTGGAGTTGACGGGCGGTCGGGTCGGGTCCACGATCGCCCGGCGGCGGCCCCGCTGTCACCAGGTGACCGGGAGGGCGTGGCAGCCGTAGATCGACATGTCGGTGCGGAAGGGGATCTCTTGCAGAGGTACCGCGGGCCGCATCGTGGGGAAGCGGCGCAGCAAGGTGCCCAGGACGACCTGGAGTTCGACCCGGGCCAGTGCCTGGCCGAGGCACTGGTGGATGCCGTAGCCGAAGGCGACGTGGTGCTGGGCGTTGGGGCGGCACACGTCCAGGCGGTCGGCGTCGGGGAAGACGCTCTCGTCGCGGTTGGCGGACGGTACGGCCACCACGACGCCCTCACCGGCCCGGATGAGGTGCCCGTCGATGTCGATGTCGGCGGTGGCGACCCGGCGCGGCCCGTTGCGGATGATGCTGTGGAAGCGCAGCAACTCCTCGACGGCGCCGCGGAGGAGAGCGGGCTCCCGGCGCAGCCGCTCGGCGGTCCCGGTGTCGCGCATCAGGGTCAGCGCGCTCAGACCGATCATGTTGGCGGTGGTCTCGTGCCCGGCGATCAGGAGCAGGGCGGCGAACGCGGTCACCTCGTCGTGGGTGATCTCGCCGGTCCGCTGCTGTTCGAAGATCAGCCGGCCGAGGATGTCGTCGCCCGGGTCCGCCTCCTTGCCGGTGACCAACCGGTCGAGGTAGTCGGTCAGTTCGCGCCGGGCGGTCTCGCGCTCGGCGTCGGGCAGGGTGCGGGAGAGCAGCTTGCCGGTGAGCCGCTGGAAGATGTCGTGGTCGTCGTAAGGGACGCCCAGCAGCAGGCTGATGACGAGCGACGGGACGGGCAGCGCCAGCGCCTCGACGAGGTCCACCGCGCCCCGGTCGCGGCCCTCGGCGCGCTCCATGGCGTCACAGAGCTCGTCGGTGATGCGCTGGATCTGCGGTCGCAGCGCCTCGACCCGCTTGACCATGAACTCCCGGGTGACCATGCGGCGCAGCCGGGTGTGCTCGGGCGGATCCCTGCGGATGAAGCCGCGGTTGCGGGTGCTGGGGCCGCCGGTCATTCCGCTGAGCGGATAGCCGTGGACGGTGGTATCCGAGCTGAAGCGGGTGTCGCCGAGGATCGCCCGGATGTCGGGGTAGCGGGTGGCCAGCCAGGCCCAACTGCCGTCCGGCAGCGAGATCTTGGAGATCGGCTGCTCGGTGCGCAGGGCGCCGAAGGCGGCCGGCGGATCGAAGGGGCAGCCGCTGGGGGGCTCGACGGGCAGGGGCGCCGGGGAGGTGGCAGGGGTCATCTGTCTCATCTCACTCATCGGGCTTCGCGCACACACCGGCAGGGGCGTGCGCCGTGAGCCGGACGTTCGCCTAACACCCGTAAACTTACATGTGTACTGCACAGGTAAATGTGTGGGGGGGGTGGTGATGAGGGTGCGGAATCGGCCGCGCGCCGGGCGCGGCTCAGCGCTCCAGCAGCAGCTGCAGCATCTCGTCCACGAACCGGTCCAGCCGCCGGGTGTCCTTGTGACTCGGCATGACCTGCCAGAGCATGACCCGACCGTGCACCGACGACCACAGCACATACGGTGCCTCGGTGCGCGAGCCGCGCACCCGCCACCCGGCGTCCTCGCACGCCGCCAGCGCCCCCTGCAGGCTGCGCACCAGCAGCCCGGCCGGGTGCCCGGCGAGCCGCTCGGGGCCGACCGGGGTCTGCCGGGTCTCGTAGAGCAGGCGGTAGGTGGCGGGGTGGGCGACGGCGTAGCGGCAGTAGGCGCGCAGCTGGGCGCGCAGCCGCGCCACCGGATCGTCCGCGTCGGCCTTCGCGGCCGCCTCGGTCATCGCCCCCGTCAGCCGCTCATAGCTGACTTCGAGGGTCGCCCAGACCAGCTCGGTCTTGTCGGAGAAGTGGCGGTAGATGCTCGGTGCGGCGACGCCGGCCGCGCGGGCCACCGCCCGCAGCGACAGCGCGTCCTCGCTGCCGACCTCCTCCAGGAGCCGCTCGGTGGCCCGCAGCAGCTCCTCCCGCAGCCGCTCCCCCTGCCCCCGCGGGTTACGGGCCCGGACGGCCGCACCGTTCGTCACTGCCCTCCGCCTCCCTTCCCTGGACCGGCTCCTGCGCTTCCCACCAGCGTTTCACACCGGCCCGGCGCGTCGTACGGGAGGACGGCCCGGTGGTGCGCGCCGGAAGCGGGCGAGGGCGCACCGCGGGGCCTGGTCCACGGCGCCTCGGCCGGCGCTCGCACGGACCGCCGCAAGCCCCGCGGTTACGCTGCCCAGATGGTGCGCACCCCCGACGACGACCGCTTCCCCGCCGGGCTGCCGGTGATCGCCCAGATGGGACGGACCGCGTCCGGGCGGGCCTGGCTGGCGCGGCTGCCGGGGCTCGTCCGGGACCTCGAAGAGCGCTGGGAGCTGCGGCTCGGTGCCCCGTACCACGGCGGCAGCTGCTCCTGGGTCGCACCGGCCGAGCAGCCGGACGGCACCCCCGCCGTGCTCAAGGTGACCTGGCCGCACCGCGAGGCCGACGGCGAGGGCCCGGCGCTGGACGCCTGGGGCGGCAACGGCGCCGTACGGCTGCTGCGCCGGTCGGGCGAGCGGAGCGCGCTGCTGATCGAACGGTGCACGCCGGGCACCGAGCTCGGCCGGGCTCCTCTGCCGCCCGCCGAGCGGCTCACCCTCGCCGCGGGCCTGCTGCGGGAGCTGTGGGACACCCCCGTTCCTTCCGACGGCCGACTGGAGCGGCTGGACGCGGTGTGCGCCGAGTGGGCCGACCTCCTCGAAGAACGGATGCGGCGGCTGCGGCCCGGCTACGACCCGGGGCTGGTGGCGCTCGGCGCCGATCTGCTGCGCGGGCTTCCGGCGACGGCCGCCCGCGAGGTCGTCGTGCACGGCGACTTCAACCCGGGCAACGTACTGGCGGCGCAGCGACGGCCGTGGCTGGCGATCGACGCCAAGCCGATGGTCGGCGACCCGGCGTACGACCCCTGGCCGCTGCTGGCCCAGGTCGACGACCCCTTCGAGCACCCCGACCCCCGGCCGGTGCTCCGCGAGCGGTACTCCCTGGTCGCCGAGGCACTGGGCGAGGACCCCGCACGACTGCTGGCCTGGTCGGCGGCGCGCGGCGTGGAGAGCGCACTGTGGAGCGCCGCCCACGACGATGCCGAGGGCGGCGCCGAGGAGTTGGCGGAGGTGCGGGTACTGGCGGAGCTGGCCGGGCTGTGACCGCCTCGTGGACTTCCGCGCGCAGGCGGTCCATGGGCTTTCGCGGCCCGGTCACGGACTCGTCGGACGCGGCCTACGCTGGGCACCCATGAATACCGAACCGCTCGGACGGCGTGAACCGGTTCATGTGACGGTGTGGGACGAGGCGTTGCCCGGTGCACCGCGGGTGGTGCTGGTGCACGGGACGATGAGCTGGGGCACACGGTGCTTCGCGGGACAGCGGCCGCTGGCCGGGATGTTCCGCCTCGAAGTCGTCGATCGGCGGGGCTTCGGCGACAGCCCGGACATCGAGCGCAGCGACTATGCGACCGACGCCGAGGACATCGTCGAACTGCTGGATGGCGGCGCGCACTTGGTCGGCCACTCCTATGGCGCGGCCGCCGTGATGCTGGCCGCCTCGGCCCGCCCGGAGGCGGTGCACTCGCTCACCCTCATCGAGCCTTCGGCACTGCGCACCGCGGCCGCTCACCCCGCCGTCGCGGCGGCGCTGGAGCGGATCCGGGCGGCGTTCGGGGAGTCCGGCCGGGAGGTGAGCCCGCAGGAGCATCTGCGGCGGTCCACCGAGCCGTACGGGCTGCCGGTGCCGGAGCCGACCCCGAGGATGCTGCGCGCGGTGCGCTCGGCGCTGCGCGAACGCCCCGTGTGGGACGCGGAGCTGCCGCTCGGGCCGCTGGCCAAGGCGACCCTGCCCAAGACCGTCGTCAACGGCACCTGGGAGACCGCGCACCCCGACTACCGGGAGTTCACCGGCACCGCGCTGATGGCCTGCGGGGAGTACCTCGCCGAGGCGATCGGCGCCCGCCACGTCCAGGTGCCCGGCGCGGACCACTTCCCGCACCGCGACCGCCCGGACGAGGTGAACGCCGTCCTCGCGCGGTTGTGGCAGAGCTGAGATCCGGCTGCCGGGCGGATTCCCCGCGTGGCCTCGGCCCGCCGCTCGCTGCCGCGGTCACTGCCGCTGCCACCCCCCTCAGGCGACCTCGATGCCGTACTCCTGTACCAGCGCCTCCAGGCCGCCGCGGTAGCCCTTGCCGCCGATCACGAAGTCCCAGTCGCCGCCCGCCCGCTGCCGGAACGAGCCGAGTACCAGCGCGGTCTCGCCGGGACGGCCGTCCGAGACCTCCAGCTGCCCCAGCTCCTGCCCCGCGGCGTCCATCAGCCGGATGCGGGCGTCGGTGAAGCCGGAGAGATCGGCCTCGGGGTCGGCCTGGGGGTCGATGGCCGCGACCAGGACCAGCCGGTCGGCGTCCGCCGGCAGCGCCTCGAAGTGCACCTGCATCGCGGCGCGGTCGGGGGCGAAGCCGGGCAGCATCCGCACCGAGCCGTCCGGGGTGCGGGGGTTGTTGTAGAAGACGAAGTGATCGTCGCTGAGGACCGTGGTGCCCTTGCACACCAGCGCGCAGACATCGAGGCCGACCTGACCGGACCAGTTCATGCCGAGGATGTTGTGGTCCCCGGGCTCGTCGGTTGTGGGGGCGCCGGGCCGGTCGGCGGCGCCCAGCCGGCCGCGCAGCCCGTACCGGCCGAGCAGGTCGACGAGTTCGGGGCCGGCGATGAGACTGAGCGGCTTGCCGTTGGCGAAGGTGTGCGCGCCGGGGCCGAAGCGGGAGGTGGTCACGAGCACGCCCTTGTTGGCGCCTTCGGACTGGACGGTGCCGTAGAGGTCGCGGACGGCGGTCGGCGGGACGGTGTTGCGGTAGCGCTTGACCTGCACGACGATCTTGCCGCCGCGGATCGGGTCCGGGTCCAGGGCGTCCACGTCGACCCCGCCGTCGCCGGAGCGCTGGGTCGTCACCGCCTGCATGCCCATGGCGCGGAACAGCTCGGCGATCAGGTTCTCGAAGACGATCGGGTCCATCTCGTACAGGTCCGGCTCGCTGTCGGTGCCGTGCGAGACGACGGTGGCGCCGCCGCCGACGTCGCCCGGGAGCCGGCCGGGCCTTACCGCGCTCCGCTGGTCGGGGCGCGCGGAGAGCTGCCCGCGCAGCCCGTCGGTCAGACACTCCACGGCGCCGACCTGCTCCAGATGGAAGGAGTCGAAGGCACGGCGGGGTGCCATGACGGACGCGAGGTACACCTGGGCGGGACGGCCGGTGGCCGGGTCCACCCCGTCGACGAAGCCGTTGAGCGCCACCGATTCCAGCGCGCCGTAGGTGTCGGCGGCGAAGAGGTCGCGCAGGACCAGCAGCATGCTCTGGGCGAGCACCTCGCGGTAGAGCGCGCGGCGCTGCGCCGCGGGCCGTGCGGTCTCCTTCTCCTGGTCGGCGGTGGGCATGTACCGGACGGATTTGTTCTCCGGGACGACGGCGTAGCCGGGCAGCTCCCAGTCCAGGACGAGCTGACGGGCCGTCGGATCGTAGGCGGCGGCGACCTGGCGGGGAAAGCCCTCCGGCCAGGCGGTCGAGGCGTACAGCGCGGCGGAGAAGTACTCGACGGCGGATTCCGCGTCGCCGCCGCGCAGGCCGGAGAGCAGCTCCTCGATACCGGCGTTGTGCTGCCGGATCCCGTCCAGTGTGGCGGCGGCCCACTGGTCGTACTGCCGGCGGTAGGCGGCGAGCTGGGCCTGGCGCCGGCTCTCGGCGGCCTGTGCGGCGTACCAGTCCTGCTCGTAGCGGGCGCGGGCCTCCCCCTGGGCGCGGTCGCGGCGGGCGGCTCCGGCGTGCCAGCCTCCGGTCGGCGCCTGATAGCGGGCCGGGTCGGGCATCGGCACCGGGGTGGCCAGGGCGCCCGGCGCGAACTCCTCGATCCGCTCGGAGCGCAGCAGCGCGGCGGCGGTGAAGGCGGGGGCGCGGCAGCCCTCGGCGAGCAGACCGGTCAGTGCGGCGACCCGGGCGTCCAGCTCCTCGGTCCGCCGGCGGGCATCGGCCTCGCGCTGCCGGCGGTAGGCCGCCTGCCGCTCCCGGTGCATCCGCGCCATCGCCCGCTCGGCGTCCCTGGCCTGCCGTTCCTGGTCGCGTCGGTGCTGTGCGTACGCGCGGCGCTGGGCTTCCTCCCGGCGCTGCTGCTGGCGCTGCGCCTCGGCCCAGACGGCCATTAATCCATGGGAACGGCGGCTCATGTCGAACTGTGTCCTCCCCCCGGGGCGGCTGCTGCCCCCGGAACCCTGTGGAAGCGGTTTCACCTGCGCTGTTGACCCGACTTTAGCGGGGGCGGCGGACCGGCAACCGGTCAGAGGAGGAGTTTCCGGCCGGGGTCCGGGCCCGCCCGTCTGGCAGGGAAGTGGGGAAGAAGGTGGGGAAGAAGGTGGGGAAGGGGTTTCCCGCAGTACGGGTGCGGCCCGGGAGCCGGTCCGCTGGCGCGTCCGGGTCAGGTGACGGTGCCACCGGCCGCGAGGAAACGCTCGACCGGCAGCGTCGCGGCGCCCAGCGCCACCGCATCCGGGCCGAGCCGGCAGAGCTCGACACCGGTGCGCTCGCCGGGATGCCGTAGCGCCTGACCGGCCACCGCCGCACGGATCTGCGGGAGCAGCCGGGCACCGAGCAGCAGCCCGGCCCAGCCGCCGAGGATGATCCGGTGCGGGTTGAAGAGATTGACCAGGTTGGCGATGCCGGCACCGAGGTAGACCGCGGTCTCGTCCAGCACCCGGCGGGCCGCGGCCGATTCCTCCGCGGCGGCGACGAGGGCCGCCAGCGCGGACTCCTGGTCCGCGCCGGGCGCCGGGCGGCCGCGACGGGCCTGGCGGTAGCGGTCCAAGACGCCCTCGGCACCTGCGTACGCCTCCAGGCAACCGCGGGCGCCGCACCGGCAGCGCCGCCCGCCGACCTGGACGACGGTGTGCCCCCACTCCCCCGCGCTGCTGGTGGCGCCGTGGTAGAAACCGCCGTTGGCGACGACCGCGGCGCCGATGCCGGAACCGATCAGCGCGATCACGGCGTGGTCGGCCCCGCGCCCCGCACCGAACCACATCTCGGCCTGCCCCAGCGTCCTGGCCCCGTTCTCGATGTGCAGCGGGAGCTCGGTGCCCGGATGGTCCGCGGTGCCTTCGCGCAGCATCCGGCCGAGCGGTACGGCGCGCCAGTCGAAGGTCTGGCCGTGCACCAGTGCGCCGCCCTCGCCGGCCGCGACGCGTTCGACGACGCCGGAGACCGCCACCCCGACCCCGAGGACGTCGCCGCGGTCGACGGCGGCGGCCGCGACCACCTCGTCGAGGCCGTCGAGGATCCGCTCGACGACCGGGCCGGGTCCGTGCCGGCCGCGCTCCAACGGCCGGTCCGCACGGGCCCGTTCGTTCATGGTCAGGTCGTACAGCCCGACGCGCACCCTGGTCTCGCCGACGTCCACACCGATGACGCGGCGCCGGCCGGGATCGACCCGCAGCAGGATCCGCGGCCGTCCGCCGTCGGAATCGACCGTGCCGGCCTCCACCACCAAGCCCTCGCCGAGGAGTTCACCGACGACGGTGGAGACGGTGGTCAGGCTCAGCCCCGTGCGCGCGCCGAGTTCCTGACGGCTCATCGGCCCGTCGAAGTAGAGCGTCCACAGCAGTACGGAGCGGTTCCCGCGCCGCAGGTCCCGGGTCGTGGCACGTCGCTGGGCAGCGACCATGGGCGTCTCCTGTCCCTCGGCCCCCGGCGGCACATAATTCGAGACGCGCGACAAGCCTGTCAAGGACTTGGACCGGACCAATCGCCCGAGCCATGTGGGGCGGTCGGCCACGTCGTACGGCCCCCTCGCCCGGACCGTGCACGGCGAAGTCGCCGGCTGCCGAGCAGGGCGACCGGCGGGCTGACCACCGGCTCAGATCGCGCCGTCGTGGCCCGCCCAGTACGGCTCCCGCAGCTGCCGCTTGAAGAGCTTGCCCGACTCGTCGCGCGGCAGCCGCTCCTCGAAGACCACCGCCCGGGGGACCTTGTACCCGGCGAGGCGTTCGGCGACGTGCGCGCGCACCGCCCCACCGCCCAGCGACACACCGTGTTCGGTCTCCACATGCGCGGCGAGGACCTCGCCGAACTCCTCGTCGGGGATGCCGAACACGGCCACGTCGCGCACCCCCTCGAGGGACAGCAGGCAGCCCTCGATCTCCGCGGGGTAGATGTTGACGCCGCCGGAGATGACCAGGTCGTTGCGGCGGTCGCTGAGGTAGAGGTAGCCGTCCTCGTCGAGATGGCCGATGTCCCCGATGGTGACGTACCCGGGCAGGCCGGGCGCCTCCATGGCGGCGCGCTTCTCCGGATCGCCGAGGTAGGTGAACTGGGGCCAGGCGTCGGCGGGTTTGAGGTAGATGTCACCGGCGGCGCCGGCCGGCAGCGGCTGTCCGTCCGGGCCCAGGTCCGCTACGGCGCCGGTCCCCCTGGGCCGTCCGACGGTGCCGGGGTGGGCCAGCCACTCCGGGCTGTCGCACCATGTCACGGCGCCGGTCTCGCTGCCGCCGTAGTACTCCCGCAGCACCGGTCCCAGCCAGTCGATCATGGCGTGTTTGATGTGCGGCGGGCAGGGGGCCGCGGCGTGCACGACGGAGGTGAGCGAGGACAGGTCGTAGCGCTCGCGGACGTCCTTGGGCAGCCGGAGCAGCCGTACGAACATCGTGGGGACGACCTGGACCTGCTCGATGCGGTGGCGTTCGATCAGCCGCAGGAACTCCTCCGCGTCGAAGTGCGGCATCAGCGTGATGTCCAGACCGGCCGCGAGCGCGAGGACGGCGTGCTGGCTGGGGGACGCGTGGTAGAGCGGGGCCGGGATGAGCGTACGGCCTCCGGGTTCGACGGCGAAGTACTCCAGGAACAGCCGCACCGCCTCCGTCAGCCGCTCCGGAGCGACCGGTTCGCGCAGAACTCCCTTGGGGCGGCCGGTGGTTCCGGAGCTGTAGATGACCGTGGGCGGGCGCTCGGCCGCGGGCCCGTCCAGGGGCGGGTGGTCGGCCAGCCACGCATCGAGCAGCGGGTACGCCCCGGTGGGCGGCGGTGCGGTGAAGCCACAGGCGGCCGCGACACCGGCGGGAACGGCGGCCTCGATGACCCGTACGCCCTCCGGGAGCACCGCGGTCACCCCGGCCAGGAGGTCGCTGTGCGCGAAGACCACCTTGCTGCCGCTGTCGGTGAGCACATGCCGCAGCTCGTCCTGCCGGAAGTGCCAGTTGACCGGAACGGCACAGGCGCCGAGCAGGGCCGCTCCGGCGGTGATCTCCAGATGGGCGGGCTCGTTGCGCAGCACGACGGCGATCCGGTCGCCCGGCTCGACTCCGGCCGCGCGCAGGCCGGTCGCGATCCGCGCCGCCCGTTCGAGGAAGGCCGGGTAGTCGCGTTCCGCACCCGCGCAGCGGATGGCCGGAGCGCCGGCGGCGGGTGGGGCGACGGCTTCCATGGTGCCTCCCATGAGTGCGGCCCGGGCCGCTCATTGAACCGGCAATCGCGGATCGTCGCCAGGGTGCCGCAGGGATGCCGGGGCGTGCGGGGCGCCGACCGCGCGCATTCGGCCATCTGCTCCTGACAGGGCATGAGATCCGAGGTATCCAGGCTTACTGTCCGCCAACTCCGGTAACTCCTCGGCCGATTCCGCGAGATGCTCCGATGTTTATGGCGCCCAGGGTCTTCCGGTCGGGGTGCGCGGACTGCACCATGCGGGAGGCACAGCAGGCATGCGCACGACCGACCGACGTGGACACCCGACCCGAGGAGCGAGCGATGCACAGCCGCACAAGACCGTTCCGCCTGCCGGTAGTCGTGGCGGCACTGGGCGCCCTGCTGCTGGCCGTTGGCGGCCCGGTAGCCGCCGCGAAGCCCCCGCCGCGGCCCGCCGCCGGGCCCGGCACCAACCATGCGACCGACGACCCGTTCACCGCGTCGCGCACCTCGTGGTGGCGGCAGGACCGCTTCGGGATGTTCATCCACTTCGGCCCGTACGCGAACCTGGAGGGCGAGTACACCCGGCCGGACGGCACGGTCTGCCGCAACGCGGAGTGGATCCAGCGCGAGTGCGCGATCCCCAAGGCGGAGTACGAGAAGCGGGCGGCCGCCTTCGACCCGTCCGCCTTCGACGCCGAGGCGGTCGTCAAGGCCGCCGAGGACGCCGGCCAGCGCTACATCGTCATCACCTCCAAGCACCACGACGGCTATGCGATGTGGCCGACGCGGCAGAACTCCTGGAACCTGCGGGACCACTCCTCCTTCGACCCGCACCGCGACATCCTCGCCGAGCTGAAGAAGGCCGCCGACGCCGCCGGCATCAAGCTCGGTTTCTACTACTCGATCTGGGACTGGCACGACCCGGACTTCGCCGACCCGGCGACCTTCCCGCGCTACAAGAAGCGGATGTACGGCCAGCTCAAGGAGCTGATCGACCATTACGACCCGGCGCTTTTGTGGTTCGACGGCGAGTGGGACGCGGACCGCCCCACCAACCGCTGGTCCCGCCGGGACGGCGCCGCCCTCCAGGCGTATCTGCACGGCCTGAAACCCGGCCTGATCGTCAACAACCGCGTCGGCAAACGCGAGGTGGTCGACGGCGACTTCGGCACGCCGGAGCAGGAGATCCCCGCGGAGCCGGTCGACGGGCAGCTGTGGGAGAGCTGCATGACCCTCAACGACCACTGGGGGTTCGCCAAGTACGACACCAACTGGAAGTCGCCGGCGACGGTCGTGCACAACCTGCTGGACGTGGCGAGCCGCGGCGGCAACTACCTGCTCAACGTAGGGCCCGACAGGCTCGGACGCATCCCGCAGCCGTCCGTCGACCGGCTGCGGGAGGTCGGCCGGTGGCTGGGGAGGAGCGGCCATGGCGAGGCGGTGTACGGGGCCGGGCACACCGGGCTGGTCGCCGACCCGCCCTGGGGCGCGGTCTCCCGGCGCGGCGACGAGCTGTACGCAGCCGTCACCTCCTGGCCCGGACCGGGCGGCTCCCTCCACCTCACCGCCAAGGGCCCCTTCGAGATCACCGCGGCCCGGGTGCCGGGCAGCTCCCAGCGGGTGACGGTCACCCGGGCCGGCGACGGCTTCGACCTCACCCCCTCCGGTGCCGCCCCCGATCCGCTCGTCGGCGTCATCCGGCTCACGATCAGGCCGCCGGCCGCCACACCCGTCGGCGAGGGCGGCGGGCTGACGGCGCGGAGCTGGGCGAACGACTCCTTCACCGGCCCGCCCGCGGCGGTCGGGGTGGACCCGACGGTGAACAGGTCCTACCGCTTCGACGGCTCACCGGACCCGAAGATCCCCGCCGATCACTTCGCCACCCGCTGGACCGGCACCCTCCAGCCGCGCTTCGACGAGACCTACACCCTCACCACCGTCTCCGACGACACCGTGCGGCTGTGGATCGACGGCCGGCAGCTGATCGACGGCTCGGTCCCGCACGGCCCCAGGGTCGACAAGGCGACCGTGACCCTCAAGGCCGGGCACCGGCACCGCATCCGGATCGACCACACGGAGCGCACCGGCGAGGCGCATCTGAAGCTGCTGTGGTCCAGTCCGAGCCAGGAGCAGCAAATCGTGCCGCGGAGCCAGCTCTACGCGGACTGATCTACGCGGGCTGATCTACGCGGACGGACCGCGGCCGCACCGACGTACCGGCCGGGCGGGCGGGGGCGGGAAATCCCTCGCCCCCGGCTGGGCCGTTCGGGTCACCGCGGGGGCGGTTGCCGGTGCCCGCTCCTATCCTCGGGGACCATGAGCGACGACGAGATCCTGCGGACCCATGGCGAGGCCCTCGCGCTGTTCGGCAGCCGGGTGCACGCCGTCCGCGACGACCAGTGGGACGGCCCGACGCCGTGCTCGGAGTGGTCGGTGCGCGATCTGGTGAACCACCTCACCGCAGAGCAGCTGTGGGTGCCCCGCCTGGTGCGGGACGGCGCCACGATCGCGGAGGTGGGCTCGGACTTCGACGGGGACGTGCTGGGCGACGATCCGGTCGCGGCGTGGGACCGCGCGGCGGTGGCCGCCGTGGCGGCGTTCGCGGAGCGCGGCGCGCTGAGTCGTACGGTCCCGCTGTCCTACGGCTCCAGCCCGGCCGACGCGTACTGCACCCAGATGATGGCCGACGCGGTGGTGCACGCCTGGGATCTGTCCCGTGCGATCGGGGCCGATGAGCGGCTGCCCGGCCGGCTGGCGACGGCGGCGCTGCGCGAGGTGGAGCCGTATGCCGCGGGGCTCGACGCGTCCGGGCTGTTCGCTCCCGCGGTGGACGCCCCGGCGGACGCCGACGATCTCACCCGGCTGCTGTGCCTGCTCGGGCGTCGGCCCTGACCCGGAGGGGGGACACCCCAGGGGCAGGGCCGACGCCCGAGTGATCCGTCGATCAGTCGATGCCGCGGATGATGTACGGCTCGGCGGGATCGTCGTCGCAGCCGGCGAGGCGCACCGGTGCGCAGCGGTCCCAGACTTCGAGATTACGGACTTCCCTGATACGACCTGGTCGCTCGCCCCGCTTCAAGCGGGGTTGCTTGTGTTGAGCCTTGTGCATTGCCACCACGCACTCCTTCATCGAGGTATCGGTCCGACGCGGTGGCGCCTTGTTCACAAACCGGGAGGTCGGCCAAGGTTTGTGGCGTTCCCGCGACGGGCCAATTGGTGTTGGCGTCTCCCAGAAAGGTCGTCCGTCGCCCCTCAGATTAACGACGCCGCAGCCGGCGCGCTCGACGTTTTCCGGCGAGATGGCCGTGCCGTCGGAAGGCGGGAATTCCGCCCCTTGTGGTGACGGGGAAATCGGGCGAGATGTGTGATGCACATCACTCACCCGAATGGCCCTGGCGTTGCTGCATTTGCCCCGATCCGCACGCTGGAGAGTGACCGCGCGGAGGGAGTGTTCCCACCCGCGCGGCCGCGGTGCTACCCATGGGCGAGTGGCATGGTTCTCGGATTCCGGTTACTGGCTCGGGCGGCTCGTCTTCCAGCGGACGCTGGCGGTGCTCTATCTGGTCGCGTTCCTCGCGGCGGTGCGGCAGTTCCGGGCACTGATCGGGGCGCGCGGCATGCTGCCGGTGCCCGCGTTCGTGGCGCGGGTGCCGTTCGGCGCGTCGCCCTCGGTCTTCCACTGGCACTATTCGGACCGCTTCTTCGCCCTCTGGTCGTGGTCGGGCGCACTGCTGGCGGCGGCCGTGGCGGCCGGGGCCGCGGATGCCGTGCCGCTGTGGGCGTCGATGGTGATGTGGGCCGCCCTGTGGGCGATGTATCTGTCGATCGTGAACGTCGGGCAGACCTGGTACGGCTTCGGCTGGGAATCGCTGCTGCTGGAGGCGGGCTCGCTCGCGGTGTTCCTCGGCAACGCCGAGACCGCTCCCCCGGTGCTGATCATGTGGCTGCTGCGCTGGGTGCTCTTCCGGGTCGAGTTCGGGGCCGGGCTGATCAAGATGCGCGGCGACCGCTGCTGGCGGGATCTGACCTGCCTCTACTACCACCACGAGACCCAGCCGATGCCGGGGCCGCTGAGCTGGTTCTTCCACCATCTGCCCAAGCCGCTGCACCGGGTCGAGGTGGCCGCCAACCATGTCGCCCAACTCGCGCTTCCGGTCCTGCTGTTCACCCCCCAGCCGGTCGCCGGGTGGGCCGCCGCCGCGATGGTCGTCACCCAGCTGTGGCTGGTGCTCTCCGGCAATTTCGCCTGGCTGAACTGGGTGACCATCGCGCTGGCGCTGTCGGCCGCCGCCCCGCTGTGGGCCCGGCCGTCCCATGGGCTCGCCCCGCCCCCGGTGTGGTTCGAGGTCCTGGTCCTCCTGGCCACCGCCGGGGTCCTGTGGCTCAGCTACCGCCCGGCGCGCAATCTGCTGTCCCGGCAGCAGATGATGAACACGTCCTACGAGTCACTGCATCTGGTCAATTCGTACGGTGCCTTCGGCTCGATCACGCGGGTGCGCCGGGAGATCGTGGTGGAGGGGACGGCGGATGCCGTGACCGGGCCCGGCACGACCTGGGTGGCGTATGAGTTCCACGGCAAGCCGGGCGATGTCGGGCGGCTGCCGCGCCAGTTCGCGCCATACCATCTGCGGCTGGACTGGCTGATGTGGTTCGCCGCGCTGTCACCGGCCTATGCGCGGGCATGGTTCGTTCCGTTCGTGGCGCGGCTGCTGGAGAACGACCGGGACACGCTGCGGCTGCTGCGC
Organism: Streptomyces sp. NPDC043738; assembly: GCF_056436545.1. Taxonomy (NCBI): domain Bacteria; kingdom Bacillati; phylum Actinomycetota; class Actinomycetes; order Kitasatosporales; family Streptomycetaceae; genus Streptomyces; species Streptomyces sp. NPDC043738. Next base: position 361,187 of record NZ_JBWKCJ010000001.1, on the reverse strand, counting down.
ACCAATCCGTTCCCCGATCTGCCGCCGGCCAGGATCAGGGCCCGGGTCTTCCGCTACCGCTTCACGACCTGGCGGGAACTGCGGGAGACCGGAGCGTGGTGGCATCGCACCGAGGAGCGCGAGTTTCTGCCGCCGGTCGCGCGGTCAGCTCTGCACGGAACGCGATGACCATGTCCCGGGCGTGGCGCAGCCCGATGCGGACGAAGTCACGTTCCAGCGTGGCCAGTTCGCTCAGCGTCGCCTCCCGGTCGCGGCCCAGGCGGGCGCGGGACTTGGCCAGCCCGAGGCGGGAGAGCGCGACCCCGCGCGGCTCCTGCATCTCGCCGAACTCCTGCAGTGCGAGGGTGTAGGTGTCACGGGCGGCCTCGTAGCGGCCCGCTCGGTACAGGACGTTGCCGCGCATCTTGTGGTTGTAGGCGAGCGCCGACGCCAGGTCCATCGCGCGGCAGATGCCCTCCGCCTCGGACAGCAGCTCCAGCGCGCGGTCCGTCTCTCCCTGTACGGACAGCACATCGGCTATCCCCCGCAGCGACCAGGCACGGCCGCGGGCGTCCTCGCCGGCTTCGGCGATCCGGGCGGACTCCTCGAACAGCTCCAGGGCCTTGGCGTAGTCGCCGGTGTTGCGGTGCATCTGGGCTATGCCGGACATCGCCCAGACCATGTGCCGGGCCTCGCCGTGCGCCCGGCCCTGTTCGAGCAGCTGCTCGTGGAGCTCGGCGACCGCGGCGTAGTCGCCCTGTATGCGGCCGGTCTCGGCGAGGCCGGCGAGGGAGTAGCCGTGGGCGAGGCGGTCGCCGCCGGTGTCGGCCAGGGAGACCGCGTGGGTGAGCAGCCGGCGGGCCAGCGGCAGGGTGCCGCACTGGCGGGCCAGGGTGCCGCCGCTCCACAGTGCCCAGGCCATGGCGCCCGCGTCACCGGCGGCGCGGGCGCTGCGGTAGCTCTCCCGCCAGGCGGCGCCGGCCTGCGTCACCCGGCCGAGGCGCCGGTTGGCCTCGGCGACCGCGAGCGCGGCCCGCGCCCGCTCCAGTGCGGTGTCCGCCCGGTCGTGGGCCCGGCTCGCCTTCGCCAGCACCTCCTCGTAGGAGGAGTTCACACCCAGCGCCGAGCCCAGCTCGCCCTGGTACTCCGGGGCGAATGCCTTGCCGTACATAGATCCGTGGCCTCTCGATCATTTCCGTGCCTTGATCACGAAACTACGAGCGGCAGGGGGTGCGGCGAATCAGTCCGCGTATGGGTTGTGCCGTACGACTGGAGTGCTACGGGGAGGGTCATGGTCATCATGAGGATGTAGGGGCTCGTCAGGGTCGCCGGACCGAAAGCCGCGCCGGAGCGGCTCCAGCACGGCGCGGGGCGGTCTCAGGGAGGCTCAGGGGCCGGCGCCGGAAGGGCTCCGCCATCGCGTTGCACATGTTGCATCACGTGTTGCGGCTCTTGCCGGGTCGGGCGCGGCGGGCCACCCTGCTGCCATGACAGCAACGGGTACGGGAGCGGGGTCCGGGGCCGGGGCGGACCGTCGGCGGTTTCTGCGGACCGTCGCGGCGGGACTGACCATGACGGCCGGGGTGGGACTGCTGACGGCGGCGGACCGCGGCCCCGCGCGGGCCCGGACCGGACGCCCCACGGGTCCGCCCGCACGCCGCTCCCGTCCGCTGTACCTGGGGACCTACACCTTGAAGGAGGGCGGCGGCACCGGCGTCGGACTCGCCACGTACGACACCGCGACCGGGCGGATCACCGCCACCGGTGTGGTGGCCGGGGTCGCCGATCCGTCCTATCTCGCCCTGGCGCCGGGCGGGCGCACCCTCTACGCCGTCGACGAGCAGGAGCGGGGCGGGGTGACCGCCCTCGCGCTGACTCCCGGCGGCCCGCCCCGGGTGCTGGGTACCCGGTCCACCGGCGGCGCCGGGCCCTGTCATCTGTCCGTGCACCCCGGCGGACGCTGGCTGCTCAGCGCCAACTACCTCTCCGGCAGCGTGGCCGTCCACCCGATCGACCGGGCCACCGGTGCCCTGGGCGAACGCACCGACCTCGTCACCCACTCCAGCCCGCCGCCCGGCCCCGGCCAGGACGGGCCGCACGCCCACCAGATCGTCACCACCCCCGACGGCCGGCATGTGCTGGCCGTCGACCTCGGCAACGACACCGTCTACACCTACCGGCTGGACGACTCGGCCGGTCGGCTCGTCCAGGTGTCGTACGCGACGCTCCGCCCCGGCGCGGGCCCCCGCCATCTGACCTTCCACCCCTCCGGCGGCTTCGCGTATCTGGCGAACGAGGTCGACAACACGGTCGTGGTCTGCGGCTATGAGCGCGAAAGCGGGCGGCTGACGCCCGGTGCGCCGCAGTCCACGGGGACCGGCCCGGGCACCAGTTACCCGGCGCAGCTGCTCGTCGCCCGCAACGGCCGCTTCGCGTATCTCGCCAATCGCGGTCACAACAGCCTCACCCGCTACGCCGTGGAGGCCCGCGGGGCGCGACTGCGGCTGCTGGACACCGTGCCGGTGGGCGGGGACTTCCCCCGGCAGATCGCGTTCTCTCCGGACGAGCGCTGGCTGTTCGCGGCGAACCAGAAGTCCGGTTCGGTGACGGTGTTCTCGGTGGACGGACGGACCGGGGCGCTCAAGAGCGCGGGAGAGCCGTTCGCGGCCCCGGTCCCGGTGTGTGTGCTGCCGCGGTGAGCCGGGCGGGCCGGTCCGGCCGGCACACCGCGGCGACGGCCCGCCGGGGGGGCGGCCGGTGACCACCGGTCAGGGCGCCGGGCGGGGCTCAGCCGGCCAGGTACTGCCGCAGCAGATCGCTCAGTTCCCGCTCGAACCCGTCGTAGCGGGCGCGGAGCCGGCCGCCCGGCCAGTCGGGCGGCAGCAGCGCGTCCGGCAGGAGCGGGTCGGCGAGGAGATGGCGCAGGGCGGCCGCCGCGACCGTGAAGCGCCCGGCGGGAGACTCGGCGCGGTCCAGGGCGGACATCAGGGCGCCGGCCCGCGCCGCCCAGCCGTCCAGGTTCCACAGGCGGGCGGCGAGCGCGGCCGGATCGTCGTCCGGAGTGCCGCTGAGCCAGGTGCACTGCTCGGTGACGACGGGCGGGCGGGGCCGGTCGAGGTTGGCGGGGCGCAGCCAGCTGCCCTCGCGGAGCTCGGCCAGCCGCAGCGCCGCCATCGCCTGGCGCAGTGCGGTGCGCTCGGCGGCCGGCCGGCCTTCCGGGGTGGTGACGACGGCGATCTCCCAGTCCCCGTGCCAGGGCCGGGTCCGGGGTGAGCGGCTCTCGTCCTGGCGGGTCTGGCGCGCCAGCAGGCGGGCGGTCAGCTCGTAGGAGCCGTCGGTCTGCCGCAGGTCGCCGGCGGCCACCATGCGCGAGAGCGCGACCCGGACGGTGCCCTCGGCGATCCCGAAGAGTTCACCGACCCGTACCAGGGCGCGGACCGGCAGCCTCGGCGGATGGTGGCCGAGCAGGGTGCTCAGCACGATGGAGCGCGCGGTGAGGGGCCGCGGCGCGAGCGCGGCGGCGCCGTCGGGGTCGTGGTGGGTGCCGGGGTCGTTCATATGTGCAGGAAATTCTAGGGCGTGGAGCGCGGGCGATATTACGCTCTTCCCACGACTGTTTGGTTTCTGTAACGTCGACGGTATGACCGTCACCCATGAAGTCGTGAACCAGGCCCCGCCGCTGACCGGGTTCAGCACGGCGGACGAGCCGGCCCTGCTGGAGGCGCTGCGCCGGGACGGCGCCGAGTGGGGCGTGCCGGAGGTGGCCGAGCTCGGCGCGCTGGCCGGTTCGGCGGCGGTGCAGGACCAGGCCCGCTGGGCGGAGCAGCAGCCGCCCCGGCTGCACACCCACGACCGGTTCGGGCACCGCGTGGACGAGGTGGAGTTCCATCCGGCCTGGCATCAGCTGATGACCGTCGCGGTGGAGCACGGGCTGCACGCGGCGCCGTGGACCGACGACCGCGCCGGGGCGCATCTGGTGCGCGCCGCGAAGTTCTACGTCTGGTCGCAGGCCGAGCCGGGCCACGGCTGCCCGGTCTCGATGACCTACGCCGCCGTCCCCGCGCTGCGCGCCGCCCCGGACCTGGCCGCGCGGTACGAGCCGCTGCTGGCGGCCCGTACCTACGACTTCGGGCTGCGGGCGCCGCTGACCAAGTCGGGTCTGATCGCGGGTATGTCGATGACGGAGAAGCAGGGCGGCTCCGACGTACGGGCCAACACCACGCGTGCGGTGCCGGCCGGCGACGGCACGTACCGCATCACCGGCCACAAGTGGTTCACCTCCGCCCCGATGAGCGATGTGTTCCTGGCGCTGGCGCAGACCGAGGAGGGGCTGAGCTGCTTTCTGCTGCCGCGGGTGCTGCCGGACGGCACGCTCAACGGGATGCGGCTGATGCGCCTGAAGGACAAGCTGGGCAACCGCTCCAACGCGTCCTCCGAGATCGAGTACGACGAGGCGGTGGCCTGGCCGGTCGGTGAGCCGGGTCGCGGGGTGCGCACCATCGTCGAGATGGTGAACATGACCCGGCTGGACTGTGTGCTGGGGTCGGCGGCCGGGATGCGGGCGGGGCTGCGGCAGGCGCTGCACCACACCGCCCATCGGCGGGCGTTCGGGCGGGAGTTGGACCGGCAGCCGCTGATGCGCTCGGTGCTGGCGGACCTGGCGGTCGAGTCGGAGGCGGCGACGCTGCTGGGCATGCGGCTGGCCGCGGCGGTGGACAGGTCGCAGGCCGGGGACGCCGGGGAGTCGGCGCTGCGCCGGCTGGCACTGGCGGCCGGCAAGTACTGGGTGTGCAAGCGGGGCAGCGGCCATGCGGCGGAGGCGCTGGAGTGCCTGGGCGGCAACGGCTATGTCGAGGACTCGGGCATGCCGCGGCTGTACCGCGAGGCGCCCCTGCTGTCGATCTGGGAGGGCTCGGGCAATGTCGCGGCGCTCGACGTGCTGCGGGCGCTGGGCAAGGAGCCGGCCGCGCTCGATGCGTTCTTCGCCGAGGTGGAGACGGCCGCGGGCGCCGACCGGCGGCTGGACGCGGCGGTGGCCGGGGTCCGCAAGATGCTCGGCGGCCTGGCCTCTCCGGAGCGCGCGCAGCTGATGGCGCGGTCGCTGGCGGAGCGGATGGCGCTGGTGCTGCAGGGCTCGCTGCTGGTGCGGCACAGCCACCCGGCGCTCGCCGACGCGTTCTGCGCCTCCCGGCTCGACGGGGAGTGGGGCAACGCGTACGGCACCCTGCCGGCCGGGGTCGATCTGACGGCGATCCTGGAACGCGTCCGGCCGCCGGCTCCGGACGCGTCCGGGAGCGCGGCCTGATGTCGGTACGGATCGAGCGGGCCGGGCCGGTGACGACGGTGGTGCTGTCCCGGCCCGCGTCCCGCAACGCCGTGGACGGCCCGACGGCAGAGCAACTGGCGGCTGCCTTCCGGGAGTTCGACAACGACGACACGGCGCGGGTGGCCGTGCTGTGGGGCGAGGGCGGGACGTTCTGCTCCGGCGCCGATCTCAAGGCGATGGGCACCGAGCGCGGCAACCGCGTCGCGCCGGACGGCGACGGGCCGATGGGGCCGACCCGGATGCGGCTGGGCAAGCCGGTGATCGCCGCGGTGGCCGGTCATGCGGTGGCCGGCGGGCTGGAGCTGGCACTGTGGTGCGATCTGCGGGTGGCGGAGGAGGACGCGGTCCTCGGGGTGTTCTGCCGGCGGTGGGGCGTGCCGCTGATCGACGGCGGTACGGTGCGGCTGCCGCGGCTGATCGGTGCGAGCCGTGCGATGGACCTGGTCCTGACGGGGCGCGCGGTCCCGGCGGCGGAGGCGCTGGACATCGGGCTGGTCCACCGGGTGGTGCCGACCGGGACGGCGCGCGCCGAGGCGGAGCTGCTGGCGGCGGAGATCGCCCGTTTCCCGCAGGCGTGTCTGCGCAGCGACCGGGCCGCCCTGCTGGACCAGGAGGGCCGGGACGAAGCGGCCGCGCTGGCCGCGGAACTCCGGTACGGGCAGACGGTGCTGGCCGAGGCGATGACGGGCGCGGCGCGCTTCGCGGCGGGCGCGGGGCGGCACGGGGAGCCGGACCGGGCATAGGGGGTACCGCGGGGTGCCGCCGGGCCCGGAGAATCAGGGTCCACCCGGGGTGACACCATGCGCCCCATGAGCGATGTGAACTACCCCGAGGCGGGCGGCACCGGGCACACCCCGCTGCCGCCCGGCTACCACCACCTCCACGAGGAGCTGCCGATCGGCCGCGGCCGCGAGGTGCTGACCGCGGCGGGCGAGGCGATCACCACCTTCCGGATGCACCGGGCGGCGGGCACCGGCATCCGCGCCGACGCCCCGCGGGCCGCGCCGGGGGTCGCCGTCGAGGTCTCGTTGGGCATCGGTCCGCTGCGGCTGCGGGCCCCGTGCCGGGTGGTGTGGACGGTGGCCGACGAGGACCGCGTCGGCTTCGCCTACGGGACGCGCGACGGGCACCCCGAGTGCGGCGAGGAGGCGTTCCTGACCGAGCTGCGCGCGGACGGCTCGGTGTGGTTCACCGTGACCGCCTTCAGTCGCCCGGCCCGGCCCGTCACCCGTCTCGCGGGCCCCCTGGTCCCCGTCTTCCAGCGGCTGTACATCCGCCGTCTCGGCCGCACCCTGCGCCGCCTGGCGAACCACTGAGCGCCGGCCCGGCGGCGGCCGGAACGCCGGCCCTCCGTCCGCTTTTCTCACGCCCTGACGCCGCCCGGAGACGCGTAGTTACCGACGCGTAGCCCTGTCGCCGCTGATCGCCATACGTCCACGTGCGCTTCATCTTTTCGTCACCATCTCCCCTGGCGACCGTGAGAGAAATCCAGCCATGTGTGACGATGAACTGATCCCGCCGCAGGCGGACATGACCGAGCGGGAGTGGCTGCGGGCCGGCTCGGACGCGGCGGCCGGGGCGGCCCCGGTGCCCACGACGGGGCGCGTTCCGCAGTGGGTGAACCGGCGGACGCTGCTGGGCGGCGCGATGGCCGGCGCGGCGCTGGCGGTGCTGCCCTCGCAGGCCCAGTCCCCCGCCTCCGCCGCGACCCGCCCGGGCACCCCGGGGGCCTTTCCGTTCCCCGAGCACCCCAACGGCAAGGGCGAGTTCGCCGTCCTGGTCACCGGTGACGCCGGCACGGGGGACGAGGCGCAGTACGCGGTGGCGGCCGCGGCGCGGGACGTCTGCCGGGCCGAGGGCATCGGACTCGCGGTCGGCCTCGGCGACAACATCTACGAGAACGGCCCGGAGTCCGCCGACGACTCCGAGTTCCAGGACAAGTTCGAAAAGCCCAACAGCGGCATCGACGTGCCCTGGCTGATGGTGCTGGGCAACCACGACTGCTCGGGGCTGATACCCGGCAGCGGCGGCGACCCCTCGCGCGGTGACCGCGAGGTCGCGTACGCCAGGACCTCCAAGCGCTGGTACATGCCCGGCCGTTACTACAGCGTCCCGCTGCCGGCGGCCGACCCGCTGGTGGAGTTCTTCGCCATCGACACGATCCCCTGGTCGTCCTACGTCGCCCAGCTCGACCCGTACTACCGCTGGGACGGGCCGTACATGCGCGAGCAGCAGAGCTGGCTGGACCGTGCGCTGAAGGCGTCGCGGGCCCGTTGGAAGGTGGTCATCGGCCACCACCCGTACCTCAACAACGGCAAGCACGGCAGCGCCGGTTCGTACGACGGGTTCGAGATCGGGAACTACACCAGCGGCGTCCACCTCAAGGACATGTACGAGAAGGTGGTGTGCGGGCGGGCCGATCTGATCCTCTCCGGTCACGATCACACGCTGCAGATCCTGGAGCCGACGGCGCGGACCGGCGGCACCCGGCAGGTGGTCTGCGGGGCGTCGGCCAAGACGGAGGACGGCAAGGCGCACTTCGGGCACCCGGCCGCCTGGCAGAACTTCTCCGACAACGGGTTCATGGTGCTGAAGGTGTCCGGCGCGCGGCTGACCATCGACGCGTACACCGTCGACGTGGCGACGCGGACGGCGACGCTGCGGCACCGGACGCGGCAGACCACCCCGGTCGCGGCGGCGCGGGCGCACGCCTGACGAGGTGAGCCGTCCTGGTCGGCGCTCGCCCAGGACGGCTCGCCCCGCGCACCTCACTGCGGATAGCCCACCAGGTTGGCGACGTTGCGCTGGGCGTCCGAGGGGCCACCCGTCCCGTTGACGACGTGGTGGATCGTGCCGGTGCCGCCGAGCGAGACCGTCACCATGTCGTGGAAGCGGACGCCGGGGGTGTCCGGCACCTCGAAGGCGTGCTCGGCGGCGACGTCGCGGTTGACGTTGAAGAAGCAGTAGCTGCCGAGCCCCCACGCCTCGTGGTTCCTCACCCCGTCACCGACCTTGTAGGCGGCGTAGCCCTGGGTGCCGCCGTTCATCCAGGAGCCCTGGTCCGGCGGGTCGTAGGGCATCTCGTTCTGGTAGAAGTACGTCCGGCCGCGCTCGCCGTTCCAGACCGTCTGGTGCTGCTGGTAGTGCTCGACGAACAGGCCGTACATGGTGACGTCGTCGCCGTTGACGGTCAGGCCGTTGGCGGCGGTGTTGGTGTTCCAGCCGACGCCGTCGCCGTGGTCGGCGCGCCAGATCCACAGATGGTCGCCGATGACGTGGGAGCTGTTGACGACCAGGCTCCTGGCGGCCTTGCCGGGGCCCGCGCCGCCGACGCGGAAGAACACGTCGTGCAGCGAGGTCGGGTCCTCGGCGTGGCTCGCCGAGGAGTTCTGCGGGCCGACCTCCATCAGGGACGGCGAGCTGGTGGTGCCCGCGTCGATCAGCAGTCCGGCGATCCGGACGCCGTCGACGTCGGCGACGGACACCGCCGTGACGCCGTTGTCGGGGACCAGGGTGGCCAGGCCCAGGCCGAGCACCACGGTGTCCGGCCTGGTGATCCGCAGTGCCCGGTCGAGGTGGTAGACACCGGGCGTGACCAGCAGGTGCTTGCCGGCGTCCAGGGCCGTGTTGATCTGCTCCGCGCTCGCCCCGGGCTTGACGACGAAGAAGTCGCCCAGCGGCAGTGAGCCGCCCTGCGGGTCGCCCGAGGCCCAGCTGGTGCCCTGGGAGTCCTTGCGCAGGGCCGGCAGGAACACCCGGTAGTCGCCGGCGTCGTCGACGTACAGGAACGGCTTCTCGCGGGAGACGGGGGTGGACTCGACGCGGGTGTAGGGCGGGGCGGGGAAGTCTCCGGCCGGGGCGTTCTTCGCACCGACGAAGACCATGTTCCAGTTGGCGCCGCTCCAGCCGCCCCATTCGGTGTTGCGCGACAGCCACTGCTGCTGGGAGCCGGAGCGGACCTGGCCGTCGACCTTGGTGTCGGCCAGCAGCCCGCCGCTGGACCAGCCGCCGTCGTCGAGCTGCAGATCGCCCTTGAGGTGCATCCGGCGGTACGGCGCCGCCTGCGAGACCGCCCAGCGGTCGGCGCCACCGGACGGGTTGACGGCGAGGTTCTCCGCCGACCGCCAGAAGTTCTGGGTGGCGTTGCCGTCGAACCAGTCGGCCTCGGCGTGCACCGCGCCGTTGACGGTGGTGTCGTCCGGCGAGCGGCCGAGGCCGGCGATCTGGGTGTAGAAGCCGATGTTGGCGTCGACGTCGTACGAGCCCGGCTTGAACAGCAGCGCGTGCCGCGCCGTGCCGAACTGGTTCTTCTCCTGCTCCTTGAAGACGTCGTCGACGGCGCTCTGGATCTGGCCCTTGGGCGTCGACGGGTCGAAGATCTGCACGTTCGGGCCGAGGTCGGGATCGGCCGCGGCGGCGTCGGCCCGCGGGAGCGAGAGGGTGGCGGCGCAGGCCGCGAGGGCGACGGCGAGGAGGGTGGCGCGGCGTGGCAGTCGCGCTCCGCGGTGCCCGCGGGTGCCGGCGGGTGTCATCTGTGGGGGTCTCCTACCAGGTGAAGGTGGCCGGGGCGCCGGTCGGGAGCTGGCAACCGAGGCGCTGCCCGGCCCAGTTGGGGTCGGGGGCGGTGGTCGTGCTGTCGCAGCCCGATGTGCGGTCCGCCTCCTGTGACGAGGGCAGGCGGGCGCGCACGCCTCAGCTCCGCCCCGCGGACCGGTGTGGACACGGTCCCGCTGCTGCTGGTGGCCGGTGTGGACACGGCCGACGGCTCGGCATCATGTTTCGGGACTTGAACATGCCACGTCAAGACTCGTGCACGGGTGAGGAGTTGGCGCGACCGGATTCCACCGTATGCGTTCACCGCCTGAACACATACGGTGCTCGGGCGGCGTACCGCGACATGCGGCGTCCCCGACCCGCGCCTAAGGTGTTCGCATGGCCGCGCTCCGGTGGGTATCGGCCCCGGTCAACGACGACCCGCGGCCGAGGGCACGGGAGGTGTCCGCCGCGCCGCCGCCGGCCCGCGCCCGGACGCGCCGCCGCCTTCAAGGTGTGAGCCCGCCCCGCCCGCGCTCCAGGACTCCGCTGCGCGGCACCCCATGACCGGCCCGGCCCCCGCGGGACCGTCCCCCGATCCGTCCGGCCGGCGCCATGACCCCCGCTCCGGCCAGGACTGGCCGCGGGTCCGGGAGGATGTGCCCGGGGTCTCGCAGCATGAGCCCATCGGGCTGCGCGAACGGCTCTCGCTCAACCGGACGGGCACCTTCGACTGGGACCTGGACCGCGGGCGCATGGTCCTGGACCCCGGCGCCCTGGAGGTCTTCGATCTGCGCCCCGACGAGTACGACGGCGCGCCGATGTCCCTGATCTCACGGGTACCGCCGGAGGAGGGCCGGCGGCTGGACGAGGCGCTCTCCCAGGCCCTGCAGGACGGCCAGCCGTCGTACGGCGCGTACTTCCGCGTCCACTGCCGCGACGGAAGCCGTCGCTGGACGCACTCCCAGGGGCGGATCCTGCACGACGCGGACGGGATGCCGTACCGGGTCGTCGGGATCGTCCGGGAGGCGACCGGCGAACTGGCGGACTCCGCGCTGCTGCGCTCACTCCAGCAGGACCGGCAGCGGCAGACCGTGATGGTGCAGCAGACCACCGCCGCGCTGGCCCGTGCGCTGTCCGTCAAGGACGTCACACGGGTGCTCGGCGGTACCGGCGGAGCGCGGCGCTTCGGCGCCGACGGGCTGGTCCTCGGGCTCGTCGAGAACGACCGGTTCAAGGTCATCGCCACCGCCGGGCTGGAGGGCGAGGTGCCCGAGGAGATGGTGACCTCGCGGCTGGACGACACCCTCCCGCTGGCCGATGCGGCGTGCTCGCGGCGGCCCGCCTTCCTCAGCACCCGCGGCGAGCTGATCGCCCGCTATCCGCGGCTGCGCCCGTACACCGGCCTGCTGCCGACCGGCAGCGCGGCGTTCCTGCCCCTGGTCGCGCAGGACACCGTGATCGGGGCGCTGGGGCTGTTCAACGCCGAGCCGGCCGTGCAGTCGCCGGAGGCCAGGAACCTGGCGCTGGCGCTGGCCGGGGTGGTGGCGCAGTCGGTGCAGCGGGCGACGCTCTTCGACCAGGAGCGCGAGTTCGCCACCGGGCTGCAGGAGACGATGCTGCCGCGCCGGCTGCCGGCCATCGCGGGTGGCGCGGTCACCGTGCGCTACCACCCCGCGAGCGTCGGCCGGGACGTGGGCGGCGACTGGTACGACGTGATCGCGCTGCCCCAGGGGAGGACCGGCCTGGTGGTCGGTGATGTGCAGGGCCATGACACCCATGCGGCCGCCGTCATGGGCCAGCTGCGGATCGCCCTGCGCGCGTACGCCGGCGAGGGGCACACACCGGAGACCGTGCTGGTGCGGGCCTCCCGCTTCCTGGCCGAGCTGGACACCGAGCGCTTCGCGACCTGCACCTACGTCCAGGCCGACCTGCAGTCCGGGGCGCTGCACGTGGCGCGGGCCGGCCATCTCGGACCGCTGATCAGCAACAGCTCCCGGCACATCGACTGGCCCGAGGTCCGCGGCGGGCTGCCGCTGGGCCTGGCCACCGCATTCGGGCACGACCACTTCCCCGAGACCCAGCTGTTCCTGGAGCCGGGGTCGACGCTGCTGCTGTGCACCGACGGCCTGGTCGAACAGCCCGGCCAGGACATCTGCGCGGGCATCGACGCGCTCTCCGCGGCGGTCCGCGACGGCCCCGCGGACCTGGAGGCGCTCGCCGACCGGATCTCGGACCGCCTGTGGGCCGACCCCGGCTCCGAGGACGACATGGCCCTCCTGCTGCTGCACCGGTTGCCCGGCCCCGGTGGTGCCGACGCCACCCCGCGGCTGCGGCTGCATGTGCATCAGGCCGACCCGCAGGGCGCCGCGGAGGTCCGCTCGGCGCTGCGCCGCACGCTGGACCAGTGGCGGGCGGGCGGCGTCCTGCACAACGTCGAGGTCGCCGCCTCCGAGCTGATCGCCAACGCCCTGACCCACACCGAGAGCGGCGCCCTGGTCTCCGTGGAACTGCTGCCCGGCGCCCCGCCCCGGATCCGGCTGGAGGTCGAGGACCGCTCCAGCCGCTGGCCGCGCCGCCGCAGCCCCGGCGAGACCGCGACCTCCGGCCGCGGGCTGATGCTGGTCGAGGCCCTGGCGGACCGCTGGGGCGCGGAGCCGCGCGGCGCGGGCAAGGCGCTGTGGTGCGAGTTCGTCGTGCCGGACGGGCAGTACGGGCGGGACGCGGCGCGGTAGCACCGCCCCGTCCGGCGGCACCCGCACCGCCCGGGCGCCGCCGGTCCTCCGGCCGGCTCAGTCCTCCGGCCCGTACCACAGCGTGGTCATGTTGCAGAACTCCCGAATGCCGTGTCCGGAGAGCTCCCGGCCGTAGCCCGAGCGCTTGGCTCCGCCGAAGGGCAGGCCCGGGTGGGAGGCGGTCATGCCGTTGAAGAAGACACCACCGGCCTGCAAGTCCCTTGCCAGCCTCTCCTGTTCACCGGGGTCACGGGTCCAGGCGTTGGAACTCAGGCCGAACGGTACGTCGTTGGCGAGCCGCACCGCCTCGTCCAGGTCGGCGACGCGGTAGAGCGTGGCGACCGGGCCGAACGCCTCCTCGCGGTGGATGCGCATGCTCGGGGTGACACCGGCGAGCACGGTCGGCTCGTAGAACCATCCGGCGCGGTGCTCGGGTGGCCGGCGGCCGCCGCACAGTGCGCTCGCGCCCTGGTGGACCGCGTCGTCGACGAGCTCCTCGAGGTCCGAGCGGCCCTGCTCGCTGGAGAGCGGCCCGACCTCGGTGTTCTCGTCCATCGGGTCGCCGACGGTCAGCGCCGCCATCCGTTCGGTGAACCGCTCGGCGAAGGCGTCGTAGACGTCGTCGTGCACGATGAACCGCTTGGCCGCGATGCACGACTGCCCGTTGTTCTGCACCCGCGCGGTGACCCCGACGCGGACCGCCTTGTCGAGGTCGGCGGAGGGCAGGACGACGAACGGGTCGCTGCCGCCGAGTTCGAGGACGGTCTTCTTGACCTCGTCACCCGCGATCGAGGCGACCGAGCGGCCGGCGGGCTCGCTGCCGGTCAGCGTCGCCGCCGCGACCCTCGGGTCGCGCAGGACGTCCTCGACCGCGCCGGATCCGATCAGCAGGGTCTGGAAGCAGCCCTCCGGGTAGCCGGCGCGGCGGAACAGCTCCTCGAGGTAGAGCGCGGTCTGCGGGACGTTCGAGGCGTGCTTGAGCAGTCCGGTGTTGCCCGCCATCAGCGCCGGCGCGGCGAACCGTACGACCTGCCAGAGCGGGAAGTTCCAGGGCATCACCGCGAGGACGGTGCCCAGCGGGCGGTAGCGGACCACCGCGCGCACCGCGCCCGAATCGCTCACGTCGGCCGGGGCGGGGTCCTCGTCGGCCAGCAGCTGCTCGGCGTGGTGGGCGTACCACCGCATGGTCTTGGCGCACTTCGCGGCCTCCGCGCGGGCCTGTACCAGTGGTTTGCCCATCTCGGTGGTCATGGTGCGGGCGATGCCGTCCTGGTCCGCGTCGAGCAGATCGGCGGCCTTGAGCAGCAGCTCCGCCCGGCGCGCGAAGCTCGTGGTGCGGTGCTCCTGGAAGGCCTGCTCAGCCCTGACCAGGTGGTCTTCGATCTCGCCCGCGTTGAGCGCGTCAAAGGTCTTCAGGGTCTCGCCGGTGGCCGGGTTGACCGTGGCGATGGCCATGATCAGCACCTCCTAGGAGAGCGGTGAGGGAGCCGGAGAGGGGTCCGGGACGGGATCCGGTCCGGGCGGACGGGGGATCGGCTCCGGATCCGGCGGTATCGGTTCAGGTGGCGCAGGCGGGACCGGCGGGCCGGGAAGGGGTTCCGGGACGGGGCTCGGGGACGGACCTCCCGGGTCCGGTGGCGTCGGCTGCGGTTCGCGGTCGAGCGTGCGCTCACCGCGAGACAGTGGGTGAGGATGCGGATGCGGATGCCGCTGCACGGCGGGCCTCCAAACGACGGCTGGTGGCACATGTGCACATGTGCCCCCGTACCCGAGTTTGGCTTGTGTATGGCCTCATCGCCTGTCCGCTGCGCTTGGCCTGCTTCCCACGTTGTCGGCTGTCCCGCCGTGGGGGTTTCGCTGGGTTCGCCTGCGGCGGGCTGGGTGCCGCTGCGCGGGGCGTTTTCGGCAGCGGGTGCGCCCCTCCGGACTCCGTCCTGCGGTCCGCCCCCATCCGTGGGAGGGGGGAAGGAGACCGGTGGGCCTGAAGGTCGGCATTCGTGTGCCGGTGGTCGAGGGACGGGGCCCGCCCCCACCGGCCTGTTTCACCATGCACCCACGGGAGGGGACAGACCGTAGGACGGAGTCCGTAGGGCTGTCACCGCACCCGACGAACCCACGCCCGCCGCAGGCGCAAGGGCGAGAAACCACCACGGCGGGGAAGCCGAACCGTCACAGAAAGTGACATGCCGCCCTGTGCCCGGGCGAACCCGGTTCGGCCGGAGGTGGCTCCGTGGTCGCGCAGACGGCCTTCGCGATCGGGCAGCGCGTACGGAAGCGGCAACCGGAGGGCGGGGCGGCGGCGGAAGGTGTCTCGCCGGCGAGCGGGGCCTCGCCGGCGAGCGCGCCCGAGCCGGCGCGAAGCAGGCCTTGCGTGTACGGATGCAGCGGATGGGTGAAGACCCGCTCCGCGGGACCCGTCTCGACGAGTTTGCCGAGGTACATCACGCCGACCGAGTCCGCGAGGTGCCGCACCACCGTCAGGTCGTGCGAGATGAACAGGTAGCTCAGCCCCTTCTCGCGCTGGAGTTCCCGCATGAGCTGGAGGATCTGCGCCTGGACGGAGACGTCGAGCGCGGAGACCGGCTCGTCGGCGACCACCAGCGAGGGGGCCAGGGCGAGGGCACGGGCCAGGCCGAGGCGCTGGCGCTGGCCGCCGGAGAACTCGTGCGGATAGCGGTCCACCGCGCCGCGCGGCAGCCCGACGTCGTCCAGCAGCCCGGCGATCCGCCGCCGCTGCTCCGTCCGGTCGCCGATGCGCTGGATGACCAGCGGTTCGCGCAGCACGGCGCCGACCCGCATCCGTGGGTCCATGGAGGTGGCGGAGTCCTGGAACATCAGCTGGACGTCGCGCCGGTGGGCGCGCATCTCCCGCCTGGTGAGGCCGGCGAGGTCGCGGCCGGCGAAGTGGACGGCACCGCCGCTGGGCGCCTCCAGGCCGACGGCCATCCGGCCCAGGGTGGACTTTCCGCAGCCGGACTCCCCCACGATGCCGAAGGTCTCGCCGCGCCGGACGGTGAGCGAGACGCCGGCCACCGCGCTGACCTCGGCGGCCTGCCGCGTGTCCGGCCTGCGGCGGGCGAAGGGGCCGCCGTGCAGCCGATAGCTCTTGCTGACGTCGGCGAGCCGCAGCAGGGGTTCCTCCGTGCGCACCGGGGGCGCGGAGGGCGCGCGGAGGGTGGCCGTGGCCGGAGGGCGGGAGGGTGCCTCGGGGACCGGGCCGGTGTCCGGGGCCGGTGCGGCGGGGTGGAAGCAGGCGAAGGCGTGGGCGCTGGCGGCGGGCGCGGTGGCGTGCCCGTCGTCGGTGAGTTCCGGCTCGGCGGCGCGGCACAGGTCGGTGGCGTCACCGCAGCGCGGGGCGAAGCGGCAGCCGGTGGGGCGGGTGAGCAGGGACGGCGGCAGGCCGGGGATGCCGGCCGGCGGCCGGCCGGCGGCGAGGGCGCGTTCGGGGAGCGCGGCGAGGAGGGCCTGGGTGTAGCGGTGCCGTGGGGTGGTGAACAGCGTCCGCACCGGGGCGCGTTCGGCGATCCGGCCGCCGTACATCACCGTGACCCGGTCGACCCGGCGCGCGACCACGCCCAGGTCGTGGGTGACCAGGATTATCGCCATGCCGAGGCGGGCGCGCAGCCCGTCGACGAGTTCGAGGATCTGGTGCTGGGTGGCGACGTCGAGGGCGGTGGTCGGCTCGTCGGCGATCAGCAGCCGGGGTTCGCAGACCAGCGCCATGGCGATCGCGACGCGCTGCCGCATGCCGCCGCTGAGCTGGTGCGGATAGCTCCTCAGCCGCTCGGCGGGGCGCGGCATCCCGACCAGCCGCAGGGTCTCCTCCGCCTTCGCCCGGGCCTCGGCCCGGCTCAGCTTCCGGTGCAGCAGCAGCGGTTCGGCGACCTGGGCGCCGATGGTCAGGGTGGGGTTGAGCGAGGTCATCGGGTCCTGGAAGACCATGCCGACGGTGTTGCCGCGGACGTCCCGCAGGACGGGTTCGGGGGCGGCGGCGAGGTCGGTGCCGTCGAACAGGATCCGGCCGCCGGTGACCCGGCCGCCGGGCGGCAGCAGGCCGAGGACGGACAGCGCGGTCATGGTCTTGCCGCAGCCGGATTCGCCGACGATGCCGAGCGATTCGCCGGGCGCGAGGTCGAGGTCGACACCGTCGAGGGCGTGCACGGTGCGGCCGCGGCCGGCGATCTCGACGCGCAGGTCCTCGATCCGCAGGAGCGGGTCGGTCATGGTGCGGGTCCTTCCTTCCGGCGGCGCGTCAGTTCTTCTTCAGGCGTACGTCGAAGGCGTCGCGCAGACCGTCCCCGATGAAGTTGAAGGCGGCGACGACCAGCACGATCGCGATGCCCGGCGGGAAGATCAGCCACCAGTAGCCGACCTGGGTGTAGGTGATGCCGGCGGAGAGCAGCGAGCCCCAGTCGGCGGCGGGCGGCGGGATGGACAGGCCGAGGAAGGAGAGGTAGGCGACGTAGAGGATGGCGTCGGCCACCTGGAAGGTGGCGTTGACGATGACGGTGCCGACGGCGTTGGGGAGGATGTGCCGGCAGACGGCCCGCCCTCCGCCGCCGCCCATCAGCCGCATGGCGTGGACGTAGTCCCGGCTGCGCAGCGCCAGCGCCTCGCCGCGGATGAGGCGGGCCGGGGAGAGCCAGGCGACGGAGGCGATGATCAGGATGAGGACGGGCTTGCTGGGGGTGACGATCGCCGCGACCACGACGAGCAGGAAGAGCGCCGGAATGGCGAGCGCGGCGTCGGTGATCCGCATCATCGCGGCGTCCGCCCAGCCGCCGCAGTAGCCGGCGACCGCACCGTAGACCGTGCCGAAGAGGGTGGCCAGCAGCCCTGCCGCCAGGCCGACTTCGAGCGAGGTGCGCCCGCCGTACATCAGCCGGCCGAGCAGGTCGTAGCCCAGGTCGGTGGTGCCCAGCGGGTGTCCGGCGCCGGGGGCGCGGTTGGCCTGGGAGAGGTCGGTGTGGATCTGGTCGGTGGGGTGGACCAGCGGCCCGAGGAAGCAGAAGGCGAGCAGGGCGAGGAGGAGCAGGGCACCGGTGAGGGCGAGCTTGTTGCGGGCGAAGACGGCGAGCGTGCGGCGGGCGAGGCCGGGGGTGGCCATGCCCGCCCCCGGCCCGGCGTCGAGGGCGGTGGGCGTCACGGCACGCTCCTGATGCGCGGGTCGAGGACGGCGTAGGCGATGTCGGTGAGCAGCGATCCGAGGACGGTGGCGACGCCGACGACGAGGGTGACGCCGAGCAGCACGGGGAAGTCGGAGCTCTGCGCCGCGTTCCAGAACAGCAGCCCCATTCCCGGGTAGTTGAACATCGACTCGACGACGAGGGTGCCGCTGAAGAGGGTCGGGAGGTGGAGGCCGAGGAGGGTGGCCAGCGGGATGAGCGCGTTGCGCAGGACGTGCCGGGCCATGATGCGGGCGCCGGACTGGCCCTTGGCGCGCGCGGTGCGTACGTACTCCTCGGCGAGGTTGTCGAGGACGGCCGAGCGCATATAGCGGCTGAAGGCGGCGATGATGCCCAGTGCGGTGGTCACGACGGGGAGCACGAGGCCCGGTGCGTCGGCGAGGATGCCGCCGACGGTGTCGGCCTGCGGCGCCTCGGCGGGCAGCAGTCGCAGCTGCTGGCTGAAGACGAGGATGAGGACCAGGCCGAGGAAGAACACGGGGGTGGCGTAGGCGAGGAAGGCCGCGCCGGTCAGGACGTGGTCGGCGGCCCTACCGCGCCGTACGGCCTGGAGGATGCCGAGGGGTACGGCGAGGATCGCGGCCAGGGCGAGGGACAGCCCCGCCAGCAGGGCGGTCTTGGGCAGGCGCTCGCCCAGCAGCGAGGCGACGCTCTGGTTGAGCTTGTAGGACTCGCCGAGGTCGCCGGTGAGCAGCCGCCCGAGGTAGATCACGTACTGCTCGGGCAGCGAACGGTCGTACCCCTGCTGGTGGTTGAAGTGCGCGACGGCCTCCGGAGTGGCCCGCACACCGAGGATGGCGCGGGCCGGGCCGCCGGGCAGCAGATGCAGCAGGACGAAGACGAGGACCGAGACCAGCAGCAGTACGACGAGGGCCTGCCCGAGGCGCTTGACGAGGAAGGCGGTCATCCGGCGGCACCGCCCTTCTTCACGAAGTACCAGTTCTGCGGTGCGAGGGAGAGCGTCGGGTTCTGCTCGACGCCTCGCAGGTCGTTGCGGATGGCGGAGATCTGGTAGGCGGGGTTGGGGGTCCACAGGACCGGGAGCCGGCGGGCCACCGTGCGGCCGTAGTCGCGCATCGCGGCCCGGTCGGCGGAGTACTCGGTGGCCCGGATCAGCCGGTCGGTCTCCGCGTCGGACCAACTCCCCATGTTGGAGGGCGCGTTGCTGGCGAAGATCTTCTCTCCGCTGGGGTCGGGCGGGAAGTACCAGCTGCCCTGGGTGCCGAAGAAGCCGAGCTGCCACTGCGCGCAGAGCGGCTCGTCCGTCGTGCAGGGGACGGTGATGCCCAGGACGGTGTTGAGCGGCTGCTGCCGGATGTCGAGGGCGACGCCCGCCTTTCCGAACTCGGACTTGATCGCCTGCATGGTGTTGGAGGTCTCGGTCGAGCCGGACTGGGAGAGCAGCGAGAGCCGCAGTTCCTGGCCGCGCTCGACGCCCGCGCCGCAGGCGTGCGCGCCCCGTCCCGGCCGTACGCAGCGCAGCGTGCCGTCCCGGGCGGCCCAGCCGTGGCCGGCCAGCAGCGCCTTCGCCCTCCGTGGGGCGTAGGGGTAGGGGTCGCGCTCCAGGAGGCCGGCGGGGACCGGGCCGAGGGTGGGCGCGGCGCTGCCGTGCCAGATCACCCGGGAGATCGACTTCTGGTCGATGAGGTGCTGGAGCGCCTGGCGCAGATAGGCCTGGCGCAGCATCGGTCCGGCCGTGGGGTGGTGGAAGTTGAGGACGATGTAGGTGACCGACCAGCCCTCCCACGGGTCGATGCGATAGCCCATCTCCTTGAACTGCGCCGACTGCGCCATGACGGACGGCGGAAGGTAGCCGTAGTCGACACCGCCGGCGCGCAGCACGTTGAATTCGGAGTCCGCGGTGGTGAAGGGCTTGAGGATCACCCGGTCGAGATGTGGCCGGTCCGGGCCTCGGTAGTGGTCGTTGGGGACCAGGGAGACCTGCCCGGCGGTGGTCCATTTCTCGATCCGCCAGGGGCCGTCGACGGTCTTCCACAGCGGATCGGTGGCGAACCGGGAGAGCTGTCTGGCGTGTCGGATCAGCCGGGCGAAGGCCCGCTTCGGGTTCTCGTGGTGGGGGTTCCAGGCGTGCACGGGAAGGGCGACGAAGTCCTGGAGTTCATTGGCGGTGAACCACGCCGGGTTGTGGGCGCGATCCAGCCGGAGCCGGAAGGTGCGGTCGTCGACGAGTTCGAACGCCCTGACGTCGTCCGGCATGAGGTGAGGCGAATATCCGGCCCAGTCCCGCTTGTTGTGCTTGATCAGATCGAACCAGAACTTCACATCGCGGGTGGTGACCGGCGTTCCGTCGGACCAGCGATAGCCCTTCTTCAGGGTGATGCTGACGGTTTTGTTCCCGTCGCTGTAGCGGGGCGTCTCCGCGAGGCTGCGCGGTGAGTCCAGGGTCAGTGCGTCGCCCTTCGGTTCGGGCAGGAACAGCCGCAGGAACAGCAGGTCCTGGATGGCGCTGTTGTACGAGGCCAGATAGCCCGGGGCGCCGATGGGGAAGATCCAGTTGGGGGTGGAGGCGGGCGGCAGGGCCATGGTGACGGTGCCTCCCTCGACGGGTGTGCCCCCTGTGGCGCCCAGCTCGGTGACAACGTTGCCAGTCGGGCCGCAGCCGACGAGCGCGAAGGCGGCGAGCAGGACGGCGGCCACGACCCGCCCCAGGGTCCCGCGTTTTCGGGTGCTGCGCAGGACCATGCTGCCTCCGAGGTGGTCGGCCGGTCGAAGAGTGCGAGCAAACTACGGATGGCCGGGAAAAGAAGTCAAGACCTTGGCGAAAGTGCGCCAACCGAGTTCTACTGTCAGCGAGTTGGACCGGCAGCTTCCTTCGGTGGCCGAAACAAGTCGCCCCTGCCGCTCTCCTCCCGCAGCCCCTCCCCCGTCCCCGCGAAAGGCGCCCGATGACCGCCTCCGACGAGCCGCCCGGCTCGGCCGCGCACGTCCTCGAACTCGTCGCGAACGGCTCCGCCAGCTCCCGCGCGGACCTCGTGCGCGAGCTGGGGCTCGCCGCGTCCACCGTCTCCACCCGCGTCCAGGAACTCGTCGAGGCCGGGCTGCTGACCGAGTCCGGCGAGGGCGTCTCGCGCGGCGGCCGCCGCCCGCGGCTGCTGCGGATCGCCGACCGGGGCGCGGTCGCCCTCGCCGCCGACCTGGGCAGCCGGCACATCCGCACCGGCGCGGTCGGCCTGACCGGCGACTGCTTCGACACCGACGACCACCTCTTCGATCCGACCGCCGGGCCCGAAGCCGCCCTGGAGGCGCTCGCGGAGCGGCTGGAGCTGCTCGCCGAGCGACAGCGCGCGGCCGGCCGTACGGTCCGGGGCGTCGGGGTCGGCTTCCCCGGCCCGGTCGACGCGGACGGTGCGCGGATCATCGCGCCGTCCCGGATGCCCGGCTGGCATCTGTTCCCGCTGCGCGACCGGCTGGCGGACCGCCTCGGACTGCCGGTGCTGCTCGACAACGACGCCAACATGATGGCGCTCGGCGAACACCGCGCCGCCCACCCGGCACGGCGCCATCTGGTCGTGGTCAAGGCGGGCCGCGGCATCGGCTCCGGCGTCATCAGCGACGGCCGGCTGCACCGCGGAGCCCGGGGTTCGGCCGGCGACATCAGCCACGTCCGAGTGGACGAGGCCGCCCACCTGCCCTGCTCCTGCGGCAACATCGGCTGCCTGGAGACGGTGGCGAGCGGTGCCGCGATCGCCGCGGCGCTGCGCGGCAAGGGCCTCGCCGTCGACTCCGCGGGCGAGATCCTGCGGCTGGTCGAGAACGGCGAACCGCACGCCACCACCCTCGTACGGCAGGCCGGCCGCGACATCGGCGCGGTGCTCGCCGTCGTCGTGAACTTCTTCAACCCCGAGGCGGTGGTGCTCGGCGGCGCGCTGGCCGGCGCGCAGCCGCTGGTCGCGGCCGTACGCGGGACGCTCTACGAGCGCTGTCTGCCGATGGCCACCAGCGAACTCACCATCGACGCCGCCGCCTGCGGCCCCGATGCGGGACTGCTGGGCGCGGGGCAGGCCGTACTGCGCCGAGCGGCCGCACACTCCCCGACGTCATCCGCCACCTCCTAGGAAGCCCGCCCGCACGCCCATCCGACGGAAAGCGAGGCACCGTGCCCGCATCGACCAGCCCTCGTCCCGGCCCGCGGCGCCGACTGCGCATCGGCATCGGCGGTATGGCCATCGAGTCCAGCCAGTTCTGCCCGCACCGCTCGACGTACGACGACTTCCGCGTCACCCGGGAGGGCGCGCTGCTGGACCGCTACACCTGGACCCGTCCGGACGACGAACTGGCCGGGCTGGTCGAGTGGGTGCCGCTGGTGCACGCCGTCGCGGTGCCCGGCGGCCCGGTGGAACGCACCACGTACGACCGCATCAAGGGTGAACTGACCGACCGGATCGGGGCGTCGGGACCGCTCGACGGCCTGGTCTACGACATCCACGGAGCGATGAGCGTGGTCGGGCTCGACGACGCCGAGGCCGACCTCACCGACGCGGTGCGCGCCGCCACCGGTCCCGACACCCTCATCTCGGCCGCCATGGATCTGCACGGCAACGTCTCGCGCCGCTTCGCCGAGCGCCTCGATCTGCTCACCGCGCACCGCATGGCGCCGCACGAGGACGCCTGGGACACCCGGGAGCGGGCCGCCCGCAAGCTCGTCGGGCGGCTGGCCACCGGGAAGGGACGCCCGTACCGCGCCTGGGTGCAGATCCCCGTCCTCCTCCCCGGCGAGAAGACCAGCACCCGCCTCGAACCGGCCAGGTCGCTCTACGGGCGGCTGGCCTCGGTCGAGGCGCTCGACGGGGTCGTCGACGCGGCGATCTGGGTGGGGTACGCCTGGGCCGACGAGGAGCGCTGCCGGGCCGCGGTGGTGGTCACCGCGGACGATCCCCGGCTCGCCACCGCCCAGGCCGAGTCGCTGGCCCGCCAATACTGGTCCGTACGCCGCGACTTCACCTTCGTGGGGCCGACCGGCGACGCCGACAGCTGTATCGCCCGCGCCGTCGCCTCCCCCGCCCGCCCCTTCCTGATCAGCGACTCCGGTGACAACCCCACCGCGGGCGGCGCGGGCGACCTCGCCCACATGCTCGGCCGGCTCCTGGCACACGAGGAACTGGCGAGCGGCCGGGTCACCGCCCTCCACCCCGGCATCACCGACCCCAGGGCCGTCGCCGTCTGCTTCGAGGCGGGGGTGGGCGCCGAGGTCACGATCGACGTGGGCGGCCGCTTCAGCGCGGGCACCGGCCCGCACGCCGAACCGTACGAGCTGACCGGTACCGTCACCGCCCTCGACGACCCGCCCGGTCAGGGCTCCGGCGCGCCACGCGGCAATCCGGCGTACGACGGCGGCGGCCGGTCCGCGGCCGTCACCCGCGGTGGCGTCACGGTGGTCCTGACCGAACGCCGCAAACCGTTCCACACCCGCGCCGACTTCGGCCCGCTGGACCCGCTCGCCTACGACCTGCTGGTCGTCAAGATCGGCTATCTGGAACCCGAACTGCACGCCATGGCCGCCGACTGGCTGCTCGCCCTCACCCCCGGCGGCGTCGACCAGGACCTCCTGCGCCTCGGCCACCACCGGGTACGGCGCCCGCTCTACCCGTTCGACGACGCGGGCTTCGAGGAGACGGAGCTGAGTGCGGTGGTGCTGTAGCCGTTTCGCTGCGCTTGGCTTGCTTCCCACGTCGTCGGCTGCGGCGCCGTGGGTGTTGCTCGCCGCTTCGCCTGCGGCGGGCGTTTGTTCGTCGGGTGCGGTGCCAGCCCTACGGACTCCGTCCTACGGTCTGTCCCCTCCCGTGGGTGGGTGGGAAAGGGGCCGGTGGGGGTGGGCCTGGTCCGTCGACCGCGGCGACGTCGGATACATCGGTGAGGCCACACCGTCGTTCGAATTGACCGGCCGTGAATCGCACATTCACACCAACGAGTGGTGCGTCGGGCGATGCATTCCGCCAGTTCCCGACACCCGCAGTCACTTGAACCGGCCGGGACGGCAAATCCAGCCACGCCCCGCGCGGCATCGGCGGACGGATGACGGCGGTCAGGACGGTCGGACCCCCACCCACAGCGTGACCACGTAGACACCTGATGAGCCCTGTCCAGTTTTCATCGCATGGCCGGTTTTCCTTGGTGATCAACTTGGCGCCGGACACGTAAGTTCGCCATGTCCACGAAAGCGCAAATGGTCATGGGCGAATGGATCGGCTCTTCGGCGAGAGGCACCTCAGGCATGAGCGAAAAAAGCGTGAAGAACGATGTGGGCAGCGCCTATATCGGCGATGTATTTATGCGCCATCCGCTGACCACGAAAAATCAGCAGGAGCTCGAGATCACCGCCAAGGCCGCCGCCATCCTGGAGCGGAATACGCAGAAGGACAAGCTGAAGCGGACCCCCGAAGGAGGAGGACCGCCGATCAGTCCTGTCGGGTTTTCTTTGAACAAGGTGCGGTACGGCACGTTTCCTCCGAAGGAGGAGACGGCGCACCAGCGCGGGTGGCGGGCCTACGTGAACGTGGGTGTACCGCTCATCGAAGAGCGGGGCGACATCACGCAGCCTCCGCCTGACGTGATCTCCAAGCAGACGTACATCAATGGAACCGACCCCATCTCCATCGATGTGACGGACACCGTCGAATTCTCGATTTCGAACACCATCAGCTGGTCGCTCCAAGGGGAGGTGAAGCTCACCTTCGGGGCGAAATCCATCGCGTCACTGCAGCAGCAACTGCAGAAGAGCATGTCGATGAAGCAGTACCAGAAAAGCACCCAGCTCAACAGTAAAGACCGTCAGGGCAGTGACTCGGAGTCCCAGACGGAGGCCACGAGTACGACGACGGCCACGAGTTCCGCCACGGGCACCGGGGAACTGTGGGGAGAGCTGCTGCTCGGGATCACTGGTTCCGTCAGCGGTTCACTGACCACTGCGTGGAAGCACCAGTCATCGATCACGGTGCGGAATCTTCAAAGCCGGGTGGACGTCCTGGCCACGCAACGGCGTCAGGTGAGGAAGTTCGACTACGAAATCCCCATCACCTTCGGCGGGTGGGTCGCCTTGTACTACGACAAGCCGGTACAGGTGAAGGAGACTCGCCCACAGGGCCCGCAGGACAAGGAGCCGCAATACTCTCAGGTGATCGCCTGGAAGCTCGGCGATTCCGTCGAAAGCAGCGATAATTTCGACCTGGCCGACAAAGGCAAGCGATTCATGCAGAAGGGTGAGGCGGAAATCGTCGCGGTGCGCGCCGGGGAACACCGGGTCTTCCAGCCCGAGAAGCTCGATTATGAGAACCAGAAGCAGCCTCTCTACAAGGGCTGATTCCGCGTGCACCGGGGAGACCAGGAGGGAATTTCATGTCGTTCAAGAACATCTTCGACAGTTCCGGCGATGAAGCCGATTCCGCCAAGCAGTCCGCGCAAAAGCTTCACGAGGACACTCCCGGCGCCGGGGAGGGCGCCTGGGATGACGAGAACGAGACCGTCACGGGGAGCACCTCGGGGTATGCGCGCAAACTGGAGAGTGAGCGCGATCCATGGCTTCTGCGCCAGACGGCGCATGGCGCGTTCGACGTCATGGGTTTCCTCGACCCGCTCTTCCAGAAGTTCCATGACGCGTCCGGCGAACAGCGCAGGATTTCCGAAGACCCCCGATCGACATCCGATATGGCGTCGTCGGCAAGGGACAAGGCCTTCGAAAACGTGAAGGTGGAGATTCGCGACGAAGATCTGCCACGTATCAGCGAAGAACAGCAGAAGAGGCTGAAAGAGGCTCGCGACCAGGCCCAGGGCACTCTCTTGCTCACCGCGGGGTTGGGGCTCACCCGTGACATCGCGCTGGACCCGTCGCAGAACAAGGCGTACGTCGTCAGCGACGGCGGCCACCTGTACGGGGTGGACCTCGCCACCGGCGCCAAGCACGAGGTGGTGACGAGCGGCAGCCTGGGCGAATCCAGCGGCGTGGCGTTGGACGGGAAGGGCACGGCCTTCGTCACCGACAGAAGCGGCGCGCGCCTGCTCGCGGTGAATCTGTCCGACGGCCGGACCGAAACGATCGTCGACGGCGTGAAGGCGTACGGCATCGGGCTGGACGGGAAGGGCAAGGCCTACATCACCGACCAGGACAATGGGCAGCTCTTCGAAGTCGACCTGGCGACGAAGCAGAAGCAGCTGATCGTCGACGGCCTGGGGGCGTCCACCTCCGCAGTGGCGCTGGACGGGAACGGCAGGGCCTACACCGGCCATTGGAACGACGCGGGGGCCCTGTACGAGGTCGACCTGGCCAAGCGCACCAAGCGCGTGGTGGCCCCCCTTTCCCACACCAGTTGCGACATCGCGCTGGACGGCGCGGGCAAGGCCTACGTCTCCGACCACAGTGGAGACCGCCTGCACGAGGTCCACCTCGCCGACGGCGCGCGGCGCGAGGTGGTCAAGCCGAAATCCGGCGCCTTCTCCCCGCTCGGCGTCGCGCTGGACAGCGGCAACGGCATGATCTACGTCAGCACCTGGGAGGGCCAGCTGTGGCGCTTCTCCCAGCGTGCCCTCCAGGGCCCCGGCACGGTCGAAGTAAGTCCGTAGTACGGAGCGGGACCGGCCTTCGCACATCAGGACTCACGGGCACCCCCACCGGTCCTCCCTCTCCCACCCACGGGAGGGGGCGGACCGCAGGACGACGTCCGGAGGGCCGGTCCCGCTGCCGAGAACGCCCCGCGCAGCGGCACCCAGCCCGCCGCAGGCGAACAAGGCCAAACCCCTGCGGCGGGAAAGCCGAAGACGTGGGAAGCCGGCCAAGCGCAGCGGCTACGCCTGCGGATCACGCGCGTCATACCGCGCGAACCCCCGTCGGCCCAGCCCCAGCGCCGTGACGGCCAGTACGCACGCCAGGCCGCCGCCGATCACCGCGGTGGCCGGGGAGGTCAGGTCGGCGGCCGAGCCGGCGAGGAAGTCGCCGAGTCGGGGGCCGCCCGCGACCACGACGATGAAGACGCCCTGGAGGCGGCCGCGCATCGCGTCCGGCGTCGCGGCCTGCAGCATGGTGCTGCGGAACACCATCGAGACGGTGTCCGCGCAGCCGGCCACCGCCAGGAAGAACAGCCCGAGCCACAGGTGCCGGGAGAGCCCGAAGCAGGCGATCGCCGCGCCCCACGCGGCCACCGAGATCAGGATGGCCAGGCCGTGCCGGCGGATCCCGCCGAGCCAGCCGGAGAACAGCCCGCCCAGTACGGCGCCCACCGCGGGCGCGGCGACCAGCAGGCCGACGGTCTTGGCGTCCCCGCCGAACCAGAGCACCGCGACCGCGGGGAACAGGGCGCGCGGCTGGGCGAGCACCATCGCCGCCATGTCGGCGAAGAACGTCATCCGCAGGTTCGGGCGGGTGGCGAGAAAGCGCAGTCCGTCCAGTACGGAGGCCCGGCGACGCGGCCCGTCCCCCTGCTCGGGCAGCATGGACGGCAGCCGCCACATCGCGTACAGCGCGCCGGTGAAGGCCGCCACGTCGATCAGATAGGCCGCCTGGTAGCCCCACAGGCCAACGATGACACCGCCCAGCATCGGTCCGCCCATCAGACCGAGGTTGCTGGTCAGGGAGTTGAGGGCGTTGGCGGCGGGCAGCTGCTCGGTGGGCAGCAGCCGCGGGATCATCGACGTGCGGGCCGGGGAGTTCATCGCGAAGCAGACGGCCTGGAGGGCGACCACGGTGTAGAGCAGCCACACCCGGTGGTATCCGGCCAGCGCCGCGGTGGCCAGCGTGATGGACATCGCGGTCGCGCCCGCGGCGCTGTAGAGGCCCAGTTTGCGGCGGTCGACGGTGTCGGCGATGGCGCCTCCGTACAGCCCGAAGACGACCAGCGGGACCAGCGAGCACAGGCCGACCAGGCCGACCGAGAAGGTGGATCCGGTGATGGCGTAGACCTGCAGCGAGACCGCGAGCGCGGTCATCTGCTGGCCCATCCAGGAGATGGTGTTGCCGCACCACAGGCGGCGGTAGTCCGGGGAGGTGCGCAGCGGGGTCAGATCGGCGAATATCCGGGAGCGCAAGGGGGGTTCGCCCTTGTCGGGGCCGGTGTCGTCGTCGGTAGTTGTAAGGGCCACGCGGCGCAGTAAAGCACGCCGCGGAGGAACACCGGACGGCAGGGCGGGAATGGGCGCTCGCGGCCCGTGCCCCTTACGGCTCCGTCGGCGGGAGGCCGTACACCCTGCGCGCGTTGTCGGCGGCGATCATGGCGCCCACCCGGGCCGCGTCCGCGTGCGACCACGCCCCGGCGGCCGTCCACTCCCCCAGCACGCCGGACAGCGCCGTCCGGAAGAGCGCGCTGCCGACGACGTACAGCTCGGGGAGGCCGTAGGCATCGGTGGAGAAGAGCAGTTTGCCGAAGGGGGCGAGCTCCAGGAACTCGGCGAGTACGGCGGTGGCCCTCGGGCCGGTGTGGGTGAGGGTCAGTCCGATGTCGGCGTGGACGTGCGGGAAGACGCTCGCCAGATAGGCGGCCTGGCGGTGGTACGGGTAGCAGTGCAGCAGCACCAGGTCCGTACCGGTGTCGGCGGTGGCCCGGACCAGGTCGGTCAGCAGGGCCGGGTCGGCGTGGTCGAGCCGCAGGTCGGGGTCGCCGAAGCCGGTGTGGAGCTGGAGGGGGCGGCCGGTGGCGACGGCCAGCCAGATCAGGTGGCGGAGCAGGACCGGGTCGGTGAGGCGGGGTGCGCCGGCGGCGAGCCAGGAGCGGGCGGCGGCGCGTACGGCGTCGGGGGCCGGTGGCCCGGGCTCCAGTGCCAGCCCGTGACGGTAGGCGGCGACGCTCTTGAAGGCGACGGCGGTGCGGGCGGCGGCCTGGACCGCGCCGGCGAGGACGTCGGTGAACTCCTCGGCGTCGTGCGCGGCGGCCGCGGTCCGTTCGGCCAGCGTCTCCAGGCGTACGACCGGGTGCCCGGTGGCGCCGCCCGCCTCGGCCGTCCCGGCCGGCCCGGTCAGGTCGCCCGGGAGGCCGGTGTCCAGGAGGTAGACGCCGATTCCGGTGGCGCGCAGCAGGCGGCGCCGGGTCTCGTCGGGGCCCAGCTCCCGGCGGCGGGCGAGGTAGCTCTCGGGTGGGCAGTGCGCGGGCAGGTCGAGCAGCGGCGGGCACCAGCGGCGCACGGCGAAGCCGGCCTGGGTGTCGAAGAAGGTGGTGCCCGCCGCGGGCGGCCGGTCCGACTCGGTGAGGTACCCGGCGAACTCCTCGGGGTCCGGTTCGTGCCGGAGCACGCCGTGGCAGTGGTGGTCCACCAGCGGCGGCAGGCCGTCGTCGAAGCCGGGGCCGGGCCCCGGGGCGTCCGCGGTCATCACCAGCGCCAGCGGGTGGCGGCGGCGATCTCCTCGGCCGCGCTCTCGGCGAAGTGGGCCTCCTCGGCGCGCCGGACCGCGAGCACCGCGCCGTGCAGCACCTTGCCCATCGCCTCGTACAGCGACGCCGACTTCTCCAGCCGGTCGGCGGCCTCGGTCAGCGTGGCGGGCAGCCGTACGATGCCGCGCCGGGCGCGCTCGCGGACGCCGAGCGTGCCCGGGTCCCCGGTCTGCGGCTCGGGCATCCGGGTGCGGGAGGTGATGCCGTGCAGTCCGGCGGCGAGCACCGCGCCGACGGCGAGGTAGGGGTTGGCGGCCGCGTCGAACGTCTTGACCTCGGCGTGGCCGCCGTCCGGGTCGTCGGGGGCGCCGGTGATCAGGCGCAGCGCCGCCTCGCGGTTCTCCACTCCCCAGCACTGGTAGACGCCGGCCCAGTGGGAGGGCTGCAACCGCAGATAGCTGGCCGGTGAGGGGCAGCCGATGGCGAGCAGGGCGGGCAGGGCCTGCAGGACACCGCCGAGGAAGGACACCGCGTCCGGTGCCAGGCCCCATTCGGCGTCGGGGGCGCGGTGCAGGCTTTGGCCGTCGCGGTACAGGCCGAGGTGCAGGTGACAGCCGTTGCCCACCTGTCCGGCGACGACCGAGGGGGCGAAGGAGGCGCGCAGTCCGTGGCGGGCGGAGACCGCGCGGATGGTCTCGCGGACCAGCACCACGTCGTCGGCGGCGCGTACCGGGTCGCCGGGGGCGGTGGTGACCTCGAACTGGCCGGGCGCGTACTCGGGGTGGAGCTGGAGCACGTCGATGCCCTGGAGGGTCAGCGCCTCGGTGACGTCGCGGAGGTAGTCGGAGAGTTCGACGACCCGGGTCATGCCGTAGGCGGGGCCCGCGCAGGGGTAGTCGAGCGCTGCGTCGGCGTCGGCGGCTGCCGGGCCGAGCGTGTCGGGGGCGCGGGTGACCACCCACTCGGTCTCGAAACCCATCCGCACTTCGAGGCCGGCCTCGGCGGCCTGCTCGGCCATCCGCCGGGCGAACAGCCGCTGGCAGGCGGGGTGCGGCGCACCGAGCTGGTCGTAGCGGTCGACCGGTGCCCAGGCCCAACCGGGCTGGGCGGCCAGGGTGGTGACGCGGTCCAGGTCGGGGAAGAGCCGCAGGTCCCCGTCGGGCCCGCCGAGGTGGTCGGATTCGGTGATGGCGTCGTCGGAGGTGAAGACGTCGAAGACGGGCGACATCCCGACGCCGCGCTCGGCGGCGTCCGCCAGCCGCGCCACCGGGATGGTCTTGACGCGGGTGATGCCCGCGTTGTCCACCCAGGTCAACGCCACGTTGCGGACGGCTTCCGCCTCCAGCCGCGCCGCCACCCGGCGGGCTTCCTCGCGCTGTTCCGCAGCCCGCGTTGCCATAGTGCCGTCCTCACTCGACCGTGCCGATGCCTCGGCTCCCGTTCCCCGCTGGTGACCGGGGCTCGACGCTCCCCCAGCTGACGCCGGGAGGTACCCCCGCCCCGGTCAGGGGCAGTTGAACTCGCACCATACGCACTTTCCGCCGCCGCGCGGCTCCACACCCCAGACATCCGCCAGCCGGTCGACGAGGAGCAGGCCCCGGCCGGAGACTCCGGCCTCGCCCGGTTCGCGGCGTCGCGGCAGGCTGCTGGAGTGGTCCTCGACCTCCAGCCGCAGGCGCCGCTCGACGCTGTGCGGCATCCGGATGTTGACCACGGCCTCGCCGTCGGTGTGCAGCAGGGCGTTGGTGATCAGTTCGTCGGCGACCAGCTCGATCTCCTCGGAGCGGTCGGCCGCGCCCCAGGCGCGTACCGCGGACCGGATCATGTGCCGGGCGGCGGAGAGGCCTTCGGGGTCGGCGGGGGCGATGTGCTGGCGGAACCGGCCGACGGTGTCGTGCTCGGGCGCGCCCAGACGCCTCAGCAGCAGCAGCGCCATGTCGTCCTCGCCGGTCCGGCCCCCCACCGACTCGCAGAGCCGGTCGGCGAGTTGCTGGACGTCCTGGGGGCCGTCGCGGACCTCTCGGGCCAGCTCGCGCATGCCGTCGTCGAGGTCGGTGCCGGGCTGTTCGACGATGCCGTCGGTGCACAGCAACAGGGTGTCGCCGGGGGCGAGCTGAACGGTGGTGACGGGGTAGTCCAGGCGCCGGAACTCGGAGGAGATTCCCAGCGGCAGCCCGCCGGCCACCGGCAGCCGGCGGCAGATGCCCTCGGCGTGCCGCAGCAGCGGGTCGATGTGGCCGGCCCGTACGATCCGGGCCGCGCCGGTGCTCAGGTCGGCGTCGACGTAGGTGCAGGTGGCGAAGCGGTCGGTGTCGAGCTCGTTGAGGAAGGCGGAGGCGCGGCCCATGACGGTGGCGGGCGAGTGTCCTTCGGCGGCGTAGGCGCGCAGGACGATCCGCAGCTGGCCCATCAGCGCCGCCGCCTGGGTGTCATGGCCCTGGACGTCGCCGATCACGGCCCCGACCCGGCCGTTGGGCAGCGGTATCACGTCGTACCAGTCGCCGCCGATGTGCCGGCCCATGCGCGCGGAGCGGTAGCGGACCGCGACCTGGGCGCCGGGGATACCGGGTATCCGGCGCGGCAGCATGGCCTGCTGGAGGCCGGCGGCGATCTCGTGCTCCTGGTCGTAGAGCATGGCGCGCGCCAGGCTCTGCGCGATGCTGCTGCCGAGCGCCACCAGCACATTGCGTTCCTGGTCGCGGAAGTCGCTCTCCCGCTCGAAGAACAGGCCGATCACACCGATCGGGCGGCCCTGGGCGATCAGCGGCAGATAGGCGGCGGAGTTGACGTTCAGCGGCTCGATGGCGGGCCACAGCCGGGGGTAGCCGTATTTGAACTCCTCCCTGCTGTGCACGTAGCGGGGGGTGAGCGTGCGCACCACCTCGCTCATCGGGAATTCGTCGCCGACCCGCGTGTACTCCAGATCGGGCACATAGCTGCCTGCCTTGCCCTCGGAGACCAGCCGGATGCGTCCCGCCTCGACCAGCCCGAGGATGACGTTCTCGGCGCCCAGCCGGCTCAGGCCCTGTTCGCCGGCGAGCACGGCGATCACTTCGCCGACGGTTCTGGCGTGGGCGAGGGCGGCGGTGGTGCGCTCGACGACGCTGGTGTGCCGGCGGCGCTCCTCGTCGACCGCCAGCCGCTCGACCGCGTGGGTGTACTCGTGGCTGGCGTCGCGGACCACGCCGATGATCCGGCGGGGCCGGCCGGTGGGGTCGCGGCGGATGCTGCCCTGGGCGTGGGTCCAGCGCAGCCGCCCGTCGCGCAGCCGCACCCGGAAGTAGGCGCCGTAGGAGTCGCTGCCGTCCTTCAGGGCCCTGGCGACCAGGGCGTCGAGCCGGGCGGACTCATGGGCCGGGACGCGGGAGCCGAGGCTCTCGGGGCGGTCGTCGTATTCGGACGGACGCAGGTCGAAGACCTCGAGGGCGGGTGGGTCCATGTGCATCAGCCCGCTGTCGAGGTCCCAGTCGAAGCCGCCCATGCCGTTGAGGGCCAGTGTCAGGTCCGGGTGGGCGGGCCAGTCGTCCGGCACCGACACGGTGGGCTGCTTCGCTGCCCGGTCAGCCATGCCGTCACTTTGCCACATTCACCCGGATTGCGGAGGGTCCAGCCCAGGCCACGGACGACACAAGGGCGGTCACCGAGCGTGTCCGACAGGCGGTCGGGGCCGTACCCCAGGGCGGTCGCCCCCTGCGGATCGCACGGGCGACGCACAAGGCGCGGGCCGCGGTACGGCCGGATTTCGGCGGGTCCTCCTACGCTGGAGGTCGCAACGGCAGGAGGGTCCGCACGCGACTCCTCCACGACCGAAGGGACCCGACCATGAGCACCGTCCGAGGCCATCGGATCGAGATCGATCAGGGCACCGACCACATCCGCGTCACGGTCGGCGGGCAGCTGCTGGCCGAGAGCCGCCGCCCGCTGCTGCTCTCCGAGACCGGCTGTCCGGTGCGCTACTACCTCCCGCCCGAGGACGTGCGCACCGACCTGCTGATCCCCTCCGACACCCACACCGTCTGCCCGTTCAAGGGCACCGCCTCCTACTGGTCGCTTCCCGGTGGCCCGCAGGACATCGTGTGGGCCTACCCTGAGCCGCATTCCGAGGTCGCGCAGATCAAGGATCATCTCTGCTTCTACGAGGTCGAGTTGGGGTGAGGCGGGCCGTGGCAGCGGCCGGCGGAGCGACTCCGGAGCAGGGCGGATAGGAAAGTTTCCTAACAATAGCGTCCCTCTTCTTGACGCGTACATGGCCCGACGCCAGGATTCCTCGGGACGGCTCCCCCACGCCGACCCAGGAGACGGATATGACCTCCCCTCGCGCCGACATGCCCGTACAGCCGCCGCGGCGGCGCACGACCCCGACCGGCAGCCGCCGATGGGGGATCCCCGTCGCCGCGGGCGCGGCGCTCGCGCTCGTCGGCGGTGTGGCGCTGTGGTCGAACGCCGGGCGGGCCGATGCCGCGCCCGAGCGGGCAGCGGGCGCGCACGCCGCCGGGTTCACCGCCGTCGCTGCCGGCGACATCGCCGAGCGGTGCACGGCGAGCGACAGCGGCTGTGCGCACCCCAAGACCGCGGCGCTGGTGAAGCGGATCGATCCCGCTTTCGTACTGACCATGGGTGACAACCAGTACGACGACGCCCGGCTCAAGGACTTCAAGCGCTACTACGACACGAGCTGGGGCGCCTTCAAGAGCAAGACGCACCCGGCCCCCGGAAACCACGAGACCTACGACCCGGACGGCGAACTGGCCGGCTACAAGTCCTACTTCGGGTCGGTCGCCTACCCCAAGGGCAAGAGCTACTACAGCTTCGACCAGGACGGCTGGCACTTCATCGCGCTCGACTCCAACAGCCTGGACAAGGCACAGACCGACTGGCTCAAGGCCGACCTCGCCGCCAACTCCAAGAAGTGCGTGGCCGCTTACTGGCACCACCCGCTCTTCTCGTCCGGCGAGCACGGCAACGACCCGGTCAGCCACCCGGTCTGGAAGCTGCTCCAGGACGCCAAGGCCGAGCTGGTGCTCAACGGCCACGATCACCACTACGAGCGCTTCGCACCGCAGGACGCGGACGGCGAGGCCGACGAGAACGGAATCGTCGAACTCCTCGCCGGGATGGGCGGAGCCAACCCGTACAAGATCGAGGAGGTCCAGCCGAACAGCGAGAAGCGGCTCACCGACACCTTCGGAGTGGTGAAGCTGAACTTCACCGACACCGGCTTCTCCTGGGAGCTGGTGGGCACGGACGGGCGGACGAAGGACCGCAGCCCCGCCTACCAGTGCCACTGACCGGCCGACGGGACCCACGGGCGGTCTGACCGATGTACCTCGCGACCACGGACGCGGCCGCGGCGACGACACGGGTGACGCGCGGCCGCGTCGGGGGCCCGGTGCTGGCGCTCGGCGCGGTCAGCCTCGTCACCGACATCTCCTCCGAGATGGTCACCGCCGTGCTGCCCCTCTACTTCGTCCTCCAACTGGGGCTCTCCCCCCTCCAGTTCGGCTTCCTCGACGGCCTCTACAACGGCGTCACCGCGCTGGTGCGACTGCTGGGCGGGCATGCGGCGGACCGCGGCGGACGGCACAAGCTCGTCGCCGGGACCGGCTACGCGCTCTCGGCGCTGTCCCGGCTCGGGTTGCTGCTCGCCGGCGGCACCACCCTCGGCATCGGCGCCTCGCTCGCCGCGGACCGCATCGGCAAGGGCGTGCGCACCGCCCCGCGCGATGCGCTGATCTCGCTTCAGGCCCCGCCGGACGCGCTCGGCCGGGCCTTCGGCGTGCACCGCGCGATGGACACCACCGGGGCGCTGCTGGGCCCGCTCGCGGCGTTCGCCCTGCTGTGGGCCACGGCCGACGCCTACGACGCGGTGTTCGTCGTGAGCTTCTGCGCCGGGGTGGTGGGGGTGCTGCTGCTGGTCGCGTTCGTGCCCGGAAGGGCCGCCCTGGCCGCCGGCCACCGGGGGCCGGGCGCCGGGCCGCGCACCCGGGCACCGGCCGCCGCGCCCGGCCACCAGCAGGTGCCCGCCGCCGCGCCCCGCCCCCGCACACGGCTCCTGGCGCCGCTGCGCGACCCCGCGTTCCGGCGGATCTTCGTGGCGGCGGCGCTGCTCGGCGCGGCGACCATCGGCGACTCGTTCCTGTATCTGCTGCTCCAGCGGCGGCTGGACTTCGCGGTGGGCTGGTTCCCGCTGCTGCCGCTGGGGGCGGCCGCGGTCTATCTGCTGCTCGCCGTGCCGGCCGGGCGGCTCGGTGACCGGATCGGCCGCCGGGTGCCGTTCCTGTGCGGGCACGCGGCACTGCTCGCCGGCTATGTCCTGTTGTTGGCGACCGGTGCCGGGCCGGTGCTGCTGGTGGGTGTCCTGCTGCTGCTCGGGGTGTTCTACGCCGCCACGGACGGTGTGCTGATGGCGCTCGCCGGTCCGGTGCTGCCGGTCGCACGGCGGGCGAGCGGGATGGCTCTGCTGCAGACCGGCCAGGCGCTGTGCCGGCTGCTGGCGGCCGCCGGATTCGGCGCCGCCTGGACGCTGTGGGGCACCCGTCCCGCGCTGTGCCTCGCGGTGTTCGCGCTGGCCCTGGCGCTGGTGGCGGCCGCCGCCCTGCTCCCCCGCCGGGACCGCCCGGCCGGGCCGAACCCACCGGACCGCCCGGAAAGGCAGCCGTCGCGCGCATGACCTCGCCCCGTCCCACCTCCTCCCTGTCCGCGCGGCTCGCCGCGGTCTCCTTCCGGGCCCGGATCGTCGCCGTGCTGACCGCCACCGCGGTCCTCGCCACCGTCGCCGTCGCCTACACGGTCGGTGCCGCCCGGCGCGCCGAACCCACCGACGCCGCCTCCGCCTTCGGCCTCGACCACGGCCGGCTGTACTTCCGCAGCACCGGCGCCGGCGCCGGCCGGGTCGCGAGGCTCCCCGCGCCAAACGGCCGCCCCGGCGCGGTCTCCTCGGTCGCGGCGCCCCGGCCCGAGCGCCGCACCACCGGCGGGCCGGTCTGCGAGCGCTTCTACGCGGCGGCCGGGACGGGCCTGTGCCTGCAGCGCCGCCCCGGCATCCCGCCCCGGTCCTACGCCGTGGTCCTGGACCGGCGGTTGCGCGAGAAGCGGCGGATCGCGCTCACCGGCATCCCCAACCGGGCCCGGGTGTCGGCCTCCGGGCGGATGCTGTCGTGGACGATGTTCGCCACCGGCGACTCCTACGCCACCACCGCGTTCTCCACCCGCACCTCGATCCTGGACACCCGCACCGGCTACCTGATCAAGAACATGGAGGAGATCCCGCTCACCCTGGACGGCCGCCGCTACCACTCCCCCGACGTCAACTACTGGGGGGTCACCTTCGCCCGCGACGACAACCGCTTCTACGCCACCGTCTCGACCAAGGGCAGGACCTACCTCGTCCAGGGCGACATGCGCAGGTGGGCGGCGCGGACGATCCGCCAGAACGTGGAGTGCCCCTCGCTCTCGCCGGACAACACCCGCCTCGCGTTCAAAAAGCGGGTCCGCCCGGGCGCCACCGAGCCCTGGCGGCTGTACGTCCTGGATCTGCGCACCCTGCGCGAGCACCCGCTCGCCGAGGCCCGCAGCGTCGACGACCAGGCCGCCTGGCTGGACGACCACACCCTCGCCTACGCCCTGCCGGGCCGCGCGGGCCGGGCCTTCGACGTCTGGACCGTACCGGCCGACGGCGGTGGGAGCCCGTCGCTCGCCGTGCCGGACGCCTCCTCCCCCGTACGGGTCCCTTAGGGGCACCCTGCACTGGGAGCGCGGGCCGCGATGTCGCCGTACGGGGCGGCCGTCAGGGGCGCACAATTGAGGGATGAATGACACCCAGGAGCCCCGGAACGAACCCCGCCGGGACCGTGACGAGCAGGGACGGGCCCGTAACGCCCGGCCGCGCGACGGCCTCGGTCGCCCGCTGCCCTACGGCGCCCCCGGCGTGGCCCGGCAGCCCGAGGGGGTGGCCCGTACGCCCGCCCAGTCGCTGGCCGAGGCGCAGCGACTGCTCGACGCCGGGATGCCGTTCCACGCCCATGAGGTGCTGGAGGACGCCTGGAAGACGGCGCCGGAAGCGGAGCGCGAGCTGTGGCGGGGGCTCGCCCAGCTCGCGGTGGGACTCACCCATGCGGCCCGGGGCAACGCCGTAGGGGGTACCGCGCTGCTCGACCGGGGGACGGCGGCCATCAGGCCGTACGCCGATGCCGCCCCCTACGGGGTCGACATCGGGGGACTAGTGGCCTGGGCCCGGGAACTGACGGGCCGTCTGACCGCTCCGGGCGCCGTATCGGCGGCCGAGGCCGCACCCCGGCTGCGGGCCACCGGCTAGGGCACTGGGGAGGACGTCGGGCTCCGCCGGGACGCGCGGAGCCGTCGGCCTACCCCGCGCGGCCGCGGCCGCGCGGGTCCCGCCAGCGGGCGAGCATGGCGCCCAGTCCCATGACCACGATCCCGGCGGCGCCCGCCCCGAGGACGAGGGCGGGGTGCCAGGGTGAGGCGGCGCGCTCGCCCTGGGCGCGGGCGTCGTACGCGGCGCTCACGGCGTGCAGCGTGCCCACCGGTTCCGCGTCGCCGGCCGTGCGGAAGCCCCAGTCCAGCAGTGCGCCGGCTTCCTTGTAGACGCCGTTGACGACCCGTGACTGCGGGTTCAGTACGGTGACCAGCAGCGTGCGGCCGTTGCGGCGGGCGGCGGCGATCAGCGTGTTGCCGGCCTTGGAGGTGTAGCCGTTCTTCACGCCGATGATGCCGGGGTAGCGCGGCAGCCCGTGCGAGCCCACCAGCATGCGGTTGGTGTTCTCGATCTGGGTGGTGCCGTTGGGGCCGGGGAACGAGGCGCGGGCGGTGGCGCAGTAGCGGGCGAAGTCCTCCTGGGCGAGCCCGGCGCGGGCGAAGACGGTCAGGTCGTGCGCGGAGGACACCTGGCCGGGCGCGTCATAGCCGTCGGGGGACTTCACCGTGGTGTCGCGCGCGCCGAGTTCGCGTGCGGTCTGCTGCATCTCGCGGGCGGTGGCCTGCCAGCCGCCGTTCATCGCGGCCAGCACGTGCACCGCGTCGTTGCCGGAGCGGAGGAAGACCCCGCGCCACAGGTCGGCGACGGTGTAGCGGTGGCCGTGCCGGACGCCGACGACGCTGCTGCCCGCCCCGAGGCCCGCGAGGTCGGCCGAGCTGACCTGGCGGACCGTGTCGGAGGAGAACTTCGGCAGGACCGTCACCGCGAACAGCGTCTTGAGGGTGCTGGCCGGGGCGAGCTTGCGGTGCGGGCTCTTGGTGGCCAGCACATTGCCGGTCTCCGCGTCGGCCACCATCCAGGACAGTGCGCTCAGCCCGCTGGGCAGGCTCGGTGCACCGGGGGCGGCGACCGCCTGCACCCCGTCCGTGGTCTTCGCGGGTTGACGGGCCGTCGGCCCGCTCGCGGCGGCCGGTATGGACGTCAGGGACACACCCACGACGGCCACCAGGGCCATTGCGGCCGCTTTCTTGGACACACGCGCGTCACTTGCCATGCGGTAACGCTAAGTAGGGAACGCCCTGTTCGCACAGCGGGTGGGCCAGACGGGCCAAACGGACCCCTGGACGCCGGGCGTGTCGCATCTGCAACACCTGCAAAGAAGGACCCGCCCGGTGCGACGGGGGATGCACACCGGGCGGGTCTCAGGAACCTTTCTACCGCATGAGCGAACGGTTGCGCCTCAAAAACGTGTTCGTTTGCCGATTACCAGGCGACGGGCAGCGAATTCAGGCCACGCGCACGAAGTGCCCGACGGTGCCGCAAATCACCCCGCGGAACGTCGAGTCGCAGCCCCGGCAAGCGGGCGAGCAACGCCTCCAGGGCGGTGACGGCCTCCAGGCGGGCCAGCGGGGCGCCGAGGCAGTAGTGGATGCCGTGGCCCAGTGCGAGGTGCCCGGAGAGGTCCCGGTCGCGGTCGAAGGTGTCGGCATCGGGGAAACGGGCGGGGTCGCGGTTCGCGGACGCGATCGCCAGCAGCACACTCTCCCCCGCCGGGATCCGTACGCCCCCGATCTCCACGTCCTCCTTGGGAAAACGCCGGATCGCCAGCGGGGCGGGACCGTCGAAGCGCAGGAACTCCTCGACCGCGGCCGGCAGTTCGGCCGGATTTCGCCGCAACAAAAGGAGCTGGTCGGGGTGGTCGAGCAGGGTGAGCACGGCATTGCCGATGAGGTGGACGGTGTTCTCGTATCCGGCGAAGAGAATGAGGAAGGCGAGCGAGGTCAGCTCGTCCTCGGTGAGCCGGTCGCCGCCCCCTCCCCCGTCCGTCTCGTCCCGCACCGCGATCAGATCCGAGAGCAAATCGTCCCCCGGCTCCGGGCGCTTGGCCGCGATCAGACCGGTGTAGAACTCCAGCATCGCGCCGATCGCCTGCTTCATCAGCTCCGGCCTGGCCGGGTCCGGGGTGATGAGCCGGTCCGACCACTCCCGGAAGTCGCGGCGGTCGTACTGCGGGACGCCGAGCAGATCGCAGATCACGGTGATCGACAGCGGCCCGGCGTAGTCGGCGATCAGATCCGCCGGCCCCCCGCGCTCCTCCATCGCGTCCAACAGCCCCTCGGCGACCCGCCGTACAGGCTCGCGCAGCGCCTCGACCCGGCCCGGGGTGAAGGCCTTGACCACCAGGCGGCGGATCCGGGTGTGGTCCGGCGGATCCATGTTGAGCAGATTGGCGTCGAGCGCCGGCGGCAGCGCGAAGCCGCGGAAGCCGCCGGGGGCGGCGTGCCGCTTGTCCAACGAGAGCCGGGGATCGGCGAGCGCACTGCGGACATCCTCGTAACGAGTCACCAGCCAGGCGGGGTTCCCGTCCGCACCGGTGATCCGGTGCACCGGCCCGGCTTCCCGCAGCGCGGCGTAGGCGGCATAGGGGTCGTCGAGCAGAGGCGTGATGTCCAGGGGGGTGTCGGGGCCGGTCTCGGCGGATTTAGGCATGATCCCGACTCTAGGGGGTGTCCGTACGGCGGAACCCGGGTGCTGGGCGCCGTCCCACGGCATAGGGGACGGCACCGGTCCGCGGGGACCGGTGCCGCCTCCGTCGTGCCGGGCGGCCCGGACCCCCGTGCCGGGCCACCCCGTCTGTGGCGGTGTCAGCCGTGCGCCATCGCGCTCCGCTGACGCAGCTCGGTCAGCACGGTCTCGATCAGCGGCGAGTGGTAGACGTCCGCGACCAGCGCCAAGTGTTCGTACTCCGCGGCCAGTTCGACCGGCTCGGAGCCGGTGGCGACCACCACGCTGTCGGCTCCGTGGGCGGGGACGTGGCCGACCGCGCGGTTCTCCAGGCCCCGGCGGAGCGCTGCGGCCTCGGCGACGGCCGCCAGCTGCCGGTCGTCCAGCGCGACCGCACGGGCCCGTTCGCGGGCGATGTCGAGGGCGTCGGACTCCACATGACGGCGGATTCCGCGCTGTACGTCCCGTATCTCGGCCATCTGCCGATTGGCCCGCCACTCCAGATCGGCGAACGGCCAGCGCACCGACCACGCCCGGGGCTCCATCGTGACCTCGGGCGTCTGGGCGGTGACGGTCCGCCAGAGCGGCGAGAGGCGGCGCAGCCGGCGCCAGGCGGCGACGCGCGGGCCGGCGGCCGGCAGCGCGAAGCCGGCCAGCACCAGGATCGCCGCGACCGACGCGCTCAGCGGCGCCACCCCGTTGGAGAGCCAGAGCGCGGGGTGGCCCGTCCAGGACAGGACGAAGCCGACGACCTTGCAGGCGCAGTAGACCAGGCCGAGCCAGCAGCCCGCGGCCAGTACCCGCAGGCCGCGCGCCAGATACGTACCGCCGAGCCGGGCGGCGTAGCGGGGGCAGAGCGTCCCCAGGCCCGCCAGGCTCGATCCGAAGATGGCCAGATACAGCACCAGGAACAGCATGACTCCGGGGGAGTCGGTGTAGGCGGTACTGAAATCCCGGGGATGCTCGACGGCGTCCGGCCGGCCGACCGCGAAGCCGGTGACGGCCACCGCCCACAGCGCGGCCACACCGCCGACGGCGGCGCGCGCCCTGCCCCGGGCCCGGGCGCGCGCCTCGGCGCCCTCGCCCGCCGTCCAGCGCAGCAGCAGCACCAGCGCGCCCGCGGCGAACACCACGACGGAGGAGTAGAGAAAGACCATCGCGAGGTTGGCCACGCCGATCATCCGGTCGAAGGCGCGGTAGAGGCTCGGCGCGGAGAAGAGGAAGACCGTCGCCACACCTCCGGTCATCAGGCAGGCCAGTCCCAGGTCCGCATTGCTGCGGTCGCGGAACCAGGCGACGGACTTGTATCCGACGATCGCCCAGGCGGCCAGCCCGAACGACAGATAGATGAGGTCAAACACGTGGGCCCCCGTCCTGCCGCGCGCCCGCGTCGGCGCCACCGGAGCCCACGCCGCCCGCCGGTGCGTCCTGTTCCCTCCGGATGTGCTGCAGGGCCGGCCCGAGCGCCGCCGCCAGCTCGGCCGCCGGTCCCTCCAGGGGGAGTTCCTGGTCGGCGGCGGACGGTGCCACCCGCTCCATGAGGAGCGTGCCGAGCACCTCCGTCTCCCGCTCGGCGAGGTTGTCGTAGCCGTGGTGCCGGGCGAGGCCCGTCGTCAGGCCCATCCGCCGGAGGGCGGTGGTGACGTCGACGGACGGCGTCCACAGCTTCAGCGCGTCCTCGGTGACGGTCGGGTCCTGGGCGTGCCCCAGCAGGAGGTGGCCCAGCTCGTGCAGCACGATGTGGGCCTGGTGCCAGGGCGAGGTCCGGAGCTCATAGAAGATCCAGTAGCCGTCGTCGGTGACGGCCGTCATGCCCGAGACCACACCGCCCAGGCTCATCGGCACCAGATGGACGGGCCGCTCCACACGCGCGGCGACCAGGTCGCACATCCCGCGCAGATCGGTCGCGGCGGGCAGAGCCAGCTCCTTGATGAGCCGCTTGCACCGCCTGCGTATCTGACCCACTCGCATGCTCGTCCCGTCCTCGTGTCCGGTCCGCTGCCAGATGGCGAAGATCTGGTCGCGTTCCGCGGTCCGTATCGCCTCACTCACCGCGCCGGTCACCACCCTGCTCCGGCGGGTCGGCAGGCAGGTTCATCTGCTGCCGGAACTGGGAGATGATCGTCGTCAGACTGTCCTGCACCTCCGGAGGCAGCCCTACGGAGCGCAGCGCGATGGCCCGCACCCGCCGATCCCGCATCGCGGCGAGGAAGCGGACCTCCTCCTCCACCCGTGCGGCCTGCGGCTGCGAGAGGTCTCCCAGCAGATAACCGACCGGCACGGCAAAGAACTTGGCCAGCGCCCGCAGCAGCTCCGGGCTCGGATTGGCCCGCCGGCCGTTGCGCAGCATCGACAGATACTGCTCGGTGACCGTGACCCCGCCGTACTCCTCCACCCCGCCGCTGATCTCGTCGGCCACGAAGGCGTTGGTGTACGGGGCGCCCGGCGGGTGCATGTTCGCGAAGAGGTGGTTGAGCCGCTCCGCGAGCGCACCGCCCGCCCCGTCGGACCGGCCCTCGCCCCCCACGCCCATGCTGACCGTCCCCAATCGACCGGGCCCAACGAACAGTTAAGGCCGCCCCCGTTGTCTTCCGCATCCTGTCATGCAAAGAACGCGCCGCACCAGTCCACTTACGGACAGTGAGGCCCGCGGGGCTTAACGGGGAGTTGAGTGACGGCGAAAGCGAACGCGAGAAACAACGCGGAGCGCGAGGAGAACCGGAAGCCGAGGAGCGCGAAGGAACACGACGAGAACACGAAGAAGCCGCCTCCTCTTCCGAGAAGACGGCTTCCGACCTGCGAAAAGTCGCTGGTCGGGACGACAGGATTTGAACCTGCGACCCCTTGACCCCCAGTCAAGTGCGCTACCAAGCTGCGCCACGTCCCGATGCCCGTTCCGGCCGGGATGTCCCGGCTGACCGCGCACGAGAACAATACCGCATGTCAGAGGGTGGGTGCTGCCATATTCCGGCCCCGTGGCGCGGGCGGCCCGCTGGGCGGGATGAGTACCCGTACTCATGCGCCGGTGTCACCGCGCCGCCACGCTACGCGCATGACTACTCCATCGATTCAGCGGCCGACGACGGCCTTCTTCGTGCAGGCCGCGATCTCCTTCGGGCTGTCGCTGGCGGCGCTGGTGATCGGGATCATCAAGCTGCCGGTGGGGCCGTGGGAGCGCGGGTTCCTCGCCATCGGCCTGGTCTTCGTGGTGTCCTCGGCCTTCACTCTGGCCAAGTGCGTACGTGACCGCCAGGAGGTGGAGGAGGTGACGAACCGGGTGGACAAGGCCCGGATCGACAAGCTCCTGATCGAGCAGGACGTCTTCAAGCCGGGACAGGTCTGATTCCGGCCATGCCGGACCGGCGGCCTCCGGGTCGGCGGTCCGGCGCTTGACCTCAAGCGCACTTGAGGTTGCACGCTCGATGGCATGACGAACACGACGACGAAAGCGCCGGCCGCACCGGCACCGCGGCTCGGCTTCGGCGAACTGCCCCGCCTGATGGGCCTGATGACGGGCGATGAGAAGCACGGCCCGGCGGCCACCTCCACACTCGACGCCCTCTGGGTCCTCTACGACCGCGTCCTGCGGGTCTCCCCCGCCACCGCCGCGGACCCCGAGCGGGACCGCTTCCTGCTCTCGAAGGGCCACGGGCCGATGGCCTACTACGCGGTCCTGGCCGCCAAGGGCTTCTTCCCCGTCGACCTGCTGCCGGGCTTCGGCTCGTACGACTCCCCGCTCGGCCACCACCCCGACCGGCTGCTGGTGCCCGGGGCCGAGATCGGCAGCGGCTCGCTGGGGCACGGGCTGCCGCTGGCCGTCGGCACCGCGCTCGGGCTGCGGGCGCAGGGCCTGACGGAGCCGGCCGTATGGGTGCTGATCGGCGACGCCGAACTGGACGAGGGCAGCAACCACGAGGCGGTGGCCTACGCGGGCGCCGCGGGCCTGGACCGGCTGCACACCGTGGTCATCGACAACTCCTCCGCCACGCACGGGTGGCGCGGCGGTATCGCCTCCCGCTTCGAGGCCGCCGGCTGGTCCGCTACCACCGTCGACGGCCGCGACCACGAGGCGCTCCACGCGGCCTTCGGCGCGCCGCATCCGGGCCGTCCCCACGCGGTGGTCGCCCGCGTGGAGCCCAAGGGCGCCTGACCGCCCCGCCCGGCCCCGCGTCCGGGCGCCATGACACCGATCAGGACTTCGAGAGGAATTCAGTGATGGACACCATGCGTGAGCGTTTCGCCTCGGTCA
This sequence comes from Streptomyces sp. NPDC043738, assembly GCF_056436545.1. Taxonomy (NCBI): domain Bacteria; kingdom Bacillati; phylum Actinomycetota; class Actinomycetes; order Kitasatosporales; family Streptomycetaceae; genus Streptomyces; species Streptomyces sp. NPDC043738. The sequence goes on along the minus strand of NZ_JBWKCJ010000001.1, from coordinate 316,931 downwards.
CCTCGCGGCTGCTGGACGAGGATCCGCGGCTGGCGGTCGTCCTCGCCGACATCGGCGTGGACGGCTTCGCCGGGGCGGCCGAGCGGCATCCGGACCGGGTGGTGAACGTCGGCATCCGGGAGCAGTTGCTGGTCGGGGTGGGCGGCGGGCTGGCGCTCACCGGGCTGCGCCCGATCATGCACACCTTCGCCAGCTTCCTGGTGGAGCGCCCCTTCGAGCAGGTCAAGCTGGACTTCGGCCACCAGGGTGTGGGCGGCGTGCTGGTGAGCGCCGGCGGCTCCTACGACTGGCCGAGCGGCGGCTTCACCCATATGTCGCCCGGCGATGTGGCACTGCTCGACACGCTCGACGGCTGGACCGTGCATGTGCCCGGGCATCCGGACGAGGCCGAGACGCTGCTGCGGCACGCCGCGGCGGCCGGCGACGACAAGGTGTACGTACGGCTGTCCGTGCAGGTCAACGACGCGCCTCGGCCCGTGGACGGGGCCGGGTTCGCCACCGTTCGGCAGGGGCGCCGCGGCGTGGTGGTCGCGGTCGGCCCGATGCTGGACAACGTGCTCGCGGCGACCGAGGGGCTGGATGTGACCGTGCTGTACGCGACGACCGTGCGGCCCTTCGACGCCGCGTCGTTGCGCGCCGCGACCGGGGCGGCCGACGCCTCGGACGTGGTGGTCGTGGAGCCGTATCTGGCGGGGACCTCGACGCGCTTCGCCAATGACGCGCTGGCGGACCGGGCGCACCGGGTGCTGGGCCTCGGCGTCGGCCGCCAGGAGCTGCGCCGCTACGGACAGCTCGACGAGCACCTGGCGGCGCACGGCCTGGACCCGCGCGGTCTGCGCGAGCGGATCGCCGGGTTCCTGCCGGGACGTCCCTGAGGGTGCCGCGGGGCGCCCGCAGGGCCCCGCCGCGCTCCGCGCCCGGTTCAGACGTGCTTGCCGAGCCAGGCCGACAGGTCCTCGTGCACCTCGTCGCGGTTGGTCTCGTTCAGGATCTCGTGGCGGGCGCCGGGGTACGCCTTCCAGGTCAGATCGCGGGTGCCCAGGTAGCGGAAGTCCTCCAGCAGCTCATGGACCAGGGTCATCCCCTGATGGCAGGGGTCGAGGTCGCCGACGGCGACATGGACGGGCAGTCCCCGCGGGATGCGGGCGAGGTTGGCCGGGTCGTTGATCTTGTGGATGGCGCGTACCCAGTCGAGGGCGAGGCCGGCGCAGAACGGGAAGCCGCAGTCCTCGTCGGCAGCGTAGGCGTCCACCTCGGCCGGGTCGCGGGAGAGCCACTCGAAGCCGGTGCGGCGGGGGAAGGCGTCGTTGAAGGAGCTGAAGTTGCGCGGGATGAAGTCGGAGAGGCCGGCGCGGCCGCGGGCGGCGACCTCCGCCTCCAGCTCCGTGACGGCACCCTCGATGTCCAGGCCGGGCAGGGTGCGGAAGGTGCCGGTGAGGATCAGGCCGGCGAGGTCGGCGCCGTACTCCTGGGCGTAGTCGCGGGCCAGCATCGCGCCCATGCTGTGGCCGAGCAGGACCAGGGGGGTGCCGGGGTGGGCGGCGGCCGCGTGGTCGCCGATGCCCTTGAGGTCGGCGACCATGGCACGCCAGGCGTCCGCACCGACCACACCGCGGCCCCCGGTGGAGGCGGCGGTGGCGCCGTGGCCACGGTGGTCGGAGGCGATGACGCCATAGCCGTGACCGGTCAGGAAGCGGGCGAAGCGGTCATAGCGCCGGCCGTGTTCCGCCGCGCCGTGGGCGATCTGGACGAGGGCGCGCGGGTGCCCGGACTCCGGGAGCCAGCTGTAGGTGGCGATCCGCGCACCGTCCGTCGCCTGGTGGAAGTCCTGCTGCATGGCCTGCATGGCATCGTCTCCTGACTGCCGGGGCGGTGGCTGACGAGTCGTCGGCGCCCACTCTGGCGCTCCGGGCGGCGGTTCGCCACGGGGCGCGCGTAACGGAGTTGACCACTGAGCCGCGCGGCGTGACACGATCAGCCGGTTCTTTCCTGGCACCAGTGACGCAACCGCCTGACACAGGAGGACCGTTGGACACCACGGACCGCTGCGAGAACTCCCCCGAACCGCCCGGCACCTCCCTTCCGTCCGACCCCCTTCGCCCCTCGCCGCTCTCCCGCCGCAGATTTCTGCAGGGCACCGCCTCGGCCGCCGCCGCGGCGGGCCTGGCCGGTGTCGCCGCCCCCACCGCCGCGGCCGGCGGCGCCGGGGCAGCCGGCACCGTGCTGTCCTTCACGGCCGCCACCAACGGCGCGGCCTCCCTCGCACCGGCCGGCGACCGGCTGATCGCCGAGATCCAGAACGTGCTGTGGTCGCTGCCGCGGGCCGGCGGCGACGCGGTGGCGCTGACCCCGCCCGATCTGGAGCCCACCCGTCCGGTGCACTCCCCCGACGGCCGCCGGATCGCCCTGTGCGCCTACCGGGGCGGCAACTTCCACCTGTGGACGCTCGCCACCGACGGCTCCGGGCTCCGGCAGCTGACCGACGGCCCGTGGGACGACCGCGGTCCCGCCTGGTCCCCGGACGGGACCCGGATCGCCTTCGCCTCGGAGCGGGGCGGGGACGCGGTGACCGGCAGCGCCTACCGGCTGTGGGTGCTGGAGGTGAGGACCGGACGGCTGACCCGGGTCACCGGACTGACCGGCCAGGACGGCCCCCATCAGGACGGCGCCTGGGAGGACTTCGACCCGTGCTGGTCGCCGGACGGCTCGCGGATCTTCTTCGTACGGGGCCTCGCGTCGGGCGCGACGCTGGCCTGCCGTACGGTCGCCTCGGTGCCCGCCGACGGCAGCGGCCCGGTGCGCACCGAGCACACCGACTCCTCGGCCGCCCAGGTGATGGTGCCGGCGCTGTCCCCCGCCGGCCGGCTCGCCTATCTGCGGACCACGGACTATCCGGGGCCGACCTGCGCGCTGGTGGTGGACGGTGCTCCGGTGGCGGTCGAGGGCGATGTGGAGCCGGTGCCGCCGCGCTGGGTCTCGCACGACGAGCTGCTGCTGACGGTGGGCGGGCAGTTCCGGATCGTCCGTCCCGACGCCCCGCAACGGGCCGAGACCATCCCGTTCACCGCCCGGATGACACTGGACCGCCCCGGTTACCGCGTCAAGGACTACGGCTTCGAGCGGACGGCCCCCGGCCCGGTGCGCGGGGTGCATCTGCCGGCGCTCTCCCCCGACGGCCGCAAGGTCGCCTTCGCCGCCCTCAACTCCCTGTGGTTGGCGCCCACTTCGGGAGGTGGCGCGCCCCGCAGGATCGTCCGGGCCGACGCCACCCGCTACGTCCTGGCGCCGAGCTGGTCGCGCGACGGGCGGGCGCTGCTGTACGCCGACGACCGGGACGGGCTGTTCGCGGTACGCCGCCGGGACGTGGCCTCCGGCGAGGAGACGGTGCTGGCCACCGGAGGCCGGGTCCAGCCGGCGCTGTCCCCGGACGGCGGGCGGCTGGCCGCGCTCGACATGAGCGGAAACCTCGTCCTACGCACCCTGTCCGACGGCAAGGAGCGGGTGCTGGCCACGCCCATGGGCGCCGGCGGGCTGCCGGGACGGCCCAGCTGGTCACCGGACGGCCGCCATCTGGCCTACTGCGACCGCAACCGCCTCAACCGCCGTTTCCGCGAGGGCTACAACGTCATCCGGGTCGTGGACACCGAGACCGGCGCGGACCGGCTGTTCGCGCTCGCCGAGCATGTCTCGATCTCCGACCGCTACGACTCGGGGCCCGTGTGGTCGCCCGACGGCCGCTGGATGGCGCTGATCGCCGAGTCCGCGCTGTGGGTGCTGCCGGTGCGGCCCGACGGGACGCCGGACGGGGCGCCGCGGCGGCTGACCGACGAGAGCGCCGACCACCCGTCGTGGTCCGGCGACTCCCGCACGCTGCTGTATCTCTCGGCGGGCGGGCTGCGGCTGATCCCGGTGTCCGGCGGCCCCGCGCGCAGCGTGCCGCTCACCCTCACCCACCGGCCGTCGCGCGCCCGGGACACCGTCGTCCACGCGGGCAGGTTCTGGGACGGCACCGGCGACACGGTGCGCGAGGACGTCGATGTGGTGGTGCGGGACGGACGGATCACCGCCGTGGAGCCACACCGCCCGCACCGGTCCGGCGCGGCCCGCCGGGTGGACGCGTCCGCACGCACCGTGCTGCCCGGCCTGTGGGACGCGCACACCCACCCCTGGCAGACGACGTACGGCGGCCGGCAGACCGCGCTGCAGCTGGCGTACGGCATCACCACCGCGGTCTCCTGCGGCGGCTTCTCCTACGAACAGGTCCGCATCCGGGAGGCGGTGGCGGCCGGTGCGCTCGCCGGACCGCGGCTGCTGACCTGCGGGGAGCTGCTGGACGGCGGGCGGGTCGCCTACAGCATGGGGCGGGCGCACCGCACCCGGGCGGGGTTGCGGCGGTCGCTGGCCCGCGGCGCCGCGCTGGACTGGGACTTCGTCAAGACCTACGTCCGGGCACCGGGCTGGGTGATGGAGGAGGCCGCACGCTTCGCCCATGACCGGCTCGGGGTCCGCTCCGGGAGCCATCTGCTCACCCCGGGCGTCCACCTGGGCCAGGACCTGACCACCCATCTGCAGGCCACACAGCGCCTGGAGTTCGGGCACGCGGTGTCGCGTTCGGGGCGCGCCTACCAGGACGTCGAGGAGGTCTACGCCAAAGGCGACTTCCACCTCCTCGCGACCCCGTTCTCGGCGGAGGCGCTGCTCGGTGACGATCCGGCGCTGGCCGACGACGTGCGGGTGGGGCGGCTGATGCCGCCCTGGGACCTGGCGCTCGTACGGGAGAACGCCGGGCGTCGCCCCACTCCCGCGCAGCTGGCCGACATCGAGACCGAGGTCGGCGTCTACCGGCGGGTGCTGCGCGACGGCGGACTGGTCGCGCTGGGTACCGACCAGCCGCTGACGCCGGTGGGGCTGGGCCTGCATCTGTGCCTGCGGGCGCTGCACCGGGGCGGCCTGAGCGTGAGCCAGACGCTGCGTACCGCGACCGCGCTGCCCGCCCGGGTGTTCGGCGCCCAGCGGGATCTGGGAACGCTGGAGGTCGGCAAGCTCGGCGACATGACGCTGGTGGACGGCGATCCGTTCAGCGATTTCGACTCGCTGGTGCGGACCTCGGGGGTGCTGCGCGGCGGGCGGCTGTTCGAGCAGCGGGAGCTGGTCGGCTCCTTCCCCGCGCCCACCGCCCGCGCCCTGCGGCCGTCCGTGACGGACTGGCTGGAGGTGGGCCGGCAGCAGCGCCGTGAGTCCTGCTGCGACCACGGGCACTGAGGCCCACCGCCTGGCGGTCGGGTGGCGTGGGGTGGCGCGGTTCCGGGCTCCGGGGAACCGCGCCACCCCATTCATCGGACCGGGGTGGTGCGCCCCCCTTTCGCACTCCAACTCCCGCCATGAATGCCCCCAGTTGATGTTTTGCGCCGCCCGCAGCAGGTATGCCAACGGGTATTGCACACGGTAAGCGATAGATCACGTTCCGGAACGTCACTGCGCGCGGCGCCGCCAGGGCGGTCCCGGGTGCGACCAGCACGGGGAAGATCGTGGAGGAGGGCTCGTCTTGCATCGCTACTTCACCGACCAGCGGCATGAGGCACTCCGGCAGCGGGTGCGTGACTTCGCCGAGAGGGAGGTCCGCCCCCGGATCGCGGAGATGGAGGCGAACCGTGCCGTCTGCCGCGACCTCTCCCGGCTGATCGCCCGTCAGGGCTGGGTCGGCGCGACGGTGCACCGGGCGTACGGCGGAATGGGTGCCGGGCATGTCGCCAAGACCCTCATCATCGAGGAGCTCTCCCGGGTCAGCGCCGCGATGGGCGCGATGGTGCAGGCGTCCCAGCTCGGCGTCGCGAAGATCGTCCACTTCGGCAGCGAGGAGCAGAAGAAGACCTGGCTGCCGGCCATCGCCTCCGGGGACTGCCTGCCGACCATCGCCGTCACCGAACCGCAGTCCGGCGGCCACGTCCTGGGCATGGAGAGCACCGCGGTCCGCGACGGCGACGACTACCTCCTCAACGGCCGCAAGATCTACGTCGGCAACAGCCATGTCGGCGATCTGCACGGTGTCGTCGTCCGCACCGGCGAGGGCTCCAAGGGGCTGTCGGCGTTCCTCGTCGATTCCGGCACCCCCGGATTCCGGGTCGCACCGCAGCAGCCCGCGATGGGCCTGCACGGCTTCAGCTTCGGCGAGCTGTGCTTCGACGACTGCCGGGTCCCGGCGGCGAACCTGCTGGGCCGGGAGGGCGACGGGCTGTCCGTCGCGTACTCCTCCAGCGTGCTGTACGGACGGCCCAATCTGACCGCCGTCTCGCTGGGCATCCACCAGGCCGTGCTGGACGAGACCACGACGTTCTGCGCACAGCGCGAGCGCTACGGCAAACCGCTGGCCGACCTCGGCAACATCAAGCTCAAGCTCGGACGGATCCAGTCGCGGCTGCTGCTGGCCCGGCTGTCCGCGTACCACGCGGTGCACCTGCTGGACCAGGGCCTGCCGTGCGATGCGGAGCTGATGAACGCCAAGCTGGTCAATGTGGAGTCGGCGCTGGAGTCGGCGCGCGACGCGATGGACATCCATGCCGCGTGCGGGCTGTTCACCAACCGGCCCGTCGAGCGCTTCCTGCGCGACGCCCACCACATCTTCGCGCCGGCCGGCACCTCCGACGTCCAGCTGCTGCGCCTGGGCGAGATCGCCCTGGGCCAGACGAAGGGCGAGTGGTCCGCCCGGCTCGCGGAGCTGCTGCGGCTGGAGCCGTCGGAGTGGCCCGAGGAGGACACCGCGGACGCCGTCGCGGCCCCGGTCCCGGTCGAGGACGTCCAGGCCACGGTGCCGGGACAGCGCACCGGACCGGTCCGGCAGCGTTCGTGGTTCGCCCGCCTGAGGTGAGCGGCCGGCCCTGCCCCGGGGCCGCGTCCACCGGCCCATCACAGCCCCGGGCCGGCCGCGGCGTCGGGCACCGCGCCCGGATCAGCGGGTGCCGCTCTGCCGCTCCTCCATGCGGTGGATCTGCTCGACGAGTTCGGCGGCCATCGACTTGATGGTCGCCAGTCCCTCCCGCCCCCAGGGACGCGGTTCGAGGTCCACCACACACACGGTGCCCAGCGCCATGCCGGTGCGGTCGATCAGTGGCGCGCCCAGGTAGGAGCGGATGCCGATCTCGTCCACGACGGGGTTGCCGGCGAACCGCGGATAGTCGCAGACGTCCTCCAGCACCAGCGCCTTGCGGCGGACGATGACATGCGGGCAGTAGCCGTGGTCGCGGTCCATCTCCCGGCCGGGCTGGGCGCTGGCGGGTGCCGGTCCCAGCTCGACCGCCTGGTCCTGGGCCGGGGTGTAGAGGCCGGCGAAGTACTGCCGGTGCTCGTCGATGAAGTTGACCATCGAGTACGGCGCCCGGGTGGTCCGGGCGAGCTTGCGGGCGAAGTCGTCGAACGCGGGCAGCGGGGAGTCACCGATGCCCAGGGCGCGCAACCGGGCCACCCGCGCCGGAGCCTCGTCGTCCTGAGGGGTGAGCAGCAGATGGCGCGTCGGGTCGTAGGAGACGTACGGGACGCGGGAGGCGGGGTGGTTCATGGGGGCTCCGGGGACGCGGTGAGGACGGGCGTGAGCAGATGCTGGACGAGCGAGACCAGGACACGGGTGGCCGAGCTGCACTGGCGGGCGTCGCAGAGCACGACGGGGGTGTCCGGGGCGAGGTCCATGGCGTTGCGGACCTCGTCCGGCTCGTAGCGGTAGGAGCCGTCGAACTCGTTGACGGCGACGATGAACTGGATGCCCCGCCGCTCGAAGAAGTCGACGGCGGCGAAGCACTGGTCCAGGCGGCGGGTGTCGGCGAGGATGACCGCGCCGAGCACACCGTTGGACAACTCGTCCCACATGAACCAGAAGCGCTGCTGCCCCGGCGTCCCGAAGAGGTAGAGGATGTGCTCGGGACCGAGCGTGATCCGGCCGAAGTCCATGGCGACGGTCGTGGTCTGCTTCTCCTCGACGCCCGCCAGATCGTCGGTGCCGACGCTGATCTGTGTGAGCAGCTCTTCCGTGCTGAGCGGCTCGATCTCGCTCACCGCTCCGACGAAGGTCGTCTTGCCGACGCCGAAGCCGCCCGCGACCAGGATTTTCAGCGCCGTCGGGAAGAGCTCGGCCGAGGTGTGCCCCTGCCGGGCGTCACAGTCGTTTGCGAAGTCCATTCAGCACCGCCTCCAGCAGGGCTCGGTCGGTACGGGAGGCGGGCCCCGCCGAAACGGCCGCGGGGGCCCGCGCGGTGAGCGCCCCGCAGTCGACGAGGTCGGCGAGGAGCACTTTGGTGACCACGGCGGGCAGCCGTATGTGGGCGGCGATCTCGGCGACCGAGACCGGCCCGCCGCACAGTCCCAGCACCTGGGCGTGTTCGGGGCCCTGCCCGGCGACGGGCCGCCGGCCGGTGGCCATCACCATGGTCAGCAGGTCGAAGTGCGCCGTCGGACGGGTCCGGCCGTTGCTGATGGTGTACGGGCGGACCAGCCGGCCCGCGGCGTCGTCGTACCACGGCTCGTGGCCCCGCTGCCGCCGGCGCACGGCCGCGGTCAACGACCGCCCGCGGACGCCTGGTGGCGCGCGGGGGTGGCAAGGTACGGCCGAACGCTCTTGACCAGCATCGACATCTCGTAGCCCAGTACCGCCACATCGGCCTCGCGCCCGGCGAGCACCGCCAGGCAGGCGCCCGATCCGGCGGTGGAGACGAACAGGAAGGAGGACTCCAGCTCGACGACGACCTGCAGGACGTCGCCGCCCTCGCCGAAGCGTGCTCCGGCGCTGCGGGCGAGGGAGTACAGGCCACAGGAGAGGGCCGCCATGTGATCGGCGCTGTCGGGGTCGAAGCCATGAGCGGCCTTGACCAGGCCGTCCGAGGACAGCAGGAGCGCGCTGCGGGCGTGCGGCACGCGCTGGACGAGCCCGGTCAGCAGCCAGGACAGATCGGTGTGCTGACTGCTCTGCAGCTGCGAATGCGCCTGCGCACGCACATCACTCACCATGGTTGCGGTCGTCTCCTCGGGGGCGGGCCATCGGGGCATCGTGGTCATGGTCGTGGAGCGGGTCACCGCCGGCCGGGCCGCCGGCTTCGCCGCCGTGGGCCGGAGTGGTGCCGTCGTCGCCGGCGGGGCCGGCATCGCTGTCCTCGGCGAGGCCGAAGCCGCGCCGGAAGGCGGCCATCAGGCCGGGGTCGTGCTCGGGCTCGGGGCCCGTACGGCGCGTCGGGGAGGGCAGGATCGGGTCACCGCGCAGTTCGGGGACGAGGTGCGTCTGCTTGTGCCGCCTCGGCAGCCTGGGGCGGGCGGCGTTGTCCATGGAAGCTGGCGGCGCGGGCGGCAGCACGACCGGGCCGGGCTCGGCGGGGGTGCCGCGGGCGGCTTCGGGTCGGTGCGGGTCGGGGGTGGCTGCGTCGGCCACGGCGGCTTCGGCGCGGTGGGTGCCCGCTGCGTGGACCAGCCGGCGGCGGGACGCGCCGGATCCGGGATCGGTGTCCTCGAAGGCCTCGGCGGGAACCGGGGCCCCGGGCTCGTCGTAGCCGTGCCGCGGGGTGCCGAGCGTGTCGTCGGGGGCGGGCGCGGGCGCGGGGATGGCCGCGGTCCGGGGGCCGTCGCCGCTGCGGTCGTGCGCGTCGTGACCGGCCTCCTCGGGGGCGTAGCCGCTGTCGTACGTCCCGTGCTCGCGGGCCGGGTCGGTGTCCGGGGATCCGATGCGCGGCGCTTCGGCACCGCCCGCCTCTCCGTCGGCGAAGTCCGCGCCGAGCAGTCCCTGCGGCACGATCAGCACGGCCTGCACACCGCCGTAGATGTTGCTCTGCAGCCGGACGACGATGCCGTGCCGGCGGGCGAGCGAGGAGACCACGAAGAGCCCGATCCGGCCGTCGCTCAGCAGCTCGTCGACGTCGACGTGGTCGGGGTCGGCGAGCAGGGCGTTCATCCGCGTCTGCTCGTCCGCGGACATCCCCAGGCCGCGGTCCTCGACCTCGACGGCCAGGCCGGCGGTGACGAGCTGGGCGCGCAGCAGGACGGGGGTCTGCGGGGCGGAGTAGATCGTGGCGTTCTCGACGAGTTCGGCGAGCAGGTGGATGACGTCGGCGACGGCGTGCCCGCGCAGGGTGCCCTCGATCGGCGGCACCAGCTTGATCCTCGGGTACTGCTCGACCTCGGCGATCGAGGAGCGCAGCACCTCGGTCATGGAGACCGGGCGGCTCCACTGGCGGCGCGAGATGGCGCCGCCGAGGACGGCGAGGTTCTCGGCGTGCCGGCGGATGCGGGTGGCCAGGTGGTCGACGTGGAACAGGCCCTTGAGCAGGTCCGGGTCCTCGACCTGGTTCTCCAGCTCGTCCAGCAGCTCGATCTCGCGGTGCACCAGGGACTGCAGCCGGCGGGCGAGGTTCACGAAGACCTCGACCTTCTGCTCGCTGCCGCTGGCGTTGCTGCGGGCGATGGCGACCGCGTCGATGACGGCGGACTCGGCGGCCCGGCCCGCGGCGGCGACTTCATGGGCGAGCAGGTCGAGGGTGTCACCGGTGGGTACCAGGGCCGCCTCGGGGTCGCGGCGCTGGAGCCATTCGCCCTGGCGTACCCGGTCCAGCAGGTCGTACAGGTCGGACTGGCTGCGGGCGCAGACCTGGCGCAACCGGGCGTAGCGGGTGACGGTGGCGCGGGCCTCGGAGTTGGCGGCCGCGCTCGCGGTGAGCACGATGACGCAGACGATGGCCAGTCCGCCGGACAGCACCACCCACTCCCGGCTGGTGATCCGGGCGCCGCCGGCCTGGACGACGAAGGCGGCGACGGCGGTGCAGACGACCGCGGTCAGCAGGCAGGGGACGGCGGTGAGCCGGACCAGACGGGACCGTATCGCCGAGTCGGCGGCCGACTCGGGGAAGGAGGCGCGGCCGTGTCGTCCGCCCTCCCGTTCCCGCCGCCTGACGGCGGGAACGGGGGCTGCCCCCGGGAAATCCCGGGTCTCTGGGGACCTGGGAGCCTCCTGGGACGTCTGGGGCCCCTGGGGGAATGCGGTAGGCATGGGCGCCCTCCGGATCGGCCGTTGGCAGTTCACGGAGCACGCACGCTAGTTGTTGCCGGGGTGGGGTTCGGACCTACTTCGAGGTTTCGCTACCCCGCGCCACCTCCCTGGGTGGGCGAGGCGCGCACGCCAGTGCGAGCAGATCCGAACCTCCGTTCAAAAAGAGGGAGTTGACGCCTCCGCGGATGCCCCTTCCGAGGGTTCCGACGGTTCCGCGGCTCCCGACGGCTCGCGGACGGCGCTCGCCGGCACGACGCGCGCCGGGGGCCAACTCGGCCAGCCCTGAACCGGCGGCACGGCCACCGCCCGCCACCAGGGCTCCACGACCGGCTCGTCGGCGGGCTCGAACGGCTTGCCCGGCACCGGTGCGGCCACCTTCGCACCGTCCCTCCGCGCCGCCGCGACCGTGCGCTCCACGGGTTCGGACCACGGATGGGGCGCGAGGTTGAAGGTGCCCCAGTGGATCGGCAGCAGCACTCCCTGCGGGCTGCCGCCGGACAGGTCGGCGTGCGCCCGCAGCCCCTCCTCGGGGGTCATATGGATGTCCGGCCAGAAATCGCTGTACGCACCGATCTGGATCATCGTCGCGTCGAACGGGCCGTGCGCCGCGCCGATCTCGGCGAAGCCGGAGAAGTAGCCGGTGTCACCGCTGTGGAAGATCCGGTGCTGGGGGCCGGCGACCACCCAGGAGGCCCACAGGGTGTGCTGGGGGCCGCGCAGGCCGCGGCCGCAGAAGTGCTGGGCGGGGGTGGCGGTGAGGGTCAGGCCGCCGACGCGGGTGGCCTCGTGCCAGTCCAGCTCGGTGATCCGCTCCTCGGGAACGCCCCAGAACTCCAGGTCGGCGCCGATCCCGAGCGGGACGACGAAGGCCGCGCCGGTGCGGATCAGGCCCTGGACCGTCGACATGTCGAGATGGTCGTAGTGGTCGTGCGAGATCACCACGACGTCGACCGGGTCGAGCGCGTCCAGCTCGACGGGCACCGGGTGCATCCGCTTGGGTCCGGCCCAGGTGAAGGGCGAGCAGCGCTCACCCCAGACCGGGTCGAAGAGCACCCGCCGCCCGTCTATCTCGGCCAGCACGCTCGAATGGCCCATCCAGGTGAGCCGCAGCCCGGAGGCGGGCGGCCGGCCCCAGTCCTCGGCGGTCGGGCGGTGCACCGGAATCCGGCCGACCGGCGCCCGGCGCAGCCGCCCCTCACGGCTCAGCTGCGTACGTGCCATCGGCAGCGCGGAGCCGTGGAGCAGTTGCCTGGTGGGCGCAGGATTGCGGAACTGCCCGTCCACGAACTGCGGCGATCTGCGCATCCTGGCCAGCCGCTCTCCTGTGGGCTCGGCGCCGAAGCTCGCGGGGCGCAGTGCGGAAAGTCGAGTGCGGCGGGGTCGGGAACCGGTCACGGCACCTCCATGGTCGGGGCAGTCGCGAAGTGAACGGGCCGCGCGAGCGGCAGGTTCCGGCACACCGCGCCTCGCGGCGCCGTCGTGCGCTCCCGCACCACGACACCCGGACTCCACACCATCACCCGCAGACCACAACCGCGCGACCGGCTGCGGCATTCCAGGCCGGGGTGTGAGGTCCTTCGCACCGATGGGGCGGCGGGCACCGGCGACCCCGCCCCGTACCCGAACCCCTCACCCGAACTCCAGTACGACATGCTCCTCCATCGGGCGGTAGCCGAGCCGCTGGTAGAGGGCGTTGCTGGTGGGGTTGGCGAGGTCGGCGAAGAGCAGCACCTCGCGGGCACCGCCGTCCCGTGCGGCGCCCGAGACGGCGGCGGTCGCGGCCCCGGCGAAACCGCGTCCGCGCAGCTCGGGCGGGGTGTAGACGGGGGCGACCCGGGCCATGCCGCTGAGCGTGCGGGTGACCCCGGCCATGGCGACCGGCCGTCCACCGGCCTCCCACAGCATGCAGCGGCCGCCGGCGATGCGGTCGTCGACCGCACGGGCGTCGCGCGGCGGCGGGCCACCGGTCTCGGCGGCGAAGGCCGTGGACCAGGCGAGCAGGAGATCCCGGTCGGCGGGCGTGGCGGGACGGGCCGCACCGGGCGGTGCGGGGGTGGGCGGCGTCAGCTCGCCCAGCCGGTAGCGGCGGTGGCGTTTGGCCAGACGCACCGTGCCCCCCAGCCGCTCCTGCCAGGCCGCGGCGAACGCCTCGGCCGCCGCCCTGACGCCGTTCACCCCCGGAATGCCGTCCGGCTCGTGCGCCAGCGCCTGCGCCAGCTCGACCGCGGCACCGTCCGGCATCGGCGAGAGCAGCACCGTGCGCGGCGGTGTCCGGACGAACGCCGCACCGACCGCGCCCCGCCCGTCGCGCCGCCACCATCCGAACCACGGCGCGTCGTCTCCGTACCTGTCCCGGCCCAACTCCCGCAGGGCGGACACCACCGACAGCAGCACGGTGTGCTCGGCCGGCCGCCCGCGCAGGAACGCGCCGGCGGCGGCTTCGAATGCGCCCGGGTCCCGGGTCGTCGTCCATGTCATGCCTCACCCTTGCGCAGGTCCGCGGGCGGGCGCAGCCGGATTTCCGGGCCGGCTCCGGCGGAGCTCAGGTCCCCTCGACGACGGTGGGCGGGGCGGGGAGTCCGCGGCGCCGGGGCAGCAGGAGGGTGCGGAGCAGGATCCGGGGGGCGAGGAGCCGGGTGGGGGGTGCGGTGAGGCAGAAGACGTCCCGGAAGGCGTTGCCGACGACGCGGTCGACGCCGGCGCGGGCGAACAGCCGGTCGACGTACCAGGTGCTCAGCCGTTCGCCGAGGCCCGCCCCGGCTTCCTGGCCGCCGGCGTAGGGGCGGTCCGCGCCCACCGCGGCGAGCCAGGCGGGCTCCACGGCGCGGGCCACCGCCCGCTGCGCCTCGGCGGTGGCACCGGGCCGCAGACCGCCACCGCCGGCGAGGGCGTCGCGCACCGCCAGCGCGCCCAGCGCGGCGACCGACATGCCCTGCCCGTATACGGGGTTGAAGGTGCAGGCGGCGTCCCCCAGGACGAGGAACCCTTCGGGCAGGGCACCGGGGCGCTCGAAACGCCGACGCCGGTTGCGGGTGTCGCGGAAGCCGTGCACCGGCGAGAGCGGCTCGGCCCGTGCGAGCAGTTCGTGGATGTACGGGTCGCCGATCGTGGCGCTGAACGCGGTGAACTCGGCCGCGTCCGTGGGCGGGTGGTGCCCGCGCACGCCCGACAGCGTCAGCAGCCAGTTGCCGTCCTCGACCGGGATGTACGCGGCGCCGCGGGGACACTCCGGCCAGCCGGGGACGTTGACGCCCGCGTCGGGGGCGGTGTCCAGGTCCTTGGGCCGGTACATCCGGGTGGCGTAGGCGAGTCCGGCGTCGACGGTCTCCTCGTGCGGGGAGGTCCGGCCCAGTGCGGCGTACCACTGGGGGGCGCGGGATGCCCGGCCCGAGGCGTCCACGACGAGCGCGGCCGGCAGCGCCCGTTCGGCGGGCTCACCCGGCCCGGCGTCCCGTGACCGGACGCGCACCCCGCTCACCCGGCCGGCGTCCCCGGTCAGCCCGACGGCCTCGGTCGCCTCCAGGACCTCCACCCGGGTGGGCGAGCCGGCGGCCACCCGCAGCGCCCGCTCGCGTACGACCGCGTCCAGCACCGGCCGGGTGATGCTCAGCGTGCGATGACGGCGCTCGTCGAAGCGGCGCTGCCATCCGGTGGGGGTACGGGTGAGGATGTCGCGCGGCAGATACAGGCTGCGCGCCCCGGCCTCGGTGAGCGCGGCGACCGTGCCGGGCAGCAGCTCCTCCAGCGCCCGCTGACCGCCGCTGAGGAGGATGTGCAGATGGCGGGCCTGCGGGACGCCCTTACGGAAGGCACGGTCCCGCGGATACCGGTCGCGTTCGACGACCGTGATCGCCTCGACCTGTCCGATGAGGGCGGTGACGGCCAGCATTCCGGCGAGCCCGCCCCCGATCACGATCGCGGTGCGCCCGCCATTGGAGTGCTCTGCCATCCCCACCTCGTTCCCCTGCCGGACCCGTCGGGCCACCGCTCGTCTGCACGACTTCTTGCGATTCCTTTCCTCCCTCGTGCCACCCCAGTCCCTGACATCCCGATTTGCGGCGCTGCTGCGTCTAGGGTGTGTCTCTCCGGCAGTGGACGCACCCGTCCGCAAACGGTCTCGCCAGCAAGGGATTCGCCTCACCAGCAAGAGATTCAGGGACGCTTGTGACATTCCAGCAGGTTTCTGAGCCGTATGACGCATACGACGTACTCGTCTTCGGCGGGACGGGCGTGGACACCGTCGTGCCGGTCGGCGCGCTGCCCGTGCCGCTCGCCGATTCCCACCCGGTGGCGCCCATCCGCGAGTGGGCGGGGCACACCGGCACCGGCGTCGCGCTGGGGTGCGCGGCGCTCGGGCTGGCCACCGGGCTCGTGGACTTCATCGGCGACGACCATCCCGGCAGCCTGGTCCGCGAGCGGCTGGCCGGCACCGGCGTCGACTTCCGTCCGCTGATCTCCCCGCACGGCACCCGGCGCGCGGTCAACCTCGTCTCTCCCGACGGCCGCCGGATGTCCTTCCACGACGCCCGCGACCCGCGCGACCTGCGGATGCCGGCCGAGCACTACCTCCCCGCGCTGCGCCGGGCCCGGCACGTCCATCTGTCGATCACGCACTTCGCGCGCTTCGTCTACGACGACATCGAAGCGCTCGGCCTCCCCGTCTCCACCGATCTGCACGACTGGGACGGCCTGACCGAACACCACCGGGAGTTCGCGTTCCGCTCGGACCTGGTGTTCCTCAGCACGGCCGGGGCGGGCGAACGGATCGGGTCCGTCATGCGGGACATCCTCCGCCAGGGGCGCGCCGAGGCGGTGATCGCGACGGCCGGTGCGGGCGGCGCGTACCTCCTCACGCCCGACGACCGCACCCCGCGGCTCGTACCGGCCGTGGCCCCGCCCGGCCCGGTCGTGGACAGCAACGGCGCCGGCGACGCCTTCACCTGTGGCTTCCTCTACGGCCGGCTGGCGGGCCGGCCGCTCGAGGAGTGCGCTCGGCTGGGCGCCGTCGCGGGCGCGCACGCGTGCACCGCGCCGGGGACGCACACCGCCCTCGTCGGACCCGACGAGCTGCGCGGGGTGCTCAACACCCCGGCGGCCGCCCCCGACCTGACGGCACGTGTGGTGGCGCCGCCCGGACTCCCGGAGCCGCCGGAGGCCCAGGTCTCCCCCGCGGGGGCGTAGGTCTCCAGGTACGTCGCCTGCGGCCTTCCGCCCCCGCCGGTGTCCGGTGGTCTCAGCCCTTGCGGCCCACCGCGCCGTAGAAAATGATGTTGTTGAGTTCCTCCGCGCCGGGCACCTCGCCGTCCGGCCGCCACAGCGGCACCCGTACGACGCCGGGCGGCAGCAGTGCGAACGGCCCGAAGAGCCGCTCGATACCGGCCTTCGACCGCAGGTTGAGGGTGGCGGTGGCGCTCTTGTAGACGTCCTGCACGCCGGCTCGCGCCACCTCGTCCGTGTGGCCGCCTTCGTACGCCTCGTAGGGCTCGTCGGTGGCGTGCGACAGGACGAGGTGACTGCCCGCGGGGAGCTCCTCGGCGAGGGCGGCGACGATGCCTGCGGGGTCCTCGTCGTCCCGGACGAAGTGCAGCACCGCGACCAGCAGCAGTGCCACCGGCCGGTCGAAGTCGATCAGTTCGCGGACGGTGGGGTGCGCCAGGATCGCCCGGGGGTCGCGGACGTCGCCGAGCACGAAGCCGGTGTGCGCGGTGTTGGTCAGCCGGGCCCCGGCGTGGGTGGCGACGATCGGGTCGTTGTCGGCGTACACGACGCGGGTGTCGGGGGCGATCTCGCGGGCCACCTCGTGGGTGTTGGGCGAAGTGGGGATGCCGGTGCCGATGTCGATGATCTGGCGGATGCCGCCGGCGACCAGTTCGCGCACCGCCCGGCGCAGGAACGCGCGGTTGGCGCGGGCGCTGAGCCGCACCTGGGGGTGGACCTCGATGACCCGCTCGGCGGCCACCCGGTCGACCTCGTAGTTGTCCCAGCCGCCGAGGTAGTAGTCGTACATCCGCGCCGGGTGCGGCCGGCTGGTGTCGATCTCCTCGGCCGCGAAGCCGGAGTGCGCCGGGCCCGGGGCGTACGGTCCGATCTGCGGGACCTCCGGGTCCGGGGCCGCGGGGGAGGTGTTCTGCTCGCTCACGCCGACCTCCGTTCGGCGCACCGGCCCGGTGCGGCGGAGAGCAGGAAGTCGGCGTGGCCGGCCTTGGCGCCCTCGATGAAACTCACCATTTCACGGTGGGTGTAGATGAGTGCCGGGCCGTCCGGGTCGGTGGACTGGCGCAGCGCGATGCGGCCGTCCCCCAGCCGCATCGCCTCGACGCACTCGCCGCCGTTCCCGCCGCTCCATGGTTTGTGCCAGCCCTCTGTGCCCAGCTCTTTGGCGGGCATGCCGTTGTAGATGCGTATGCGATCCATGGGGGGTTCAGATCTCCTTGCGAAAGCCACCCAGAATGGCCTCGGTGGTGTGTGCCGGCGCGGCCTGCGCGCACATCCGGTCCAGGGCCTCCAGGAACTGCGAGACGTCGTTGCGCTGGTCGAAGTACACGGCTCCGACGAGGCTCTCCGCGTATGCGATGTCCGGGAGTTCCGGGATCGGGAAGCGGAAGATGTGGAAGGGCCCGTACATGGCGGGGTGCGGGCCCGCGGCGAAGGGCATGAGCTGCAGCCGCACGTTCGGCAGCGCGGTGGCCTCCATGAGCCGGGTGATCTGGTCGCGCATCACCTTGGGCCCGCCGATCGGCCGCCGCAGGACGGTCTCGTCCATGACCACCCACAGCATCGGTGCGTTCTCGCGGGTCAGCAGGGCCTGCCGCTCCATGCGCAGCGCGACGATGCGGTCGATGTCGGCCGCGGAGGCGTGCGGCATACCGGCGCGCAGGACGGCGGTGGCGTAGTCCTCGGTCTGCAGCAGCCCGGGGACGTAGTGCGGCTGGTAGGCGCGGATGAGGTTGGCCTCGCCCTCCAGGCTGACGAACGCGCTGAACCACTCGGGCAGTACGTCGCGGAAGCGGTGCCACCAGCCTGGCTTGTTGGCCTCGCGGGCCAACGACAAGAAGCCCTCGACCTCGTCGCCGTCGGTGACGCCGTAGGTCGCCAGCAGCTTCTCGACGTAGGGGAGTTTGAGGCCGACCTCGGCCTTCTCCATGCGCCTGATCGTGGCGTGGGTCACATCGAGCGCCGCGGCGGCCTGCTCGAAGGAGAGTCCCGCCTTTTCGCGCAGGTCCTGCAGCCGCTTGCCGAGCACCACCCGCAGGACGGTCGGTGCGCCTGCCGACCGTGGGTCCGCCACGTCCGATCGCCTCCAACTGATGTCAGTGATCAGCAGTGTGTCATGCCGTCATCATTAACGAACAGACTGCACTTACGATTCTGCAAATTACAGAGTGATCCTTGCCATCGGTGACCAACATCGCACATAGTTACGGCGTGGCTTCCTCCAACAACGCTTCTTCGTTAGGGCGCTGTGGCGGCTTCGTCGCCCAGTACCCGCAGGACGCGTTCCACTTGCCGGCGCGACGCACGTCCGTTCCCGAGGCGCGCAGACGCGTCAGTGCGCTGCTGTGCGAGTGGGGCGCGGATCAACAGGTCCGCGACGACGTGGAGTTGGTGGTCTCCGAGCTGTTCACCAACGCGGTACGGCACACCGACAGCGAGAAGGTCGGCTGCGAACTGAGCCTCGTCGGGACGCACATACGCATAGAGATCACGGACCAGGGCGGGCCGGGGCTCTCGGCACCGCACGTCCAGCCCGGCAGCGTGGACAAGGAGTGCGGACGGGGCCTGTTCCTCGTCGGGGCGCTGTCCGACGGCTGGGGATCGCGGCCCGCCGACAGCGGTCAGGGCCGGGTCGTCTGGGCCGACCTGCCGTACACGGGCACCGCGGCACACAACTGAGGCCCCGTTCCGCGTCGGCGGAAGCGGGGCCTCAGTCATGCCGCGGGCCCGCCATGGGGCCGCGGCCGCACTACAGCGGAAGCAGGTCCGGTCGCTTGGGCTCGACATGGTCGCCGGAGGACTCGCCGCGCAGCCGGCGGCCGATCCACGGTACGAGGTGCTCCCGCGCCCAGTGGATGTTGTCCCGCCGCGCCTCGGCGGCCGACCGCTCCGCCTCCGGGGGCCACGGCTGGTCCGGGTCGGCCGGCACCCGAAGACCGAGCACCTGGGCCGCGCGCAGCGCCACCCGGGTGTGGCCGTCGGCCGACAGATGCAGCCGGTCCTCGCTCCAGGCCCGCCGGTCCTGCACCGACTTCAGCGACCACAGGTCCAGCACCGGGCAGTCGTGCCGGTCCGCGATGGCCCGGACGTGCGCCGTATACGTCGCGATCTTGCCGCGCAGATGCTTGAGCACCGGGACACCGCGGGTGTCGAAGCCGGTGCAGAGCAGGACCGTACCGACCGACCGCCGCAGATCGACGACCGCGGCCTCGTAGCGCTCGGCGACCGCGTCCGGGTCCGAGCCGGGCCGCAGGATGTCGTTGCCGCCGGCACAGAACGTCACCAGCGCCGGGGCGAGCTCCTTCGCCCGCGGCACCTGCTCCTCGACGATCTGGTCCAGAAGCCGTCCCCTGACGGCGAGGTTCGCATAGCGGAAGTCCCCCTCCGCCTGCTGGTCCGAGAGCAGGACCGCGAGCCGGTCCGCCCAACCGATGTACACCCCGTCAGGGCCGGGATCCCCGACCCCCTCTGTGAAGCTGTCCCCGACGGCTGCGTACGACCCGATGGCGCCGTGGGCGCCGGTGATGATGTCCTTCGACTCATCTGCAGCGCTCCTGGCGCCGCTGCTGATGTTCTTCGAATCGTCTGCCACGTCAGGACATACTTCACCTTCAGAAGTGACCTACGCCACCGTAACCAGGGGTTGACGGGGGGTGATTAATGCCACCAGGTCAAATTCTTCTCAAGTTGGAATAATGATCGATCACACAATGCTCCGAGCGCCGTCTCGCGCTTCCACACGCCACCATCGCGGCTTGATTGAGTATTGCATCAGTGTCGTATCGTCGGTTGTGCCCGCGCCGTCGACGAACAGCGTCGCCGGCCGACACCAAGGAGCGCCCGTGACGCAGACGCCGCAGGTCCCCCAGGCACAGCCCGAGCTCGCGGAGGTCCGCAACTTCCGCGATGTGGGCGGGCTGCCGACCGTGGACGGGCGTCGCGTACGGGAGGGCAGGCTCTTCCGCAGCGGGCACCTCGCCCACGCCACGGAACAGGACACGGCGTTTCTGGCCGGTCTCGGGCTGCACACCATCTTCGACTTCCGCAACGCCTCGGACATCAAGCTGGAGGGCCCCGATGTCGCGCTGCCCGGCGTGCGCAATGTGAACATCCCGCTCACCGACCCGGCCGACGGCGCGGAGTTCTGGACGATGGTGCGCGACGGTGAGCTGGGGCAGCTGCGCACCCTGCTCGGCGACGGCAAGGCCGCGGCCCGCATGACGGCGACCTACCGCCACATCATCACCACCCGCACGGAAGACCACAGCCGGGTGCTGCACGCGCTCGCCGAGGACAGCGTCCCGGCGCTGATGCACTGCGCGGCCGGCAAGGACCGCGCGGGCCTGTCCGTCGCGGTGACCCTGCTGGCGGTCGGCGTGGAGCGGGACGCCATCGAGGAGGACTACCTCAAGTCCAACGAGCCGCACCGCCGCTACAAGATCCGCCGCTCCGACGACTCCGCGGTCGGGATGTCCCCGGAGGTCCTGGAGCTGCTCTCGCCGCTGTTCGGTGCGCACACCGACTACCTCACGGCCGCCTACGACGCGATCGAGAAGACCTGGGGCTCGACGGAGAGCTACCTCACCGACGGCCTGAAGCTGGCGCCCGCCACCCGCGAGCGGCTGCGCGACCGGCTGCTGGAGGGCTGAGCCGCTACGGGCGAGCAGCGGCCGCTCACGGCTCGGCGACCCAGCCCGCGGCCAGCACCAGGCCCGACGCCCGGTGCACGGCCAGGAAGCCGAAGGGCCGGTCGTAGCGGGCCGCGATCCGCAGCGCCTGGTGGCGCGCGGGCGGCGGCGCGGCGCCCGCGGCGGCCGGCATGACCGTGACGGCCGCCGCCCTGAAGCCCCGCGGGCCGAAGGTCGCGGTCGCCGTCTGGCGGGCGGCCGCCGTCGCGAGCGGGGTGTCACTGATACCGGGGAAGTGCCCACGGGAGGTGTCACAGGCGCTGGCGAGACCGAAGAGGTCCGCCCGCTTCAGCAGATCGTGGTCGGCGTCGACGGTGAACGCCGTGGTGGTGAGGTGCAGTCGCGGGGCGGCGTCGACACTTGGCACCGTCGTCACCGTCAGCCCCGGCCCCGCGCCCTCGTCGAGCGCCGCGCCGGACACCGTTGGGTAGCTGCCGCCCAGCGCCGCGACACCGTGGTCCAGCACCGCACCGCCCGGTGTCCGGGGCCCGCCGAGCAGCAGATGGACGTCCAGGCCGTTGTCGCCCTCGACCGTGACGTCGGTGAGCGGACCGGCCGGTGTGGCGTGCACCCGCACCCGGTCCACATCGGGCCCGGAGCGGCTGAGCGAGGTCAGCTCCCGCCCCGCCCAAGGCCCTTCGCCCACCCGGTCCGGGAACGCCTGGAACGGCCGCACCCAGGTGGTCCGCACCAGCAGGGCACTGGCCAGGACCAGCAGCATGTCGGGGGTGACCTGCACCGGCATCCGCTCGATCAGGCCGTCGGTGTGCCGGCGCGCCCAGGCGTCGAGCGCCGTCTGGTCCGCGGCCGGGTCCGCGGTGAGCTCGCCGTGCACGCCGGGCGGCAGGCCGCCCAGCCACGCGGGGCGCAGCGTCAGGGTGCGGCGGGCCCACAGGCCCACCGCCGCGTCGACGCCGTCCGCGGCGGCCAGCGCGGCGAGGAGTTCACCGCCCTCGCGTACCGCGTGCTCCGGATCCGTGCCGAGGGCCTCGGCCAGCTCCGTACGCGCCGGGCCGGCCGCCGGGCCGGCGAGGAGGGCCAGCAGCGGCCAGACGCCGGCCGCGGTCAGCACCGTGCCCTGCTCCCCCACCGTCTCCCGCGCCCAGCGCGCCGTCATCGTGTTGACGGACCGCACCGTCGTCCCGGCAACCATCGCGCCCCCCCACCAGCGTCGTCAGCGGTGGGCGACCGCCTGTTTGACCAGCGTCCGCCCGAAGTCCCACAGCAGGCCGCCGCCACCATGGGCGTCGTCCATCACGGCCGTGAACGCCTCGACGAAGCGGTCCACTTCCGGCTCTTGGATGATCAGCGGCGGGATCAGCTTAATGACCTCCAGATGGTCGCCGGAGACCTGGGTCAGGATGCGGTGCCGCTGCAGCAGCGGGACCACCACCATCTGCGCGAACAGGCCCTTGCGGGCCGCCTGCAGCATCGTCCAGCGGCTCCGCAGGCCCAGCGAGCTGGGGCGGCCGAACTCGATGCCGATCATCAGGCCGCGGCCGCGCACGTCGTGCAGCAGCTCGTACCTGCCGACCAGTGCGGCGAGCCGGGAGCGCAGCAGCTCGCCGGTGTGCCGGGCGTGGGCGACGAGCTGCTCGTCCTCCAGCACCGTGAGCACCGCCAGACCCGCCGCCATCGCCTGGGCGTTGGAGCCGAAGCTGGCGGAGTGCACCAGCACCCGGTCCATGGACGAGTAGACCTTCTTGAAGATCCAGTCCTTGCCGAGGGTCGCGCCGACGGGGACATAGCCGCCGGAGAGCGCCTTGGCCACGCACACCAGGTCCGGTTCGACGCCGTCCTCGTGCTGGTAGGCGAAGAAGTCGCCGGTGCGGCCGAGGCCGGTCTGCACCTCGTCGGCGATCAGCAGCGCCTTGTGCCGGTGCAGCAACTCCTGTGCGGCGCGCAGGAAACCGGGCGGGGCGGGGTGGACGCCCTTGCCCTGGACGGGCTCGACGACGAACCCGGCCACGTCGCCGCGCTCGAGCTCGCGTTCCAGCGCGGCCAGATCGCCCATCTCGACGGCCGTGTCCGGCAGCAGCGGGGCGAAGCCGTCGCGGAAGCCGTCCTCGCCGTTGACGGAGAGCGCGCCGGTGGTCAGACCGTGGAAGGCATGGGTGCAGTACAGGACGCGCGGTCTGCCGGTGGCGCAGCGGGCGAACTTCAGGGCGGTCTCGACGGCTTCGGTGCCGCTGTTGCCGAAGAAGACCCGGTCCAGGTGAGGCGCGTGGGCCAGCAGCTTCTCGGCGAGCAGTCCGGGCAACGGCGCGCAGTCGAAGCGGGTGAGGTCGGGGAGCTCGGCGTCCAGGACGTCGTGCAGCGCCTGCCGGACGACGGGATGGTGCCGGCCCAGGCCCATCACCCCGAAGCCCGCCAGCATGTCGAGGTAGTCCTGGCCGTCGGCGTCCCAGAAGTACGCGCCCTCCGCCCGCTCGTAGACCTTGTCGAAGCCGATGGTGCGCAGCATCCGCGGGAGCTGGTGGTTGAGGTGGCGGGTGTGCAGGTCGTAGCGCTCGGCGCCGCGCTCGGCGAGCAGCCGGGTCAGGTCGAAACCGGTCACGGGGTGCTCTCCTTACGGGCCAGCGCGGCGCTGATCCGGCCGGCGATCTCGGCCGGGGTGAGGCCGAGGTCGGCCAGCAGCTCCCCGCGCCGGGCGTGCGGCAGGAACTGCTCGGGCAGGCCGAAGGTGCGCAGCGGCACATCGACGTCCGCGTCCCGCAGTGCCTGGCCGACGGCCCAGCCGACACCGCCGTTGCGGCTGTTGTCCTCGACGACCGCGACCATCGCGTGCCGCGCGGCGAGCCGGGGGATGGCGTCGTCGACCGGCTTGACCCAGCGCGGGTCGACGACGGTCGCGTCCACGCCGCGCGCGGCGAGGAGTTCGGCCACCCGCAGGCAGACCGGGGCCATCACGCCGACCGCGACCAGCAGCACGTCCGGATGCGGCGTGCGGTACAGGACATCGAGGCCGCCGATCCGGTCCACGGCCGGGATCGGGTCGTCCACCGACTCCTTGGGGAAGCGGATGACGGTCGGTGCGTCGTCCACCTCCAGCGATTCGCGCAGCTGCGCGCGGAGCTGGTCGGCGTCGCGCGGCGCGGCGATCCGCAGGCCCGGTACGACGCCCAGCACCGACAGGTCCCACATGCCGTTGTGCGAGGCGCCGTCGGTGCCGGTGACACCGGCCCGGTCCAGGACGAAGGTGACCCCGCACTTGTGCAGGGCGACGTCCATCAGGACCTGGTCGAAGGCGCGGTTGAGGAAGGTGGCGTACACCGCGACGACCGGATGCAGTCCGCCGGTGGCCAGCCCGGCGGCCGAGACCGCGGCGTGCTGTTCGGCGATCCCCACGTCCCACACCCGGTCCGGGAACGCCTCGGCGAACTTGCCCAGGCCCACCGGCTGCAGCATCGCCGCCGTGATGGCCACCACGTCCTCGCGCTCGGCGCCGATGCGGACCATTTCGTCGGCGAAGACGGACGTCCAGGAGGGCGCGCCGGGCGGGGCGACCGGCGCACACGTCAGCGGGTCCATCATGCCGACGGTGTGGAAGTGGTCCGCCTCGTCCTCCAGGGCCGGCTGATAGCCGCGGCCCTTCTCGGTGAGGCAGTGCACCAGCACCGGCCCGTGGAAGCCGGCCGCACGGCGCAGCGCGGACTCGACGGCCGCGATGTCATGTCCGTCGATCGGTCCGATGTACTTCAGGCCCAGGTCCTCGAACATGCCCTGGGGCGCGAAGGCGTCCTTGAAGCCCTTCTTGGCGCCGTGCAGGGACTCGTAGAGCGGCTGCCCGACGACCGGGGTGCGCTGGAGGACGTCCTTCCCCCAGGCCAGGACCTTCTCGTAGCCGTCGGTGGTGCGCAGGGTGGCGAGGTGGTCGGCCAGGCCGCCGATGGTCGGCGCGTAGGAGCGCTCGTTGTCGTTGACGACGATGATCAGCGGGCGGTCCTTGGCGACGGCGATGTTGTTGAGCGCCTCCCAGGCCATTCCGCCGGTCAGCGCGCCGTCACCGATGACGGCGACGACGTGGTCGTCCTTGCCGCGCACCTGGTTGGCCTTCGCCAGGCCGTCGGCCCAGCCCAGGACGGTGGAGGCGTGCGAGTTCTCGATCACGTCGTGGTCGGACTCGGCGCGCGAGGGGTAGCCGGACAGCCCGCCCTTGGCCCGCAGCTTGGAGAAGTCCTGACGGCCGGTGAGCAGTTTGTGGACGTACGACTGGTGTCCGGTGTCCCACAGGATGCGGTCGGCGGGCGAGTCGAAGACCCGGTGCAGGGCGATGGTCAGCTCGACCACGCCCAGGTTGGGGCCCAGATGACCGCCGGTGCGGGCGACGGCGTGCACGAGGAAGTGCCGGATCTCCTCGGCGAGTTCGGGCAGGCGCCCCTCGGGGAGCGCCTTGAGGTCACGCGGTGCGCGGATGTGTTCCAGCATCGTCACAGTGGGTCCCCCTCTGCTCGTTCGACTGACCGTGGTGGCGGGGGAGCTCCCAGGACGTGGGCTCCCCCGCCCATGGAGTCATCCGCGGTTCCCCGCGACGGTCTCCTTGGCCGCCCGGAGGGACTCCTTGAGGGAGCCCATGGTGGCCAGGACGGCCGTCGGCTCGTATCCGCAGTGCGCCATGCAGTTGGCACAGCGCGGGTCCTTGCCGCGGCCGTACTTGTCCCAGTCGGTCTCCTCGATGAGCTCCCGGTACGTCGGGACGTAGCCGTCGCTCATCAGGTAGCACGGGCGCTGCCAGCCGAACAGCGAGTAGTTGGGGATCGCCCAGGCCGTGCACGGGAAGTCCGCCTTGCCCTCCAGGAAGTCCAGGAAGAGCGGGCTGTGGTTGAGCCGCCAGCGGCGCCGGTTTCCGCCGGCGAAGGCCTTCCGGAACAGCTCCCGGGTCTGCTCGACGCCCAGGAAGTGCTCCTGGTCGGGGGCCTTTTCATAGGCGTAGGCGGGCGACAGCATCATTTCGTCGACCTGCAGGTCGTCATTGAGGAAGTTGAGGACCTCGATGATGGTCTGCGGGGTGTCGGTGTTGAAGAAGGTGGAATTGGTGGTGACCCGGAAGCCGCACCGCTTGGCTTCCTTGATCGCCGCCACCGCCTCGTCGAATACGCCTTCCTTCGCCACGGATTCGTCGTGGCGCTCACGCATTCCGTCGATGTGCACCGCGAACGCGAAATAGGGCGAGGGAGTGAACTGGTCCATCTTCTTGCGCAGCAGCATCGCGTTGGTGCACAGGAAGACGTACTTCCGACGGGCCACCAACTGCCGCACGATCTCGTCGATCTGCGGGTGCATCAACGGCTCGCCACCGGCGATCGAGACCATCGGGGCACCGGACTCCAGTACCGCGCCCACCGCCTGTGCCACCGGCATCCGCTGCTTGAGCACCCCCGCGGGGTGCTGGATCTTCCCGCAGCCCTCGCATTTGAGGTTGCACGCGAAGAGCGGTTCGAGCTCGACGATGAGCGGGAACTTCTCGCGCCGGCGAATCAACTTCTGTTCAAAGAGATAGGTCCCGACCCGGATGGACTGACGGAGCGGCATGGCCATCTGGCTCACCTCCAGGGGAGCAGCAAAGAACGGTGCCATTCATGGAAGACAGGAAGTACGGAGCGCAGCACCCGGAATGCCGATATTCCACCGCGCACGGTGCCGATGCGTACGAGTTCATGTTCTGGAGCGTCCACGACCACCCGGACGGCCGCAACCGGACGGCTGCCGGCCCGCTGTGCCGTGCGGAGCGTGGCGGCGGATTCCATGTCCACCGCGAGCGCGCCGGAGGCGTGCAGCGCGGCCCGCTCCGCGCCGCGCACGACATGGTCGGAGCCGCACAGCAGTCCGCTGTGCACGGTCAGGCCGCGCTGCCGCAGCGCGCGCAGCAGCGGGCCGTTGTCGCGGCAGGGCAGGTCCGGCGCGCCGGGCCGGTGGTCGCGGGTGGCCTCGGCGACGACCACGTCCCCCGGGCGCATCCCGGGGGCGAGGCCGGCGCAGAAGCCGCTGGCGACGACGGGGGAACGCGCCGTCGCCCGGTCCTCAGCCAGCGCTCGGGCGACGGCGCGTTCGGCCGCCTGGGGGCCCATGCCCGTACGGAGTAACACCAGCCGCGGCGGTTCCTGCCCCGCCGGCCGGCCCCCTCCCCCGCGCAGCGCGAACCTCTCGATGCCGAGCGCACAGGCGACCAGCAGCGGCGGGTCCGCGTCCGCGGGGGGCCGTCCGGGCATCAGGCCTCCACCGCGGCCGGTCCCCCGTGGAGATAGCGGCCCAGGGCCGTCAAAGGGAAGACCTGGCGGTAGAGGTGGTAGTTGATGGAGAAGTCCCAGGGGAAGCCGGTACCGGTGAAGTACGGCTCGTCCCAGGAGCCGTCCTCGCGCTGGGTCGCGGTCAGCCAGCGCACGCCGCGCCGGACCGCCTCGCTCTCCCGTTCGCCGGCCGCGAGCAGCGCCATCAGCGCCCAGGCGGTCTGCGAGGCGGTCGAGGCGCCGCGCCCGGCCCACCGCTCCTTGTCCCGATAGGACCGCTGGTCCTCGCCCCAGCCTCCGTCGTCGTTCTGCACCCGCTCCAGCCAGCGCACAGCGCGCCGGACCGCCGGGTGCGCGGCGGGGATGCCGGCCGCGGCGAGCGCGGGGAGCACCGAGCCGGTGCCGTAGACGTAGTTGGTGCCCCAGCGGCCGAACCAGGCGCCGCTGGGCTCCTGCTCGGCCAGCAGCCAGGCGATCCCGCGGCGGGTGCGCGGGTCGTGCGTACGGCCGACGTCGGCGAGCATCTCCACCACATGGGCGGTGACATCGGCCGACGGCGGGTCGATGACCTCGCCGAAGTCGCAGAACGGCAGGCGGTCCGGCAGCGGGCTGGTGTTGTCGACGTCGAACGCGCCCCAACCCCCGTTCCTGGACTGCATGCCGAGGTTCCACCGCACCGCGCGGCGCACCGCGTCCTCGACCCGATGCGGGTCGGGGTGGTCGATACGGCGCAGCGCGAGCACCACCTCGGCGGTGTCGTCGATGTCCGGGTAGTTGTCGTTCTCGAACTCGAACGCCCAGCCGCCGGACGGGAGTTGGGGCCGCCGCACGCTCCAGTCACCGGGCCGGTCGATCTGCTCGTCGAGCATCCAGTCGGCGGCCTTGACCAACTGCGGGTGGTCGGCGGGCAGTCCGGCGTCGGCCAGCGCGATGGCGGCCAGACAGGTGTCCCAGACCGGGGACTGACAGGCCTCGATCATCCGTACGCCGTCCTCGCGCCATACCGCGAACCGGTCCAGTGACTCCAGGCCGGTGCGCAGCACGGGGTGGTCGAGGTCGTAGCCGAGGAGGTGCAGGGCGATGACGGAGTAGACGGCCGGGGGCTGGATGCCGCCCCAGCAGCCGTCGTTCTCCTGCCGTTCGATGATCCAGCGGGCGGCGGAGCGCATCGCGGCGCCGCGCAGCTTGCGCAGGGCGACCTTGTGGTACAGGTGCAGCGCCTTGTCCAGGCGCTGGAAGACGCCGTCCCAGCTGGTGGCGAGGGCGAGCGGCCGGGGCGGGTTGGGGTCGCGGGGATTGGTGTGCAGCTCGTCGAGGGCGAACGGCGCCGGGCGGACGGGGCGCTTGGCCGAGACGATGGTCAGCGGCACGATGGTCTGCCGCGCCCAGCACCCGAAGTCGTAGATGTTGAGCGGGAACCACTTGGGGAAGTAGAGGAGTTCCGGCGGGAGTTGGGGCAGGTCCTCCCACTTCCACCAGCCGAAGAGCGCCAGCCAGATACGGGTGAAGACCCGGGCGGCCGCGACGCCGCCCCGCGCGCGGATCCAGGCCGAGGCCCTGGCCATGTGGGGCGCGTCGGGTTCGTCCCCGGCGAGCCGGAGGGCGACATAGGCCTCGATGGTGGTGGAGAGCTCGCCGGGCCCGCCGTAGAACGTGGCCCAGGCCCCGTCCTCGCCCTGCTCACCGCGGATGTAGCGGCCCGAGGCCTCGGTGAGCTTCGGGTCCTGGATGCCCAGGAACTGGCGGAGCATCAGGTCCTCGGCGTCCATCGTGACGTTGGTCTGGAGGTCGCCCTTCCACCATCCGGCGGGGTCCTGGACGGACAGCAGATAGTCGGTGGCGCGTGCGGTCGCGCGCCGGGCCGCCTCCGCCGTGTCCTGGAGTACGGCGGTATCCGTGTGGTGGGTCGATTCGGTTGTCTCAGCGGTGGTGTCGCTGGCCGAGGGGCCCCGGGGCGGCAGCGCCCCGGTGCTTCCGTCGGTCGTCGCTGTCATGGCTTCCCCTTCGGCAGTGAACTGTCAAAGCGTGCTCAGGGATTCCGTCGGCCGGCGCCCGGCTGGCGCCGGCCGGCGACTGCGATCTATTCGGTGTCGGTGCGTGATCATCTCTCTCGTACAACGACGAAGTCCGCGAGTGCGACGAGCTGTGCGCGCACCTTTTCCGGCATCTCGATCTCGTCCAGCGCGGCGATCGCGGTGGCGTGCTGGCGGCGGGCCTCCTGGGAGGTCCACTCGCGGCCGCCGGCCTCCTCGATGAGGGCCGCGCGGGAGGCGAACTCCTCCTCGGTGAAGTCGGCGATCTCGGTCTCGCTCTTCTGGGCGTCGGCCGCCAGGATCTGGGCCAGCCGCTCGGAGGCCGGGCCGCCGGCCGCGAGCGCGGCGACGACCGGCAGCGACTTCTTGCGCTGGCGCAGATCGCTCCAGGGCCGCTTGCCGGTGGCGTCCGGGTCGCCCCAGATGCCGAGCACGTCGTCGACGGCCTGGAAGGCGAGGCCGAGGTGGTAGCCGTACTTCTCCAGGGTGTCCGCGGTGCGGTCGTCGGCGCCGCCGAGGACCGCACCGATGGAGACGGCGCAGGCCAGCAGCGCACCGGTCTTGTTGCCCTCCATCTCCAGGCACTCCTCGACGGTGACCCGCTCGCGGTGCTCGTAGGAGATGTCCTGCGCCTGGCCGTCGATCAGCTTGCGGGTGGCCAGGGTGAGCCGCCGGGTGGCGCGGCCGGCGTCGACCGTGCCGAGCTCCAGCAGTATTTCGTTGGCGAGGGCGAACAGCGCGTCGCCGACGAGGATCGCCTGAGCGGGGCCGTGCACCTTCCACACCGTGTCGCGGTGCCGGCGCTGCTCGTCGCCGTCCATGAGGTCGTCGTGCAGCAGCGAGAAGTTGTGCACCAGCTCGACGGCGACCGCACCGGGGATGCCGACCTCGGGGGCCGCGCCCGCGGCCTCGGCCGACAGCAGGGCCAGCGCGGGCCGCACCGCCTTGCCGCTGTCCCCGGAACTGGGCTTGCCCTCGGCGTCGATCCAGCCGAAGTGGTAGGCGGCGACGGTGTCCATGGGAGGAGCGAGCCGGTCCACGGCGGCACGCAGCACGGGAGTGGCGAGCGTCCGTCCGCGCTCCAGCAGCGCGGTGACGCTCTCGGTGTCGATAGCTGGGGAAGCCGGATTCACGGTTTCTCCTCTGTTTCCGATGCTCGTGCTCGTGGGAGCGCTGGTACTCGTGGTCATGCCGCCTCCTGAGGCAACTGGCCCTGGGGGAAGCCAAGTTCGGTGAGTGCTTCGCGGGCGGCGGCGGTGCCGCTGCGGACAGCGCTTTCCATGGTCGCGGGCCACCCGGTGGCGGTCCACGCACCGGCCAGGTACAGGCCGGGGGCTTGGGTGCGGGCGGCGGGGCGGAGCCTGCCGACGCCCGGCGCGGGCGCGAAGGTCGCGGTGCGCTCGCGGGTGACGAAGAAGTCGCGGATCCTGGCGCCCCGGGCGGCGGGCAGCAGCCGCTCCAGTTCGGGCAGGTAGCGGGCGCGGAGCTTGGCGACCGGCTGGTCGATCTCCTCCTGCGCCGCGGACTGCGAGACGGCCAGGTACTGGCAGCCGGCCCCGTCCGGAAGCTCGTGCAGCCCGGAGGCCTCGGTACGGTCGAAGACCCACTGGACCGGGGAGCCGACCGCGGCGAAGAAGGGGCGGCGCAGCACCTTGCGGTCGTAGACCACATGGAGGTTGAGGATCGGAGCGGTGCCGATGTCCAGCAGGCGGTCCCTGCCGGGCAACGCTCCGTCGGGCAGCAGGGCATGGGTCTCGCGCTGCGGTACGGCGAGGACGACGGTGCCGGCGGTGAGCTGCTCGCTGCCGTGCGGGCCGTTGTCCACCGAGACCCGCCAGCCGTCGTCCGTACGCGCCAGGGCCCCGGCGCGGGTGCGCAGGGCGATGCGCACCCCGGCCTTCTCCAGGGCCTTGCGGGCGAGGCCGTCGTGGACGTCGCCGAGCGGGACGCGGGACCAGCCGATGTCGGCGGCGCCCGGGGCGGACAGCAGCCCGGTCTTGAAGACCTTGGCGGCCAGGCCCATCGAGACGTCGGCGGCACGGGCGTTGAGGGTGGCGATGCCGACCAGGTCCCACAGCGCCTCGACGGCGCGCGGCGACTGGCCGTACCGGCGCAGCCAGCTGCCGAAGTCGACGCCGTCCAGCGCCGGGTCGGCGGGGTCGAGGCCCTTGAGCGCGAGGGTGGCGCGGACGACGCCGGCACGCTCCGCCGGGGACAGGTGCGAGTAGCCCGCGAGGCTCTTGGCGAGGTGCAGCGGGACGGGCAGGGCGGTGCGGCGCAGCCGGCCGAGCCGCATCCGGTCGGCGTCCAGGACCGGTACGTCCATGCGGTCCTGCAGGGGCACCAGATCCGCGGCACCGATCCGCTCCAGCAGCCCGCTGTACGCGGTGCAGCAGCGGAGGTAGACGTGCTGGCCGTTGTCGACGCTCAGCTCGCCGGCGGCGCCGTCGCGGCGGAAGGAGAAGACCAGGCCGCCCAGGCGGGGCCGGCCCTCGACGAGGGTGACCCGCAGCCCCGCGTCGGCCAGCGCGAGCGCCGCGGTCGTGCCCGCGAGGCCGCCCCCGATGACGACCGCGGCGGTGGCGTGCGATGTCATGTGCCCTCCCCCCATACGTGTGTGATGGACGCAGCCGTCTCGGAGAGGGTTGCCCGCCCCGCTGGCGCGGGGTCACCGCTGTCGTTCGCGGCCCGGCACATCATCCACGCCTCCGGACGGCCTGCCGGCGGCCGATCGCCCGCGCGTCGAGCCCGGACAGCCCGCGCACCGCGACGAAGGCCTTCTCCCGGCCGGGCAGCGAGACCCGGCCGCGCAGCACCGCCTCGGGGTCGGCGGCGATCCGGGTGAGCAGACGGTGGTAGATGCCGGCCATCGCGGCCACGCAGGCGCCGCTGCGCCGGTCGAGCATCGGCAGCAGCCGGAAGCCCTCGGCGAACAGCGCGCGGGCCCGCTTCACCTCGAAGTGCACCAGGCCGGCGAAGTCGGAGCCGGGCGGCGGGACCGGACTCGCGAAGCCGGCCGAGCAGCCGAACTTGGCGAGGTCCTCGGCGGGCAGGTACGTACGGCCGTTGCCGGCGTCCTCGCGAACGTCCCTGAGGATGTTGGTCAGTTGGAGGGCGAGGCCGAGGGTGTCGGCGTACTCGGGGGCGCGCTCGGCGTCCGGTGCGCCCGGCACCGTGCCGAACACGCCGAGCGAGAGCCGGCCGATGGCACCGGCGACACAGCGGCAGTAGACCCTGAGGTCCTCCCAGGTCTCGTAGGTCTCGCCGCGCACATCGGCCAGCACACCGTCGATCAGCTCGTCCAGCGCGTCGAGCGGGATGGGGAAGCGCGCGGCGGCGTCGGCGAGCGCGACGGCGACCGGGTCGGTGTCGTCCTCGTCCACCAGGCCGTTCTTGATGCGGGCCAGCAGCGCCCGGGTGTCCTCCAGGCGTTGCTGCTTGGCGGTGGTCTCCAGATTGCCGTCGCCGATGTCGTCGACCCGGCGGGAGAAGGCGTAGAGCGCCGACATGGCCTGCCGCCTGTCGGTCGGCAGCAGCCGGATGCCGTAGGCGAAGTTGCGCGCCTGCTGCCCGGTGACGGCCTCGCAGTAGCGGTACGCAGCGAGCACCGGCGCGGACGCGTGTGCGGTTGCCTCCACGGTCCGGCTCACCCCTCTCTTCGCAGTACGGCCGCCAGCTCGCGCATCAGGCTGAGCTTGGTCGGCTTGGGCGGTCCAGGGAGTACGTCGTGTTCGGCGGCCGCCACCGCCTGGAGGGCGGCGCGTCCGCCGGCGACGAAACCGGCCAGCAGCAGCTTGAGTCTGCCGTGGACGCTACCCACCAGCGCGGTGCCTTCATTCAGCAGGTCACGGGCGCGTTCGGCTTCATAGGCGATCAGTGCGCGCACCGATGCGCCCCCGCTCGGGGTGGCCAGATCGGCCTCTGTGACGCCGAAACGTTTCATGTCCTCGGCGGGGAGGTAGACGCGGTCGCGCCCAAGGTCCTCGGCCACGTCCTGGATGTGTTCGACGATCTGCAGGGCGGTGCAGACCGCGTCGGAGCGGCGGATCCGCTCGGGGCTCGACGTGCCGGTGATGCCGAGGACGAGCCGGCCGACGGGGTTGGCGGACAGCTCGCAGTAGGCCACCAGGTCGTCGTAGGTGGCGTAGCGGCTCACCCGCTGGTCCTGGCGGTTGGCCTCGATCAGGCCGAGGAAGGGCTCCGGGGTCAGCTCGCAGCGGCGGACGGTCGGGCCGAGGCGGCGCATCAGCGGGTGCTTGGGGCCGGGTGCGCGGTCGCTGAAGACGCGGTGCAGATCCGCCTCCAGGGCGTCCAGCAGCGCGGGCCGGTCGTCGTACTGGGCACGGTCGAGCCCGAGGAGTACGGCGTCGCCGCCGCCGGGCGCGAGGTCACCGTCGCCGATGTCGTCGACGAGCCGGGCGAAGCCGTAGACGGCCATCAGGTCGGCCCGCCAGACGCGGGGCAGGAAGAACGGCGCGACCGGGAAGTTCTCGTGTGCGGCCTGGTCGAGCACGGTGCGCGTCTGGTCCCGCCCGTCACCCGTCGCCACCCTTCCGACGAAGGCGCGACGCGCCCGCTCGTTGTCTCGGCTCACCGGGGGCTGCCCGGCGCATTTCGGTGCCGGAGCGAACCAGTAGCCATTGCCGTCACGTCTCCCGTTCTACACCGCCAAGCTAAAACATCCTATTTCGGACACGCCGCACCCGGCGACGCGCCCCCATCGAGCCCCCATCACCCTTTTGGGTGCGCTTCGCCCGACTTGTACCACTTATGCCATTCGGTACCCGTACAGCTTACGCCGTGCCTCTCGTGCAGGTCCGGGCGGGTACCGAGGCTCCGGGCGGCGATCCGGTCCACGGCCGGTCCGTACGAACTGTTCCCGGCACCGGCGGAGTTGGCCGCCGCCAACCGTCGAAGGCCCCCGCGAGGCGGACTCGCGGAGGCCTTCCGGTGCGAGTGGGGCTACTTGCCCGTCTCCTTCTCGTAGGCCTTGATGACCTCGTCCGTGGGGCCGTCCATCAGCAGCTCGCCGCGCTCCAGCCACAGGACGCGGTCGCAGGTGTCGCGGATGGACTTGTTGTTGTGGCTGACCAGGAAGACCGTGCCGGCTTCCTTGCGCAGTTCGCGGATGCGGGCCTCGGACCGCTTTTGGAAGCTGCGGTCGCCGGTGGCCAGGGCCTCGTCGATCATCAGCACGTCGTGGTCCTTGGCGGCGGCGATGGAGAACCGCAGCCGGGCGGCCATACCGGAGGAGTAGGTGCGCATCGGCAGGGAGATGAAGTCGCCCTTCTCGTTGATGCCGGAGAAGTCGACGATGCCGTCGTAGCGCTCGCGGATCTGCTCGCGGGACATGCCCATCGCCAGACCGCCGAGGATGACGTTCCGCTCACCGGTCAGGTCGTTCATCAGGGCCGCGTTGACGCCCAGCAGCGAGGGCTGGCCGTGGGTGTAGACCCGGCCGCGCTCGGCGGGCAGCAGACCGGCGACCGCCTTGAGCAGGGTGGACTTGCCGGATCCGTTGGAGCCGATCAGGCCGATGGACTCGCCGCGGTAGGCGGTGAAGGACACGCCCTTGACCGCGTGCACCTCGCGCACACCGGTCGAGGGCTTGCGGCGCACGATCCGGTTCAGGGCCGCGGTGGCGCTGCCCTTGCCCGCGCCGGTGCCGTAGACCCGGTAGACGATGTGCAGATCGTCCGCGATCACCGTCGGGACACGGGCCTCGGCGGCCTCGGTCGGCTGGACGCCGTTCTTCTGCTCAGCCACGTCCGTACCGCTCCTCAGCCTTCCAGAAGTACACAAAGCCGACGACGCCCATCAGCAGCGCCCAGCCGCCCGCGAACGCCCACACGTGCGGGGGCAGCTTGTCCGCCGTGAAGCTGTCGATCAGCGCGAAACGCATCAGGTCGATGTAGATGGCCGCCGGGTTGGCGTTGAGCAGGACCTCGACGAACGCGGGGACGTCCTTGCCCTTGAGGATCAGGTCGATGCTGAACATCACGCCGGACGCGTACATCCACGTCCGCATGATGAACGGCATCAGCTGCGCCAGGTCCGGGGTCTTCGAGCCCAGCCGCGCCATGACCATGGCCAGGCCGGTGTTGAAGAGGAACTGCAGCGCCAGCGCCGGGATCACCAGCAGCCACGACCAGGTCGGCAGCTGCCCGAAGCCCAGCAGGATGAGGACCAGCACGCCCATGGAGAACAGCAGCTGCTGCAACTGCATCAGGCAGAACGAGATCGGCAGGCAGGCGCGCGGGAAGTGCAGCGCCCGCACCAGCCCCAGGTTGCCCGAGATCGCCCGCGTACCGGCCATCACCGAGCTCTGGGTGAAGGTGAAGATGAAGACGCCGGTGACCAGGAACGGCACGAAGTCGGGGACGCCCTTCCTCGTGCCGATCAGCAGGCCGAAGATCAAGTAGTAGACGAGCGCGTTCAGCAGTGGCGTGGCCACCTGCCAGACCTGGCCCAGCTTGGCCTGGCTGTACTGCGCGGTCAGCTTGGCGCTGGCGAAGGCGGAGATGAAGTGCCGCCGGTGCCACAGCTGCCGGACGTACTCCGGGAGGCTGGGCCGGGCACCGCTCTGGGAGAGCCCGTACTTCTGGGCCCGCTGGGCAGGGGTCAGCCCTTCGTCGGAAGCTGGCGGGGCACTCATGGCGACCGCACTGTCGTGCGTGGTCTCGCTCACAGTTGACACTTTCGTCCTCAAGGTGCGCTGCCGGGGCCACGCCCCGGTTCGCGCTGATGCTCTCAGATACGAGCTTGTCAGATGACGGGAGGGCGGCCCAGTCGGGTCAGTCGCCAAACGGTAGCCCACTTCATGGGACGCCTGGGACCGCACGGGGTGGCCCAGCCCTCCTTGAAGCCGCCCAGCCACGCCCGCAGCGCCGGTCGCGACGGCCGGCGGGCGAGGGTGAGCAGGAACCAGACACCGAGATAGACCGGAACCAGCGGGGCGGGGAGGTTGCGCCGGGCCAGCCAGACCCGGTTGCGGGCCACCATCCGGTGGTAGACCGCGTGCCGGGCCGGGGCCGTGGTCGGGTGGAACAGGACCATGTCCGACCGGTAGTCGATCATCCAGCCCGCGTCCAGCGCCCGCCAGGCGAGGTCGGTCTCCTCATGGGCGTAGAAGAAGTCGTCGGGCAGCCCGCCGACCTCCTCGAAGACCTGGGTGCGCACCGCGTTGGCGCCACCGAGGAAGGTGGTCACCCGCGAGGAGCGCATCGGGTCGGAGGCGCGCAGCCGCGGTACGTGGCGGCGCTGGGTCTCACCGGTGTCCGGATCGGCGATCCGGAAGCTGATGATGCCGAGCCCGGGGTCCGCGGCGAACGCCTCGCGGCACAGCGCGGCGGTGTCCTCCCTGGCCAGCAGCCCGTCGTCGTCGAGGAAGAGCAGGATGTCGACCTCGCTGCCGCCGGGCCCGAAGGCCTCGATGCCGACGTTGCGGCCGGCCGGGATGCCGACGTTCTCCGGCAGCTCGACGGTCCGTACGCCCTCGGGGAGCTCGGGCAGCGGCGAACCGTTGCCGACCACCGCGATCTCGATCGGGTCGCCGTCCTGCTTGGCGACCGAGTCGAGCAGCGCGCGCAGCTCCTCGGGGCGGTTGCCCATGGTCAGGACGACCGCACCGACCCGCATCTGGGACGCCCCCGTCACTTGAGCCTGCTGGAGGCGAGGATGGACACGAGGTGGAGCAGCGTCTGGAGGAGCGCGATGCCGGCGAGCACGGCGACGCCCAGCCGCGAGAAGAACAGGTCGCCCCGCACCGTGTCCAGGATCGCCAGGACCAGGATCAGCAGGGACGCCTCGACCCCGAGGACGAGCCGGTGGAACTTCAGCGCCGCGGCCGCCTTGCGGGCCAGCGCCATGCCGGAGGAGCGCGGCTCGGACGCCGACTCCTTGACCGGCGGCAGCCCGCCCTGGTGACGGGCCACGCCGACGAGGTCGGTCTCGGCCTTGATCAGGATGGCGCCGAGGGCGGCGAGCGTGCCGAGGAAGGCCCACAGCCAGTCGATCCGCCCGGATCCCCACAGGTCGGCGGCGCGCAGGCCGAAGCCGACCAGGACCGCGGCGTCGCACAGGTAGGCGCCGACCCGGTCCAGGTACACCCCGCCGAGCGAGAACTGCTTCTTCCAGCGGGCGATCTCGCCGTCGACGCAGTCGAGCAGCAGGTAGAGCTGGACCATCAGCACGCCGAGCACGGCGCCCGCGATCCCCGGCACCAGCAGTGCCGGGGCGGCGAGGACGCCGAAGACGGTCATCAGGTAGGTCAGCTGGTTGGGCGTGACCCGGGTGTTCACCAGGTGCCGGTCGATGCGCAAGGAGATCTCGCGCATGTAGAGCCGGCCGGCCCAGTGCTCGCCGCTCCGCCGGTCCTTCACCCCAGCGGGGTGAACGACCGGGCGGAGCTCAGCTACCGATGGCTTCTGCATAGTCGGCGTAAGCGTCCCTGATCTGGTCGGTGGACAGGTCCAGGTGCTCCAGGATGGTGTAGCGCCCGGGGCGGGTCTTGGGTGCGTACTCGACGGCCGCGACGAACTCCTCGTCGGTGAAACCGATCTCGCCGGGCGTGACCGGCAGGCCGTGCCGGCGCAGCACCTCGACCATCAGGTCCCGGGTCTCCCGGTCCCCGCGCAGATGCGTGGCGAAGGCGGCGGCCAGGCCGCACTGCTCGCCATGGCTCGCGGCGCGCTTGGGGTAGAGGATGTCGAGCGCGTGGTTGATCTCGTGGCAGGCGCCGGACGCCGGGCGGCTGTCGCCGGCCACCGACATCGAGATGCCGGTGAGGACCAGGCCCTCGGCCAGCACCTGGAGGAAGCCGTCGTCGCCGACGCCGCCGGGGTGCCGGAGCACCGCCTCGCCGGCCTGGCGCGCCATGGCGGCGGCCAGTCCGTCGATCGCCTCGCCGGTCTCGCGGTGCGAGAGCTCCCAGTCCGCGACCGCGGAGATGTTGGAGATCGCGTCGCCGATGCCCGAGCGGACGAACCGGACCGGGGCCTCACGGATGATGTCGAGGTCGATCACCACGGCGATCGGGTTCGGCACACCGTAGGAGCCACGGCCGGCGTCGTTGTCGAGGGTGGCGACCGGCGAGCACAGGCCGTCGTGCGACAGGTTCGTCGCGACGGCGACCAGCGGCAGGCCGATCCGCGCCGCGGCGAACTTGGCACAGTCGATGATCTTGCCGCCGCCGAGGCCCACGACCGCGTCGTAGTGCCCCTTCTTCATGGCGTCGGCGAGCTTGATCGCGTCGTCCAGGGTGCCGCCGCCGACCTCGTACCACTCGGCGCCGGGCAGGGCGGGCGACAGCCGCTCACGCAGCCGCGCCCCCGAGCCGCCGCTGATGGCGATGGCGAGCTTGCCGGACGCCGAGATGCGCTGATCGGCCAGCAGGCCCGCCAGGTCGTCCAGGGCGCCGGCGTTGATGTCGACGACGACCGGGGACGGAATGAGGCGGGTCAGTACTGGCATGCGATGTCACGGCCCTTCGCCAGGTCGTCGTGGTTGTCGATCTCGACCCACTTGACGTCGCCGATGGGAGCCACGTCCACCTTGAAGCCGCGGTTGACCAGCTCCTGGTAGCCGTCCTCGTAGTAGAGGTCGGGGTCCCGCTCGAAGGTGGTCTTCAGGGCGTCGGCCAGCTCCTCGGCGGCCTCGCCCTCGATGAGGGTGACGCCGATGTACTCGCCGGTCGCCTCGGCCGGGTCCATCAGCTTGGTGATCTTCTGGACGCCCTTGTCGGGGTCCACGACGACCTTCATCTCCTCGTCGGCGAGCTGCTTGACGGTGTCCAGCGCGAGGATGATCTTCTGGCCGTTGCCGCGGGCGGCGAGCAGGGTCTTCTCGACGGAGACCGGGTGCACGGTGTCGCCGTTGGCGAGGATCACGGTGTGCTTGATCGAGTCACGGCCGCACCACAGGGAGTAGGCGTTGTTCCACTCCTCGGCCTTGTCGTTGTCGATCAGGGTGATCTTGAGGCCGTACTTCTGCTCCAGGGCCTCCTTGCGCTCGTACACGGCCTCCTTGCGGTAGCCGACGATGATCGCGACCTCGGTCAGGCCGATCTCGGCGAAGTTGCCGAGGGTCAGGTCCAGGATGGTGGTGTCACCGTCGACCGGCACCAGAGCCTTGGGCAGGGTGTCGGTGTAGGGACGCAGACGCCGTCCGGCGCCGGCAGCCAGCACGAGGCCGATCATGCGGGTTCTCCTTCATCGTGTACGGCGGGTGCTTGGGAGGACACCCAGAAGCGGATGCTCTCGATGAGCACCAGCAGCGCCAGGGCACCAGCGAGGGCCGTCAGCGCGATTGTGAAACCTGAGGGGGACAGCGCGGCGGCGAGGACGGTGATCACGAGGATCCGTCCCTCGGAACCGCCGGTCGCCCGGACCAGCCACCGTGGTGGGGCTCCGGTGCCACCGCGGATGCGGTAGACCGTGTCGTAGTGATGGTAGGCGACCGCCGCAACCAGCCCGAACGCCGCGGGCAGCGCTCCGGGGTCGTCCGAGCGGGCGGCCAGGACCAGGATCGCGGTGTATTCACCGGCCCGGAAGAAGGGCGGGACGAGCCAGTCGAGGGCGCCCTTGAGCGGGCGGGCCACGGCCGCGCCGGCCAGCAGCGCGGAGCAGGCGGCGACGCCGACGGTGAGCCAGGACGCGGGGTCGTCCTCGAAGATCACCCAGACCAGCAGGACCGCGGCCGAGAGAAACGCCATAACGGGGGCCAGGTAGGAACCGGCCCGTCCGCGGCCCCGCGCGCCCCCGGCGACCAGCTCGGCGAGCGGGCCGGAGTCGGCGAGGTCGGCCAGCGCCCGGGCGGCGCGGTCGGTGCGCCGGGCCCGCCGGGTCAGGGAGCGCAGCACCCGGCCGGCCGTGGTGTAGCACGCGGCCAGCGCGCAGCCGACGAGCAGGGCGTAGAAGACGATGCGCGGGGTGGTGAGCGCGGTGAGCACCGCGATCATGGCCCAGCGTTCACCGATCGGCAGCACGATCATCCGGCGCACCCACACCGTCCAGCCGACGCTGTCGAGCTTGTCGGAGAGCGCGGCGGTGGGGCTCGTGTTGGCGGTGGCGTCGTGGTTCGCCTCGTTGAAGGAGAAGTCCACGACGTGGCGGCAGGTCTGCAGCACCATCGCGCCGAGCGCCAGCGCCCATACGTCGTCGCCGCCGCGGGCGGCGCCCAGGGCGAGGCCCGCGTAGTACGCGTACTCCTTGGCCCGGTCGAAGGTGGCGTCCAGCCAGGCGCCCATCGTCGAGTACTGCAGGGAGTAACGGGCGAGCTGCCCG
Organism: Streptomyces sp. NPDC043738; assembly: GCF_056436545.1. Lineage (NCBI taxonomy): Bacteria > Bacillati > Actinomycetota > Actinomycetes > Kitasatosporales > Streptomycetaceae > Streptomyces > Streptomyces sp. NPDC043738. The sequence goes on along the minus strand of NZ_JBWKCJ010000001.1, from coordinate 276,473 downwards.
TCGGTGCAGTCCAGGACGAAGGAGAAGAGCAGCAGGACGCCGGCGGCGACGAAGCCGCCGCGGGTTCCGGTGGCCGCGCAGCCGGCCGCTATCAGCGCGGTGAGCAGGGACGCGGTGGTGACCTGGTTGGGGGTGAGGCCGCGGCGCGCGCACCAGCGGGCGAGGTAGCGGGAGTAGGGGCTGATGCCGAAGGTCGTGAAGAACCCGTCGCGGGACTTCACCGCGGTGCGCAGCCGGACGGCCTCGTCGTCGACGGCGGCGACGGCCTCCCGCGCCTCCTCGCGCTGTGCGGGGGTGAGGGCGACGGTGGCGACCAGGCTGCCCAGCTCCACGCGGTGCAGCCCGGCGTCCTCACGGTCCAGGGACTCGGTGAGCGTCTCGGTGAGCACGTCGGTGAGGTGTGCGGTGCCGGCGCCGACCGGGATCCGGCCGAGGGCGCGGGCCAGCGCGGGGCGGGCCCCGGGCTGGGCGGTGAGCGCACCGGGCACCGCCGCGGCCTGGAAGCGGGGGTCGGTCAGCGCCAGCCGAAGGGCGTGCAGATGGCCGACGAAGCGGGGGTCGACGACCGCGATCCGCTCCTGCGCGGGCACGGCGGCGATCAGCTCGGCGGCGGACGCGGGATCGTCCGCGGTGCGAACGTCAAAGCCCAGCGTGCGCAGGTCGGCTTCGAGCGGCGACCCGGCAACCGGCGGACCGGTGAGGATGGCGGTCGACAGACGAACTCACTCCTTGGATGCTGACAGGCAGCACGGACGGTCCGCAATCGATCCGCATTCGATACGAACTACCCGGGCAGCGGGCGTGGCACACCTGACGCCTGGAGGGGCCGGGTGGCACGTCGGCAGAGGTTATCGGATCGCCGGATGCGGCCGTTCACCGCGCATTCACCGCACGATCGAGTGACCGACGGCTGCGCCTGCCGCGATCATCATGGTGGATCGGGTGGCGCATGAACAACTGGTCAGCTGCCCGGGCATCCGATCCGGTGCCGGTTATGAGCGGGCTGGTCACGGGGCGGGCGGCTTGTGCCGGGGCAGGTGTGGCCAGGGCCATGCCGGATCCGGGGATGATCGCCGGACACCCCCGGCCGCCATCGGGCCGGCCACATCCACCCTTGTCAGGGACACTGCGGGCGGCCCCAGGGGTGTGGCACCTCTCACGACGGGCGCACTCCGCGAACGGCGCGCGGGCGGTGTTGCGCCGCGCACCCGCTGTGCCGGTGTTGCGGACCCGGCTAGGGCAGACTTGACGTCGAAGACCGACGACAAGGATGGGCATGCCGATCACACCTGCCAACGGACAGACCACCGCAGACGCGGCGGTGAGCACACAGGGCGGCACCGCCGAACCGATCTTGCTGGAGCTGGTCGACGAGGACGGCACGACGATCGGCACCGCGGAGAAGCTCGCGGCGCACCAGCCTCCCGGGCAGCTGCACCGCGCGTTCTCGGTCTTCCTCTTCGACGAGAAGGGCCGGCTGCTGCTGCAGCGCCGGGCGCTCGGCAAGTACCACTCCCCCGGTGTGTGGTCCAACACCTGCTGCGGACATCCGTATCCGGGCGAGGCGCCGTTCGTGGCCGCGGCCCGCCGGACCTCGGAGGAGCTGGGCCTGGCGCCCGCGCTGCTGGCCGAGGCCGGCACGGTGCGTTACAACCACCCGGACCCGGCGTCCGGCCTCGTGGAGCAGGAGTACAACCACCTGTTCGTGGGGCTGGTGCGGGCCGAGCCGGCGCCGGACCCCGAGGAGGTCGGCGAGATCGCGTTCGTGACGCCGCAGGAGCTGGCCGAGCGGCATGCCGCGGTGCCGTTCTCCTCGTGGTTCATGACCGTGCTGGACGCGGCCCGCCCGGCGGTGCGCGAGCTCACCGGACAGTCGGCGGGCTGGTAGCGAGCGGGGTGAGCGGAAGCTCGGCCCAGATGGCCTTGCCGCCGTTCACCGTGTGCTCGACGTCGCACTTGCCGCCCACCTCCGCGGTGAGCATCTTGACCAGCCACAGGCCGCGGCCGCCGACATCACCCTCTTCCGCCTCCAGGGCCTTGGGGCGGTAGGGGTGGTTGTCCTCGACCGCGACCCGCAGCCAGTTCGCGCCGATGGTGACCTGCACGGCGATCTGGGGCGAGAGCAGGGCGGCGTGCTGGACGGCGTTGGTGACCAGCTCGGAGACGATGAGCAGCAGGCCGTCCATGATGTCGGCGGCCACGGGCACACGCTGTTCGTCGAGCAGATCCCGCACCGCGTGCCGCGCCTGCGGCACGGAGGCCTCCAGTGCCGGGGCGGTGAACCGCCAGACACCTTCGTACGCGAGCGGGGAGGTCAGCTCTTCGGGGGGTTCTGCAGGGGGTCCGGAAGGCATCCTCACAGGAAGAGTGTTGAGAATGCGTTGGTCCGGACCGGCCTGCTGAACACAAGTCAGCATCTATCGACGCCTTATGGCCGATTCCGAGTGATTTGATCGCCCCGGCGACCGGTCCTGGTCCGTTTGTTCCTTCTCCGGGGACTCCCCCGGAATGGCGACCGTACGATCCTCGCCATCAGGACCGCCCCAGCCGCGGACCCCGAACAGCACAGCAGGCCCGGCGCCTGAGCACCGGACCTGCTGTACCTCTTCAGTAGCGGGGACAGGATTTGAACCTGCGACCTCTGGGTTATGAGCCCAGCGAGCTACCGAGCTGCTCCACCCCGCGTCGGTTGCCCCCACACTACGGGTCGCCGGCCCCAGGACCAAATCGATAATCACGACGGGGGTCCGGGGCCGGCCCCGGACCCCTCACACGGTCCGCTCGGCGATCCGTCCGCCGTCGACCTCGATCCGCCGTGTGGTGTGCACCGCCTCCAGCATCCGGCGGTCGTGGGTGACCAGCAGCAGGGTGCCGGGGTACGAGGCGAGCGCGGACTCCAGCTGCTCGATGGCCGGCAGGTCGAGATGGTTGGTCGGCTCGTCCAGGACGAGGAGGTTGACCCCGCGGCCCTGGAGGAGTGCCAGCGCGGCACGGGTCCGCTCCCCCGGTGACAGCGTGCGCGCCGGACGCAGCACATGCGCCGCCTTCAGGCCGAACTTCGCGAGCAGGGTGCGCACATCGGCGGGCGGCATGTCGGGGACGGAGGCCCGGAAGGCGTCCATCAGCGGCTCGTCGCCGAGGCCGCCTTCGCCGAAGAGCGCCCCGCGCGCCTGGTCGACCTCGCCGACCACCACCCCGGGGCCGAGCGACGCCTGCCCGGCGTCCAGCGGGAGCCGGCCGAGGAGGGCGGCGAGCAGGGTGGACTTGCCGGAGCCGTTGGGGCCCGTGATCGCGACCCGGTCCGCCCAGTCGACCTGCAGGTCCACCGGGCCGAAGTGGAAGTCGCCGCGTCGGACGCCGGCGCCGCGGAGCGTGGCCACGACCGCGCCGGCCCGGGGCGCGGCGGCGATCTCCATCCGCAGCTCCCACTCCTTGCGCGGCTCCTCGACGACCTCCAGCCGCTCGATCAGGCGCTGGGTCTGCTTGGCCTTGGCGGCCTGCTTCTCGGTGGCCTCCACCCGGGCCTTGCGGCCGATCTTGTCGTTGTCGGGGGCCTTGCGGCGGGCGTTCTTGACGCCCTTCTCCATCCAGTTGCGCTGGGTGTGCGCACGGGTCTCCAGGGCGGCCCTGGTGTCGGCGTACTCCTCGTACTGCTCCCGCGCATGGCGCCGGGCCCGCGCGCGCTCCTCCAGATAGGAGGTGTAGCCGCCGCCGTAGGAGTTGACCTGCTGCTGGGCGAGGTCGAGCTCGACGACGCGGTTGACCGTACGGGTCAGGAACTCGCGGTCGTGGCTGACCAGGACCGTGCCGGACCGCAGCCCGGTGACGAATGATTCCAGCCGTTGCAGGCCGTCCAGGTCGAGGTCGTTGGTCGGTTCGTCCAGCAGGAAGACGTCGTAACGGGACAGCAGGAGGGAGGCGAGCGAGGCGCGGGCGGCCTGGCCTCCGGAGAGCGTGGTCATCGGCTGGTCGAGGCCGACCGAGAGGCCGAGCTGGGCGGCGGTCTCCTCGGCGCGTTCGTCGAGGTCGGCGGCGCCCAGCGCGAGCCAGCGCTCCAGCGCCGTCGCGTAGGCGTCGTCCGCGCCGGGCCGCTCCTCCACCAGCGCCTGGGTGGCGTCGTCCAGGGCGAGCTGGGCCTGGGCGACGCCCGTACGGCGGGCGAGGAAGGCCCGCACGGTCTCCCCGGGGCGGCGGTCGGGCTCCTGCGGGAGGTGGCCGACGGTGGCGGTGGGCGGGCTGAGGGAGAGCGCGCCCTCCTCGGGGGTGTCCAGGCCCGCCAGGAGGCGCAGCAGGGTGGACTTGCCCGCACCGTTGGCGCCGACGAGGCCGATCACGTCGCCGGGGGCGACGACCAGATCGAGGCCGGAGAACAGGACGCGCTCGCCGTGGCCGGCGGCGAGGTCTTTGGCGACGAGAGTTGCTGACATCAGGCCGCCGATCGTATCCGGCCGCACCCTCGACGGTCGCTCTAATATCCGGGCATGGAACCGGGTCTGAAGACACACGTCAGCGACGGCACAGCGACCGTCACCATCAGCAACACGGGCAAGCGCAACGCGATGACCGTCCAGATGTGGCGGGACCTGCCCCCGCTGCTGGAGCGGCTGGCGGGGGACGGTTCCGTGCGGTCTCTGGTGCTGACCGGCGAGGGCGGGACGTTCTGCGCGGGTGCGGACATCGGGGCGCTGCGGGATGCCGCCGGTGAGTCGCAGGGCCTGGCGGTGGCGGCCGAGGAGGCGCTGGCGGCCTTCCCCGGGCCGACGGTGGCGGCGGTACGCGGCTACTGCGTGGGCGGCGGCGCCCAGCTCGCGGCCGCCTGCGATCTGCGGTTCGCGGAGGAGGGGGCGCTCTTCGGGGTGACGCCGGCCAAGCTGGCGGTGGTCTACCCGGCGTCCGCCACCCGGCGGCTGGTCCGGCTGGTGGGGCTGTCCACCGCCAAGTACCTGCTGTTCTCCGGCGAGTTGATCGACTGTGCGCGGGCGCTGCGTACGGGCCTGGTGGACGAGGTGCTGCCCGAGGGCGAACTGGACAAGCGGGTGGCCGAGTTCTCGGCCGTACTGGCGAGCCGGTCGCTGCTGACGCAGACCGCCGCGAAGGAGTTCGCCAACGGGACCTGGGACGTACCGCCGGACGAGGCCGACGAGCGCAGCGCCTTCTGGACGGCGCAGGCGCGCGCCAGCGGCGACACCGAGGAGGGTGCCGCCGCCTTCCTGGAGCGCCGGGCGCCGCGCTTCACCTGGCCGGCGGGCTGACGTCCCGGGCCCTGGGATCCGTCCGACGGGCCGGGGCGGACAGCCCCTACGCGCCCACGTCCTCCCCGGTCAGGACGAACCGGCTGAGCCCCCGCAGGAGTGCGGTGACCTCGGCCGGCGCCTTGTCCGGTGCGCCCGCGTCGTAGGGCGGCTGCGGGTCGTACTCGATGCCGAGCTGGATCGCCTGGGCCGCGGTGTCCCCGGCGATCCGGCCCGCCAGGGCCAGCCCCATGTCGATGCCGGACGAGACGCCGGCCGCCGTGACGTACTTGCCGTCGAAGACCACCCGCTCCCCGGTCGGCTCGGCGCCCAGGGCCGGCAGCTGGTCCAGCGCGAGCCAGTGGGAGGTCGCCCGGCGGCCCTTGAGCAGGCCCGCGGCCCCGAGGATCAGCGAACCGGTGCAGACCGAGGTGGTCCAGGTGGTGCCGGCGTCCACGGCGCGGATCCAGTCGAGCACGGGGCCGTCGTCCATGTGCGCGAGCTGTCCCGGGCCGCCGGGGACGACCAGGATGTCCGGGGCGGTGACCTCGCTCAGCGCGGCGTCGGCGACCAGCCCCAGCGAGCCGACCTCGTTGCGGTAGGTGCCGGTGCGCTCGCCGACGAACACCGTCTCCGCCCCCGGGAGCCGGCTGAGCGTCTCGTAGGGGCCGACGGCGTCCAGGGTGGTGAAGCGGTCGTAGAGGAGGATAGCGATCTGCATGTCGGTTCCTGTCGGTCGTGGTGAGGGAAGGGTTGTCGCGGGGGCGGTGGCTCAGGCCGGTTGCGGGGCCGCCCCGGCCGGTCTGAAGCGGCGCCGGTATTCGGCCGGGGAGGCGCCCAGGACCCGCAGGAAGGCGCGGCGCATCGCCTCCGGGGTGCCGTAGCCGCAGCGGCGCGAGACCTGCTCGATGCCGTCGGCGGTGTCCTCCAGGCAGCGGCGGGCGGCCTCCAGCCGCACCCGGTCGACATAGCGGCCCGGCGTCATGCCGACCTCGTCGCGGAACGCCCGGGCGAAGTGCCGCGGGGAGAGCCCGGCGCGGTCCGCGAGGGCGTCGACGGAGAGGTCCGCGGCCGGGTTCTCGGTGATCCACAGCTGGACGTCGCGCAGCGGCCGCCGCTGTGCGGTCTGGGCCGCGAGCTGGGCGCTGAACTGGTTCTGGTTGCCTGGCCGCCGCAGGAAGACCACCAGATGCCGGGCGATGGCCAGCGCCAGGTCCCGGCCGTGGTCCTCCTCCACCAGGGCCAGCGCGAGGTCGATACCGGCCGTCACGCCCGCGGAGGTGGCCAGGTCGCCGTCCCGTACGTAGATCGGCTCGGGCTCGACCCGTACCGCGGGGAACCGCTCGGCCAGGGTCTCGCAGAGCATCCAGTGGGTCGTCGCGCGGCGGCCGTCCAGCAGTCCGGCCTCGGCCAGCAGCAGCGCCCCGCTGCATACCGAGACCTTGCGCCGGGCGCGATGGGCGTGGTCCCGCAGCCAGTCCACCAGGCGGGGGTCCGGTACCCGGGTGCCCTCGCCGCCCGGCACCAGCAGGGTGTCCGGCGCCCCGGCGGCGGACAGCGCGAGGTCGGGTACGAGGGTCAGGCCGCTGGTGGTGCGGACCGGGGCGCCGTCGAGGGAGGCGGTACGGATCCGGTAGGCGCCCGGGACTCCCAGGGCCGCACCGTGGAAGACCTCGACCGGTCCGGTGACGTCGAGGGCCTGCACGCCGTCGAAGAGGACGACCAGCACGTCGCGCTGTTCCATACGTCCATCCTGGTCAGCGAGGCCGATGGCGGCAATGACGGATAACCCACCTTTTCTGCCATGCCGGGTAGGGCGCGGGCGTCCGGCCGGTTCCCGTCGCCCTGCCACCGAGGCCATACCGACGGGTCGGTACCCTGCCCCCATGACCTCTTCCAGCGCACTGCCCGCACAGGCCGGCCGGGCCTGTCACAACGTCGTCAACCCCTTCCACTCCACGCACTACTTCGCGCCGGAGCTCCCGGCCGAGATGGCCCGGATCGGCATCGAGCACCGCAGCGCCGGCTACTTCGCCTGCCGGTCCGCGGCCATGGGCGCGGTGGGCCCCGGCACGGTCACGGCCACCTTCTACAACTTCAACCACGACCTCGTCGCCCAGCACGTCCCGCACGTCTGGTCGGTCGCCGCGCCCGAGGCCGTGCTGGCCGCCCGGCTGCGCGCCGCGGACGCCACGCTGCGCCGGCTCCTGGGCGACGAGGCGGTCGAGTCGCCGGAGATGGCCGAGGCGGCGAAGCTGGCGCTGCGCGCCACCGAGGGCTGCACCCGCCACGCCCGGCCCCTGTACGCCGCGCACGCCGACCTGCCCGTACCGGACGCCCCGCACCTGGCCTACTGGCACGCCGCGACACTGCTGCGCGAACACCGCGGCGACGGCCACCTGCTGGCGCTGCTGGACGCCGAACTGGACGGCCTGGAGGCCCTGGTCAGTCACACCGCCACCGGCCGCGGGATGAGCCACCGCGGTGTCATGGCGACCCGCGGCTGGGAGGAGGAGGACTGGCAGGCCGCACAGGAGCGGCTGCGCACCCGCGGGCTGCTGGACGCCGAGGGCGAGTTGACCGAGGCCGGCGTCCAGCTGCGCAAGGACCTGGAGGTCCGCACCGACCGGCTGGACCGGGCTCCGTACGAGCACCTGGGCGCCGAGGGCGTGGCCAGGCTCACCGAGCTGGCGACCGGCTTCACCACCGCCGCCGTGAACGCCGGCGCGTTCCCCGCAGTGCTGTTCGGCAAGTAGGCCCCGCGGGAGGTCCCCGCCGGGGTGTGGGTGCGGCTTCTCACACCCCGGCGCGCACGGCTGGGCGGCGCGACAGCCCCGCCCGCGACCCGGCACAATGCAGGCTCAAGCAAGCGCTGGAAGGCGGGGCAGGATCAACGTGACGGCAGCCACTGAGCCCATCGGGGCCCTCGGGTCCATCGAAGCCAGGATCGCCGGGGAGCTCGGCGTCAAGGAGCGGCAGGTGAAGGCCGCGGTCGAACTGCTCGACGGTGGTTCGACCGTCCCGTTCATCGCGCGCTACCGCAAGGAAGCCACCGAGATGCTCGACGACGCGCAGCTGCGCTCGCTCGAGGAGCGGCTGCGCTACCTGCGCGAGCTGGAGGAGCGCCGGAGCGCGATCCTGGAATCCGTACGGTCGCAGGGCAAGCTGGACGCCGCCCTGGAGGCGCAGATCCGCGGCGCCGAGTCCAAGGCCCGGCTGGAGGACATCTACCTCCCGTTCAAGCCCAAGCGGCGCACCAAGGCGCAGATCGCACGGGAGGCGGGCCTGGAGCCGCTCGCCGACGGGCTGCTGAGCGACCCTTCGGTGGAGCCGGCCGCGGCCGCCGCGGCGTTCGTGGACGCCGACAAGGGGGTCGCCGATCCGGCGGCCGCCCTGGAGGGCGCGCGAGCCATCCTGACCGAGCGGTTCAGCGAGGACGCGGATCTGATCGGCGAGCTGCGCGAGCGGATGTGGGCGCGCGGGCGGGTCGCGGCGAAGGTGCGGGAGGGCAAGGAGGAGGCCGGCGCGAAGTTCGCCGACTACTTCGACTTCGCCGAGCCGTTCACCGAGCTGCCCTCGCACCGGGTGCTGGCGATGTTCCGCGGCGAGAAGGAGGAGATCCTCGATCTCACGCTGGAGCCGGAGGCCCCGTCGGAGGCCACCGAGGGTCCCAGCTCCTACGAGCAGTCCATCGCGCACCGCTTCGGCATCGCCGACCGGGGTCGCCCGGCCGACAAGTGGCTCAAGGACACCGTCCGTTGGGCCTGGCGCACCCGCGTCCAGGTGCACCTGGGGATCGATCTGCGGCTGCGGCTGCGGCAGGCCGCCGAGGACGAGGCGGTGCGGGTCTTCGCGTCGAACCTGCGCGATCTGCTGCTGGCGGCGCCCGCCGGGACGCGCGCCACGATGGGCCTGGACCCCGGCTTCCGTACGGGCGTGAAGGTCGCGGTGGTGGACGCGACGGGCAAGGTGGCCGCCACGGACACCATCTACCCCCATGTGCCGCAGCAGAAGTGGGACGCCTCGCTGGCCACGCTGGCGAAGCTGGCGCGGGAGCACGGCGTCGAGCTGATCGCGATCGGCAACGGCACCGCCTCCCGCGAGACCGACAAGCTGGCGGCCGATCTGATCGCCGCCCAGCCGGAGCTGAAGCTGACGAAGGTGATGGTCTCCGAGGCCGGCGCCTCGGTGTACTCCGCCTCCGCGTTCGCCTCGCAGGAGCTGCCGGACCTGGACGTGTCGCTGCGGGGCGCGGTGTCCATCGCCCGCCGGCTGCAGGACCCGCTGGCCGAGCTGGTCAAGATCGACCCGAAGTCGATCGGTGTCGGCCAGTACCAGCACGATCTGTCCGAGGTGAAGCTGTCGCGCTCCCTGGACGCCGTGGTCGAGGACTGTGTGAACGGCGTCGGTGTCGATGTCAACACCGCGTCCGCGCCGCTGCTTTCGCGGGTCTCGGGCATCAGCTCCGGCCTCGCCGAGAACATCGTCACGCATCGGGACGGCAACGGCCCGTTCCGCTCCCGCAAGGCCCTCAAGGACGTGGCACGGCTCGGCCCGAAGGCGTACGAGCAGTGCGCGGGCTTCCTGCGGATCCGGGGCGGCGACGACCCGCTGGACGCCTCCAGCGTGCACCCCGAGGCGTACCCGGTGGTGCGCCGGATGGTGACCGCGGCGGCCACCGAGGTCGGCGCGCTGATCGGCAACACGTCGGTGCTGCGCACGCTGAGGCCCGCGGACTTCGTCGACGACTCCTTCGGTCTGCCGACGGTGACCGACATCCTGACGGAACTGGAGAAGCCGGGCCGCGACCCGCGACCGGTCTTCAAGACCGCGACCTTCAAGGAGGGCGTGGAGAAGATCGGCGATCTGCAGCCGGGAATGCTCCTGGAGGGCGTGGTGACCAATGTCGCCGCCTTCGGGGCGTTCGTGGACATCGGCGTCCATCAGGACGGTCTGGTCCACGTCTCGGCGATGTCGAAGAACTTCGTCAAGGACCCCCGGGACGTGGTGAAGCCGGGCGACATCGTGCGCGTCAAGGTGCTCGACGTCGACATTCCGCGCAAGCGGATCTCGCTGACCCTGCGGCTGGACGACGAGCCCGGCAAGGGCGCCTCGGCGGGCGGCGAGAAGCGCCGCGGCGGCGCGGGCGGCGGGCGCGGACCGCGCGAGGGCGGCGGCCGGGACGGTGCGCCGCGGCAGCGGCAGGGTGGCGGCCAGCGCGGCGGGGACCGCCGTGGCGGCCGCGACGCGGGACCGGCCAACGACGCGATGGCGGACGCCCTGCGGCGGGCCGGGCTCCTGGGCAAGGAGCGGGGCGGGCGCTGAGGCCTCCGCCCCTGAAGCAGCGTTCCCCGAACGCCTGCTGACGTCACGTCACATTCACGGCCGTCAGTCCGAACAGCCGCCTGTTGGTGGCTGATCGGGCTGACGGCCGCGCCGTTGGTGGATCGGACGGACCGGGCGGGGCCGTGCCCCAATCGCGTGGACGGGGTGCGCGTGGGCCCGCTATTCTGCGCCCATGTCCAGCCCCGAGGCGTCAAGACGCTAGCCACCGGTCGTCCGGTGGCTCTTCGCGTTGCCCGGCCATAGGGAGTGCCCACGCCGCACGGCGTGTCCGCCACGTCCCGCCCGGCCCGCGCCGCCTCGTCGCGCGCTCATCTCCACGGCTGCGCTCCTCCGCCATCGGATCGCCGTAGTACGGACCGTCTTCCGACCTGACGCGGGCTCTCCCCTGCATGCGGCCCCAACTCGGCTGCCAGGTCGTCTTCCTGCGCGGTAGCCGCATGCGTCCTGCGCGCGCCTGCCGCCGCACCGTATCGATCCTCTGTGGTTGCGGAGTGTTGCTGTGCCCTGCTTTCTCTATCTGCTCGCACTGGCCGTCTTTGCCCAAGGCACGTCCGAGTTCATGCTGTCCGGTCTCCTCCCCGGCATCGCCGCGGATCTTGCTGTCTCGCTCTCGGCCGCGGGCGCGCTGACCTCGGCCTTCGCCGTGGGAATGATCGTCGGCGCGCCGCTGATGGCGCTGCTGAGCCTGCGCTGGCCGCGCCGCCGCGCGCTGCTGGCCTTCCTGATCACGTTCCTGCTGGTCCACGTCCTCGGCGCGGTCACCACGAGCTACGGGGTGCTGCTGGCCACACGGTTCGTCGCGGCACTGGCCAACGCCGGGTTCCTGGCGGTGGCGCTGGCCACCGCGACGGCCGCGGTGCCCCCGGATGCCAAGGGCCGCGCCACGTCCGTCCTGCTCGGCGGCACCACCATGGCCTGTGTCGCGGGCGTACCGGCCGGTGCGTTCCTCGGCGGGCTGTGGGGCTGGCGCTCGGCGTTCTGGGCGGTGGCCCTGGTGTCGGTGCCGGCCGTGGTCGCGATCGTCCGGTCGGTACCGGCCGGGGAGGACGGCGAATCCGCCCGGGAGCACGGCGTGCCGGCCACCCGCCGTACGGAGCTCCGCGCGCTGCGCACCCCGCGGCTGCTGGTGACCCTGCTGCTGGGCGCGCTGGTGAACGGCGCGACCTTCTGCGCCTTCACCTACCTCGCGCCGCTGGTCACCGGCGTCGCCGGCATCGCACCCGGCTGGGTGCCGGCCGTGCTCGCGCTCTTCGGACTGGGCTCCTTCGCCGGCGTCACCCTCGGCGGACGGATGGCCGACGCCCGCCCCGTTCGGCTCCTGGTGACGGGCGGGGCGGCCCTGTTCCTGGGGTGGGTCCTCCTGGCGCTGACGGCGGGGAGCCCGGCCGCGGCCGTCGTGCTCGTCCTCGTCCAGGGAGCCCTCTCGTTCGCCGTCGGCTCCACCCTGATCTCGCAGGCGCTCTACGCGGCGACCGGGGCGCCGACCCTGGCCGGCGGGTTCGCCACGGCCGCGTTGAACGTGGGCGCGGCGATCGGCCCCTGGCTGGGCGGTGTTGCCCTCGCCGCCGGGCTCGGCTACCGGGCGCCGGTGTGGGTCAGCGCGCTGCTGGTGGCGTCCGCCCTGGTGGCGGGCGGGGTGGCCGGGCTCAGCCCGCGCCCGCGTAACCGCGCATGCGTTCCAGCTCCGCCGCGACGTCCGTGAGCGTGGCGCAGTCCGGAACGGGACGCAGATCGGGATCCGCCACGGCGGTGTCAGGACGGCGGAGCGGATCCTCCAGGGCGTCGGCCATCGCGGACAGCGCCCGGCACAGCCGCTCGGACTCCTGACTGTCGGGGCGGTGGGCGCCGTGGTCGAGGCGTACGGCGCAGGCGGTGGCCGCGTCCACGACGCGTTCGGCCGCGGTGACCACGGTCAGCCAGTCGGGGTTGCGGTCGCGGGCGGCGAGGAGTTCGGCCGCGGCGGTCTCCGCCGCGGCCCTGGCCTCCGCCAGCGCCCGGTAGGCGGCCCGGCGCAGCGCCAGCCGCCGGGTGGGGTCGGCTCCCGGCTCCGACTCCAGTACGTGCCGCAGGAACCGCTCGGTGGCGCGCAGCGCCGAGGTGACGCGCTGGCCGACCCTGCGGCGCGGGTCGGCCAGCTGGGGCAGATGCCCGACGATCAGGACGATGGCGCAGGCGATGGAGGTGTCGACGATCCGCTCGGCGGCGGGGAGCGCGGTCAGGTGCGGGTACGCCTGGCCGAAGGCGGTGGGCGCTGCCCCGCCGACGTCCACGAACGACAGCACCATGAGGGTGATCGCCACGGTCTGCAGCGCGAAGTGCCGGGTGGCGAACGGCAGCAGCGCACCGCCCGCACCGGCGACCAGCGCCGGCCACCACGCCCCGGTGAGCAGCAGCCCCGCCCCGGCGAAGACCAGCACCCCGGCCACGGTCCCGGCGAAGCGGTTGACCGTACGGGAGAACAGCGGCCCGAGGTCCGGCTTGACGAGGAAGGTGGCGGTCACCGGGAGCCAGTACCAGTGGTCGGCGCGCAGCAGCAGGGCGACCGAGGCGCTCGCGGCGATGCAGACGGCGACCCGGAGGCCGTAGTGCCGCCCGGCGGGGCCGAGCAGGCTGCGCCCGCGCCGGGTCCACCGCTCCGCGAGGGCGCCCAGCATGCGGCGGACCGCCTGTACGGGCGGCACCGCCCCGGTCGGACGTCCGGACGGGGGCGGCGCCGGCTCCGTCGCCGCGTCCGCCTCCGACTCCGGTTCAGGCCGGGGCGACGGCTCGCGGCGGGCGAACACCACCGCCGCGTCCAACAGCGCCTGGTCGAAGGCGCCGCGGGCGGCCGTGCTGGTCTCGGGGGCGGACAGCCGGCCCGGTGGCCGCCCGGTGCGCAGCGCCCCGGCGAACCGGCGGGGGCTCTCGGCGACCCGGGACGGCAGCGGGCGGGCCTCCCACAGCAGCGCGACGCTGGCCTCGCACAGCGCGGTGGCCGCGGCGAACCGCTCGGTCAGCAGCAGCTCTTCGGTGCGCGCGGGGCGGCGCAGCAGCCGGCTGGTCAGCCGGCGCAGCCGCAGGGCCTCGTCGGCGCGGTCCAGGGCCGCGGTGAGCCGGCGCCTGGCGGGCTCGGCACCGGGTCCGCCGGCCGCGCCCAGCGCGTCGGCGAGCGCCTCGAAGACCGTGGCGACCGCCGCCCGCTCACCGCTGAGCGCGCCGCCCGCGGGACGCGGTGAGCGCAGTACCAGGCGCAGCGCAAGCAGCCACAGGCAGCCGGCGAGGACGTAGAGGGCCTTGGTCCAGGGCGCTCCGGGCAGCGGCATTCCGGCACCGAGGATGGTGGTGGCCAGCATCTGCATACCGGCGTTGGAGCGCACCGGCCCCGCCACGCTGCCCGCGCCGGAGACGAAGCCGACCGCGAACAGCGCCGGAACGATCCACCAGCCCGCACCGGCCGCCTGCAGCGAGGCGCCGATGAGCATGCCGAGTGCCGAGGCGAGGGCCGGCAGTCCGATGTGGACGATGCCGGTACGGCGGGTGCCGGGGCGGTCGTTGACTCCGGCCAGCATCGAGCCGAGGCCGGCCAGCACGCCGGGCGCCGGATGGCCGGTCGCGATACCCGCTCCGAGCAGCGGCCCCGCGCACAGCGCACCGCGGGCGACGGCGGCCCAGGGCACGGGCAGCCGCTGCCAGCGGAACGGATGCGCCAACCAGGCGGGCACGGCGCGCGGCGCGCGGAGCATGGGCCTCCTCAGACGACGGCGTACGGACGGACGGCAAGCGGAATCCGAGGGGCGACATCGGCCGACGGTGTGGGTACCAGCCTAAGGTCCGGGTTTGTCCGTGCCACGTCCGGTGGGTTACCGCAAGATCAAGAACGGCGGGCGGGCAGGCGGCCGGATTCGCCCCGGCGCTCCCCGTGGGCACGTTCCGCCGGCCCCGCCTACCATCCCGCCATGACGCTCAACACGGATGACGTATGGGTGATCGGCGCGGGCGTGATCGGGCTGACGTCGGCGGTCGCGCTGGCGGAGGACGGGCACCGGGTGCGGGTGGCGAGCCGGGAGACGGTGGCCGCCACGACGTCGGCGGTGGCCGGCGGGCTGTGCTGGCCGTATCGCATCCGGCCCTACGAGCGCGCGGTGCGGTGGTCCGTCAGGTCCTTCGAGGTGCTGGCGGAGCTGGCGGGCAGGCCGCAGGAGACCGGTGCCCGGATGGTGACGGGCACGATGGCGGGCGCCTCGACGGACCCGCGCGCCGCCGACGACGGCCTCGCCGCCTGGTACGACGCCGTGCCCGGGCTGCGGCACGCGGTCGCGGACGAGCTTCCGGAGGGGTGCGCGTCGGGGTGGCGGGCCCGTACGCCGGCTCGTCGACATGCCGGCCCATCTGCGCTATCTGGAGCGGAGGTTGGCCGCGGCGGGCGGGGTCGTCGTACGGCGCGAGCTGCGGTCCGTGGACGAGGCCGGCCGGGCGGCGGCCGTGGTCGTCAACTGCTCGGGGCTGGGCGCGCGGAGCCTGGTGGCGGATCGCGAAGTGCACCCGGTACAGGGGCAGTTGGTGATCGTGGAGAACCCGGGTGTGCGGGAGTGGTTCGTGGCCGCGGACCAGGGAGCAGCGGAGACCGCTTATGCGCTGCCGCAGCCGTACGGGCTGGTGCTGGGCGGTACGGCATGGGAGGACGCCTGGTCGCGGGAGCCCGATCCGGAGGTGGCCGACGCGATCGTGGCGCGCTGCGCGCGGTACGTCCCGGAGGTGGCGCGGGCCCGGGTCCTGGCCCACAAGGTGGGGCTGCGCCCGGCCCGGCCGTCCGTGCGCCTGGAGGCGGAGCGGCTGCCCGGCGGAGCGCTGTGCGTGCACAACTACGGCCACGGCGGTGCGGGCGTGACCGTGGCGTGGGGCTGCGCGGACGAGGTGGTGCGGCTGGTGCGGGACGCCTGAGGCGGCCCGGATGCCCGCGGCGGGGGCCGGACGGCCTGCGGCCCGTCCGCGGCGCGCGGCCCGAAACCGCAAGCCCGGAGGTCCGTGGAGGGCCGGCGGCATCGGCCACCGGCCCTCCACGGAAAGCCCACGGGCTCGCCCGACGGAGCTTTAGTCGCCTTCCTTCACCTCGATGGTGGCGCCGCTCGTGCCGGCGCCGGGCCGGATCTGGAACTCGAAGTCCCCGTCGTACCGTTCATGTCCTGCGATGACGGCCATCTCGACGGCCTCCTCGCCCTTCTGGCCCCGCACGATCAGCGGATCGCTGCGCAGATCCCGCATCAGCGCCCAGCACATGACGATCATCACGAGCAGGAACGGCACCGCGACCAGGATCGTGAGGTTCTGCAGTCCGGTCAGCGCGTCGCCCGAACCACCGCCGATGAGCAGCATGATCGCGGCCACCGCGCCGGTCACCACGCCCCAGAACACCACCACGAGCCGGCTCGGTTCGAAGGTTCCCCGCTGCGAGAGGGTGCCCATGACGATGGAGGCGGCGTCGGCGCCGGAGACGAAGAAGATGCCGACCAGGATCATCACGAGGAGGCTGGTGAGCGTGGCGAGCGGGTACTGGTGCAGCACGTCGAAGAGCTGCCCCTCGGGAGTGCTCGACCCGCTGAGCTGCTTGGAGTCCTGCAGCTTCATGGCCGAGCCGCCGAACACCGCGAACCACAGCAGGCTGACCACGCTCGGCACGAGGATGACCCCGCCGATGAACTGACGGATCGTCCGGCCGCGGCTGATCCGGGCGATGAACATGCCCACGAAGGGCGTCCAGGAGATCCACCACGCCCAGTAGAACACCGTCCAGCTGCGCAGCCAGCCGCCCACGTCGCTGCCGCTGCTGGCCTCCGTACGGCCGGCCAGCTGCGGCAGCTCGCCGATGAACGAGCTGATGGAGGTCGGCACCAGGTTGAGGATGAGGATGGTCGGTCCGACCACGAAGACGAAGACCGCCAGGATCAGCGCCAGCACCATGTTGATGTTGGACAGCATCTGGACGCCCTTGGCGATGCCGGATACCGCGGACAGGATGAAGGCGATGGTCAGCACGGTGATGACGCCGACCAGCAAGGTGGTGCTGACGCTGTCCATCCAGCCGAGCACCTTGATGCCGCTGCCGATCTGCAGCGCGCCGAGCCCGAGCGAGGCCGCGGAGCCGAAGAGGGTGGCGAAGATGGCCAGGATGTCGATGACCCGGCCACCCCAGCCGCTCGCCCGCCGCTCACCGATCAGTGGGCTGAACACCGCGCTCATCGTCTGCCGCCTCCCCCGCCGGAAGCAGCTGTACGCGATGGCCAGACCCACGACGGCGTAGATGGCCCATGGATGCAGCGTCCAGTGGAACAGCGTGGTGGCCATCGCCGTGTCCATCGCCTGGGCGGCGTCCTTGGGATCGGTGCCCGGTGGTGGAGTGGTGAAGTGGCCCAGCGGCTCACTGACGCCGTAGAACATCAGGCCGATGCCCATGCCGGCGCTGAACATCATCGCGATCCACGACACCGTGCGGAATTCGGGCTCCTCGCCCTCCTTGCCGAGGGTGATCCGGCCGTACTTGCTGACGGCCAGCCAGATCGCGAAGATCACGAAGCCGGAGGCGGAGAGCACGAAGGCCCAGCCGCCGTTGTCGATCACCCAGTTCAGCATCGTGGTCGACACGTTCTTGAGCGATGCGGTGGAGGTCGCTCCCCAGGCGATGAACGCCAGGGTGAGCAGTGAGGTCACACCGAAGACCACACGGTCGGTGTGTGGGCGCCCGGTCCGCAGCGGGTCGTCGGGGAGGTCCGCCACCGATGACGCGCCACCCCCGTCTCCCGTCCCCTTGTCTGCGTTCGACACGTAGTCAACCTTTCAATAGCCCATATTTTCCTTACCCGTTACCCCCTACCACACCTCGGCAGACGTCCAGGGGCGTCGCGACCGTAAGGTGATAATCGGCCCGCCGGTCCAGCAGCAGCGGGACGAGTCCGCGCAGCGACTGGCGCAGCGGGACGACCGCGCCGCCGTCCCGGCCCCGCCGGTAGGCCACGCCGTGCAGGTCCAGCTCGTCCTTGATCCCGGCGAACTGGGCGGCGTCCAGGCGGTAGGCGCAGGGCGGGTCGGACAGGATCTTGTCGTCGGGGGCGGGTTCGTTGTCCGCGCCGCCGAGGTAGACCGGGCCGTGGTCGGCGTATCCGGCGAGCCGGGCCGCGGCGGTGGCCGCCTCGACGCGGGCTCGGTGCTGGTCGGCGAAGGTGAACAGGCCCTTCAGCGCGGCCCGTTGGGAGGCGACCCGGCGTCGGTTGTTGAGCGCGGGGTCGGCCTTCTCGGCGTCCGTGAGGGGGTCCACACGGGTCTCGACGAGCAGCCCGACCGATCCCTTCACACCGGCGGTGTTGCGCAGAATGCGCTCCTGGCCGTCACCCGCGACCTGCTGGACGGGGTCGCCGGTCTCCGGGTCGGTCCAGATGCCGTAGACGCCGGTGCTGAATCCGGCCCTGCGGACGGCGGGCCCGAGGAAGTCGGTGAAGAGCGAGCTGGCTTCGCGGTGCACCGCGTCCGAAGTGTTGAGGTTGCGCGGCCACAGCGACAGCACGTCCTTCATGTAGTACGGGACGGTGGGGCCGTACTCGTGCAGGTCGTAGATGGTGTCGGGGCGGTGGTCGCGGATGACCGCGGCCATCGCCCGGCCCTCGGCGGTGCGCAGGGCGAGGTGGTCTCGGTTGATGTCCACCCCCTCGGAGTTGCCTCGGGTGTCGGCGGCCCGGCCGTCGGGGTTGGCGGTCGGTACGACCAGCACGGTGGTGCGCTCCAGGAAGCGCCGGGTCGCCCGGTCCTCGGCGTAGGCGAGGTCGCGGACGGTGGCCAGGCAGGCCTCGCGGCCGGAGGGCTCGTCGCCGTGCTGGGAGCAGATCAGCAGGACGGAGTTGCCGCGCCGCACCTCCGCCGGGCCCCCGGGGGCCGGGGCGCCGATGCGTACCAGCTGCAGCGGGCGGCCCTGCCGGGTGCTGCCGATCCGCTCGATCCGTACGCGCGCGGTGGCGCGGTCGACGGTGGCGAGGAACTCCTGCTCCTCGTGCTGACTGGTCCAGCGGGCGCCATGGCTGGTTTCGAATCCCGTACGGGGCGTCCGGGGTCCGGTCGCACCGGCGGGCGAGGCCGACAGGGCGGCGCTGAGCGCGGCGGTCAGAGCGAGGGCCAGGGGCCCGAGGGCCAGGCGGCGGGAGCGGAGTATCACGAGGAGGTGCCTCCCTTGGTGGAGCGGTGTGGGGGTGGGGGTGCGGTGGGGGTCGGGCCGGGCCGCCCGCTGCGGGGCGGTCCCGGTCATCCGGCGTTCGGCAGCCGGCTGATCGAGTGCGGCGGGGCGATCCCGTCATGCGGCCCCGCGCCGTCCGTCTGCCGGGGCGCGCCCCCGGTGGCCCGTGCGAAGGCCGGGGCGCCGCCGGTCAGCGGCAGTTCGGCGAAGGTGCGGGCCATGTCGAGGGCGAGCCGCGGCCGGGAGGAGGGCGGGTCGATCAGGCCGGCGTCGGTCCCGGCCACGATCAGCGCGAGCCGGTGTCCGGCGGGCACGATGTGGTCACTGGCGGCCAGGTCCAGGGTGATGGTGTAGGGCTTGCCGGGGGTGAGCGGGCGGCCCTTGTGCGGGTCGGCGTAGTTGCCGAGGTCGGCCCAGCCGCGGCTGAAGACCGTGTGGGCGACCTGCCGGGTGTCGGCGGCGGTCTCCTTGAAGCAGCCGGTGTCGCCCTTGGTCCCCTCGCCCCAGCAGGTGCGCCGGTCGAGGGTGGTGATGCCCTCGCCCTCGTCCGCGTAGTCGCGGATGGTGTCGGGGCCGAGGTCCACCAGGACGGCGGAGAGGTGGGCGGTCGTGGTGCTGGGCGTGGCGGTGACGGTCACCGTGCCGGAGCCGGACAGCCGCAGCGGTGCGCGCAGCGGCCCGGTGGTGAACCCGGCCTTGGCCGCCGTGGGTTGGTCGATGTGGGCGGCCCAGTCGGCCTCGCTCAGCCGCGGGTCGTCGGTGAAGGTCTCGGTCGTGCCCGGCGGGGCCTGCTCGGTGCCGAGGACGCCGACGCCGGGGGCGCTGCCGCCGCGCGGCCACACCCTGGTGGCGGAGGTGCCGGGGGCCGGCCACCGCGGGTCGGTGGTCCAGCTGCCCGGGGAGCGTTCGACATCGGCCATCGGGGCGCGGTCGATGCCGTTGTCGTAGCCCATCAAATAGTGGTCGAATCAGTGGTGCAGGGTCTTGACCCAGTCCGCGCGCCGGAAGTCGAAGGGGTCGACGTGCCCGGTCTGGGAGAGCCAGATCTTGCGCTCGACGCCGTGCCGGGCGAGCGCGTCCCACCACTGGCCGACGTTGCGGGTACGGACGTTGAGGTCCTGCATGCCGTGGACCAGGAAGACGCTGGCCCGGACCTTGCTCGCGCCCCGGACGTAGTCCCGTTCGGTCCACAGACCGGTCCAGTCGCCACTGCGCGGCGCGCCCTCGACGAGCTTGCGCTGTACGGCGGCGCAGCCTCTTTGCGCGTCGGGGCTCTCGACCAGGTGCGCGAGGCCGTCCGGGCCCGAGTCGTAGAGCGGGGCGCCCTTGGCGAAGTAGTAGTCGTACCAGGAGGAGATGCCGGCGATCGGGACGATGGTCTTGAGGCCCTTGACGCCGGTGGCCGCGACGCCGCTGGCGATGGTGGCGTCCCAGCTCTTGCCGATCATGCCGGTGCTGCCGTTGGACCAGTCGGCCGTGACGGGTCTGCCTCCGCTGCGGGCGGTGTAGGCGCGGCCCCGGCCGCCCAGCCAGTCGACGACGGCCCTGGCCGACTGGATGTCGTGGCGGCCGCCCACGTCGACGCAGCCGTCCGACCGGTTGGTGCCCGCCAGGTCGACCAGGACCGTCGCATAGCCGCGCGGCACGAAGTAGTTGTCGTAGTAGAGCGGGAACTGGACCGGCCGGCCCTGCTCGTCGTAGGTCTTCTTCTGGCTCTCGTTGCCGCGTCCGCAGCAGGAGTAGTACGGACTGGCATCCATGATCACCGGGACCCGGCGGCCCTGCCGGGCGGGCTCGGAGGGCCGCACGATGTCGACGGCGACGCGGTCGGTGCGCCCGTCCTCGTCGCCGTCGAGCCCGGTGTCGACCCAGACCGATGCGCGTATCGCGCGGTCGTAGGAGTACACGGGACTGCTCTCGCCGGGCGCCGCCTGCGCGGTGGCCGGCCCGATCAGGGCGGACAGCAGGGCGACGACGGCCGCCAGCACGAGCGCTGTGAAGGGCATGCGGGGGAACCGCGCAGGATTCGTCACGGGCGGACGGTAGCGCGGCTCAACTCGCCGGCGTAAGAGCACGGGTGACCGCGGCCGCGTGGTCAGTGACGGATGTGGGGCCGGTGGCGCGAAGGACCACCGGGGCAGATGGTGGTTCATGTCGGTCATGTGTCAGATCGGGCCATGTACATGACTCCGGCCCGGAGGACTGCATAAGGTCTGAAGCGAGCCATCCCCCCTACGAGTTGGAGGACTCGTGCGTCACAGACTCCTCGTCCCGGGCGCGGCCGCGCTCAGCCTGCTGCTGGCGATCCCGGCATCGGCGGCCGACTTCTCGCCCGGCGCTCCCGGTGTGGGCGACACCTACTACCCCGAGAGCGGCAACGGCGGATACGACGTTTCCCACTACGACCTGCGCCTGAAGTACCAGCCGAAGACGGACCTGCTGGAGGGCACGGCGACGCTGCTCGCCAAGACCACCCAGGACCTCTCCCGCTTCAACCTGGACTTCGGCCTGAAGGTCAGCGAGATCCGGGTCAACGGCAAGAAGGCCGCCTTCGCCACGTCCGGCAAGCACGAGCTGGAGGTCACCCCGGCCACGCCGCTGGAGAAGGGCAAGCAGATCAGCGTGGTGGTCCGCTATGCGGGCAAGCCCTCCGAGCTGAAGATAGACGGCTACTCCGCCTGGGCCCGTACGCCCGACGGCGGGGTGGTGGCCCAGGAGCCGGACGCCGCCGTGTGGTGGTACCCGAGCAACGACCACCCGACCGACAAGGCCACCTACGACATCTCGGTGGCGGTCCCGGACGGCACCCAGGCCCTGAGCAACGGCGTACTGGCCTCGCAGTCCTCCAAGCTCGGCTGGACACGCTACAACTGGCGCTCGGACAAGCCGCAGGCGACGTACCTGACGACGCTGGCCGTCGGCAAGTTCGACATCACCACCGACAAGACCGCGAACGGCCTGCCGGTGATCAACGCCGTCAGCAAGGACCTCGGCGCCCACGAGGGCTCGGCGAAGGCCAGCATCGAGCGCACCACCGAGATCACCGAGTGGCTGGAGAGCGTCTTCGGCCCCTACCCGTTCAACGCGGTCGGCGGCTACGTCCCCAACGTGCCGGCCGGGTACGCGCTGGAGACCCAGACCCGCCCCTTCTACGGCAAGAAGGTCTTCGACCGCGGCACGAACGTCTCGGTCGTGGTGCATGAGCTGGCCCACCAGTGGTACGGCGACAACGTCTCGCTCAAGGACTGGAAGGACATCTGGATCAACGAGGGCTTCGCCGCCTACAGCCAGTGGCTGTGGTCGGAGAAGGAGGGCGAGGGCACCGCTCAGGAGCTGGCGGACTACGTCTACGCCCAGCACCCGGCCGACGACCCGTTCTGGAAGGTCAAGCCGGGCAACCCGGGCGCGGAGAACCAGTTCGACGGCGCCGTCTACGATCGTGGTGCGCTGACCCTCCAGGCGCTCCGCAACAAGGTCGGCGACAAGGTCTTCTTCAACATCCTCAAGTCCTGGCAGACCGAGCACACCTACGGCAACGCCTCGGTGGCGGACTTTGTGAAGTTCGCCGAGGAGAAGTCCGGCAAGCAACTGGCCGACTTCTTCGACACCTGGCTGTTCCAGCCGAACAAGCCGGCGGCGGGCGCGGTCAAGCGGACGTTCGGCGCGCAGCTCGGGCCGGTCGCCCAGCCCAAGTCGTGGAAGCAGATCGCGGCCACGCACGACGTGCACCAGGCACACGGCCACTGATCCGGTGGACGGGTGAACCATCCGGAGCCGGCGGCGGGTACCCCGCCCCCGGCTCCGTTCGTGCGCGGCTACTTCCGTGCCGCCCGACGGGCCCGGCGCGCGATCGGCATGAAGCGCAGCCGCTCCGGCAGGACCGGGACCACCGCGCGCACCACCCGCCCGAAACGGCGCAGCCGGCGCTCCTGCGCATCGGTCCACTCCAGGCCGATGGCCTCCCGGGCGTCCGGGGGCATCAGCCCGATCGTGACGAACCGCCGGAAGCGGGCGAACCGCGGGCGCAGCCACGGCCAGGTGAGCCGGAGCAGCAGCCGCAGCCAGCGCGGACCGCGGTCGGGGACCGGCAGTTGCGGGTCGGTCGCGATCAACTCCCGTACCACCACGGTCTGTTCGAGGTCGTTGTCGAGGACCTTGCGGTAGTACGGCCAGAACTCCTCGATGGTCTGCGGCATATCGCGGTCGTGGATACCCAGGATCCGGCCGACCTGGAGCCACTCCGCGTAGAGCCGGCGCTCCTGCGCCTCGGTGAAGGGGCGGCCGAGGTAGCGCTGGGCGTGCCGGAACACGGGGTAGCCGGTGGCGTGCACCCAGGCGTAGTAGGCGGGGGTCAGTGCGTGGTACCTGTGGCCGTGGGCGTCGGTGCCCTGGATGGTCCGGTGCAGCCGCCGCAGCCGCCGCCCCTCCTCGGCCGCGCCCTCGCCGCCGTACACCCACAGCTGCAGCGAGGTCAGCGAGCGCTCGCCGCGGCCCCACGGGTCGGTGCGGAAGACGGAGTGGTCGTCCACGCCGGCGCCCACCGCCGGGTGCGCGACCTGCATCGTCAGCGCCGGCGGCAGGGTGAGCAGCATGCGGATGTCCCCGGCCATCGACCAGAGCACACCTCCGACCGGCGGGGGCTTTGGGTATGTTTCCACCGTATTCATGGCATTAATCATCATACGGCGGCTCCCGGTGGCCCGCGGGTACGGGGGGCCACTCCTGGCCGGCGCGTGTTCCGGCCCGCCACGGTGCCGCCGGCCTGGCGACCCGCCACCGGGCCCCGCGGCCGCTCCACCCGGCTCGTCCCGCTACCGGCCCGGAATCGGCCGCCTCCCCGCGCGGCCGCGGCCGGTCACACACCGCGTGCGGTAAATCCCGTTCCCCTCCATCTCGTTGCCCCCGGACGGTTACCTCGAAGTAACCCCAGCTGATTTGATGTGCGTCGCCGGAACTCACCCCCACCCCACAGGGAGTCCCCGTGTCGCCTTCTCCGCTGCGCGTGTCCCGGGCCGCCGCGGCAGCCGCCGCCCTGGCCGCCGTCACCCTCGCCGCCGCGGCCCCCAGTTCGGCCGCCACCGCCCCTCATCTGAGGGTACTCACCTACAACGCCTTCCTCATGAGCAAGAACCTCTACCCCAACTGGGGCCAGGACCACCGCGCTCGGGCGATCGCGGACGCGGACTTCTTCCAGGGCCACGATGTCGTCGTCCTCCAGGAGGCGTTCGACAACTCCTCCTCCGACGCCCTGAAGTCCCGGGCCGCGGCGCAGTACCCGCACCAGACGCCGGTGGTCGGCCGCAGCAAGGACGGCTGGGACGCCACCGGCGGTGCCTACTCGGCCACCACCCCGGAGGACGGCGGGGTGACGCTGCTGAGCAAGTGGCCGGTCCTGCGCAAGGAGCAGTACGTCTACAAGGACGCCTGCGGCTCGGACTCCTTCTCCAACAAGGGCTTCGTCTATGCCGTGCTGGACGTCGACGGCGCCAAGGTGCACGTCGTGGGCACCCACACCCAGTCCACCGACTCCGGCTGCGGAGCGGGCGAGGCGGCCGCGGACCGCGCCAAGCAGCTCAAGGAGGTGGACGCCTTCCTGGACGCCAAGCACATCCCGGCGGACGAGGAGGTCATGGTCGCCGGCGATCTGAACGTCGACTCGCACAGCGACGAGTACCAGGCGCTGCTCGACAACGGCGACCTGGCTCCCGCCGACAGCCGCACCGGCCACCCGTACTCCTTCGACACCCAGGACAACTCCATCGCGAAGTACCGCTACCCGGACGACCCCCGCGAGGACCTGGACCACGTCCTGCACCGCAACGGCCACGCCCGGCCCGCCGGATGGCGGAACGAGGTGGTCAAGGAGGAGTCGGCGCCCTGGACGGTCTCCAGCTGGGGCAAGGACTACACGTACACCAACCTCTCCGACCACTACCCGGTGGTCGGCGGCTGACCGGCGGCCGGACAGCGCGAGGGCGGTCGCAGAGGCCTCTCGACCCCTGCGACCGCCCTCGATTCCTCGGGTGTCCGCTACACCGCGACTACTTCGCCAGCTCGCGCTCCTGGGCGATCCGGGCCACCCGGCCGCGGACCGCGAACCAGCCGCCGACCAGCGCGGCGCCGATGACCGGGATCAGCAGCACGGTCTGCCGGCCGACACCGCCGTCGAACCACATCAGCACGATGACGCCGACCAGGAACACGATGGTCGCGATGTCGGTGACCGGCGTGCCCGGCAGCCGGAAGCGCGGGCGCTCGACCAGACCGGCCTTGGCGCGGCGCACGAACACCATGTGGCAGATCATGATCGTGCACCAGGTGCTGACGATGCCCAGCGCCGCGATGTTGATCACGATCTCGAACGCCTGGCCCGGCAGCCAGTAGTTGAGCCCGACACCGAGCACACACACCGCGGAGGTGAGCATGATGCCGCCGTACGGCACCTGGTTGCGGTTCATCAGGCCGGCGAACTTCGGCGCGGAGCCCGCCATCGACATCGAGCGCAGAATGCGGCCGGTCGAGTAGAGCCCGGAGTTCAGGCTGGACATCGCCGCGGTCAGCACGACCAGGTTCATCACATCGCCCGCCGCCGGAACACCGACGTTGGACAGCACCGTGACGAAGGGGCTCTCGCTGCCGGTGTACTTGTTCCACGGCAGCAGCATCGCGAGCAGCACCACGGAGCCGACGTAGAAGATGCCCACCCGCCACATGATCGAGTTGACGGCCTTCGGCACGACCTTCTGCGGGTCCGCGGTCTCACCCGCGGTGACGCCGACCAGCTCGACCGCGGAGTAGGCGAAGACGACACCCTGGAGCACGATCACCACGGGGAGCAGGCCGGTCGGGAAGAGGCCTCCGCTGTCGGTGATCAGGTTCAGGCCCGGTGTGTGGCCGTCGACCGGGTGCTGGGTGGCCAGCAGGAAGATGCCGATGAACATGAAGACGACCAGCGCGGCGACCTTGATGATCGCGAACCAGAACTCCAGCTCACCGAAGATCTTCACCGAGATCAGGTTCACCGACAGGACCACCGCCAGGGCGATCAGCGCCATCACCCACTGCGGGATGTCGGTGAACATGCTCCAGTAGTGGGTGTAGAGCGCGATCGCGGTGATGTCGGCGATACCGGTCGTCGACCAGTTGACGACGTACATCCAGCCGGCGACGTAGGCGCCCTTCTCACCCAGGAACTCACGGGCGTAGGAGACGAACGAACCCGACGAGGGGCGATGCACCACCAGCTCGCCCAGGGCCCGTACGACGAAGAAGGCGAAGAGGCCACAGACGGCGTAGGCGACGGCCAGCGCGGGTCCCGCGGAGTGCAGCCGACCGCCGGCACCCAGGAAGAGGCCGGTTCCGATCGCCCCACCGATGGCGATCATGTTGATGTGCCGGCCCTTGAGGCCCTTGCTGTAGCCCGCATCGCCCGCATCCTGCTGCGCGGCGCTCCCCCCGTCAGGTGACCTCTGGGCTGTCTCGGTGACGGTTTCTGTGCTCACTGCTGGTGAATCTCGCTTTCGGGCAGGCGTCGCCTAATGGGGCAGGCGCTCGAGCGATGGCCGGATCCCGCGGATCGCGCGGCGGCCGACGGCACACCTTCCCTGAAGAGTGGCCCCCCGTCTGTGTGCAAGATCACAGCGTGTATAGGCCATCCAAGATTTGTCCGTATTTGGCGGTAATTATCCGGCAGCGCAATTTCAAGGAGGGCGCCAGTTCACCCGATTCCGGACCCCATTCCGCACTCAGCAGCGAAAACTTCTTGACCTGTTCCGTTCGGTTCAGGCGGGAATTCGCCGCCGGGACGGCCCGCTCGACCTCCGCCCATACCTCCGGATGCCCGGCCGGCTCCCGCAGCGTCCCTCCGAACCCCGCCGGAACGCGCCGGTGCCGTTCCAGCACCTGACGAGGTGGGCCTGATCGGCGGGCCGAACCGCGGCGCCGACCTTGGGCGCAGCGCGGTCGGGAAGGTTCCAGAAGGTTTCACAAGAGTGGTGAGACAGCAATACTGTTGAACATGATGGAGTCCGCCACCGGTCTGACCGTCGACGAACTGGCCGCCCGTGCCGGAGTGACGGTCCGCACGATCCGCTTCTACAGCACCCGCGGTCTGCTGCCGCCGCCGGAGCTCGGCCCGCGCCGGGTCGGCCGCTACGGCCCCGACCACCTCTCACGGCTCGCGCTCATCGAGGAACTCCAGCACCAGGGCCTGACGCTCTCCGCGATCGAACGCTATCTGGCGCAGCTGCCGCCCGACCTGAGCGCCCAGGACCTGGCCATCCACCGTGCGCTGGTGGCGAGTTGGGTTCCGGACAAGGCCGAGGACGCCACCCGGGAGCAGCTGGAGCGCCGGGTCGGCCGGCAGCTGACCGAGGAGGACCTGGACCGGCTGGCGGCGATGAGCGTGCTCGTACGGACCGAGGACCCGAAGGTCTTCCGGGTCGATCCCGGTCTGCTGCACCTGGGCACCCGGTTGCTGGACGTGCCGATCGCGCTGGAGACCATCCTCGCGGCGCGCACCGTCGTCATCGAGCACACCCGCTCGGCGGCCCGCGAGCTGAGCCGGCTGTTCAAGGACGAGGTGTGGGAGCCGTACCGGGACGGCGGGCCGGACGCGGAGGAGATGGCGCGGATGAAGTCGCTCTCCGCCCATATGCAGCCGATGGTGGTGCAGGCACTGGTCACCGCCTTCCAGCGGTCGATGAAGCAGGAGCTGCGGGAGTGGTTCGGCAAGGAGGGCGAGGCGAACCGCCTCGACAGCGGCCCGCAGGCCCCGCCGGAGTGACGGGGCGGGCCGCGGCGGCCCGCCCCGTGCCCCGTCAGTCGCTGAACTTCTCGCCCTTCTCGGCCTTTTCGACCAGCAGTGGCGACGGCGCGAACCGGTCGCCGTAGGCCGCCTGCAGTTCGCGGGCGCGGGCCACGAACCCGGGCAGGCCGACGCGCTCCTCCCGCCCCGGCCCGCCCTGGTATCCGTTGATGTACTGGATCACGCCGCCGGTCCAGCCCGGGAAGCCGATGCCGAAGATGGAGCCGATGTTGGCGTCGGCGACGGAGGTGAGCACGCCCTCCTCGAAGCAGCGGACGGTGTCCAGCGCCTCGGCGAAGAGCATCCGCTCCTGCATGTCGATGAAGGGGATACCGGCCCCCTCCTCGGCGAAGTGCTCGCGCAGTCCGGACCACAGGCCCGCTCGCCGGCCGTCCTCGCCGTACTCGTAGAAGCCGGCGCCGCCGCTGCGACCGGGACGCCCGAACTCGTCGACCATCCGGTCGATGACCTCGTCGGCCGGGTGCGGCTGCCAGGTGCCGCCGGACTCCTCGACCGCCCGCCTGGTCTCCTGGCGGATCTTCCGCGGCAGGGTGAGGGTCAGCTCGTCCATCAGGGACAGCACCTTGGCCGGGTAGCCGGCCTGGGCGGCGGCCTGCTCGACGGAGGCCGGGTCGAGACCCTCGCCGATCATCGCCACGCCCTCGTTGATGAAGTGGCCGATCACACGGGAGGTGAAGAAGCCGCGCGAGTCGTTGACCACGATCGGGGTCTTCTTGATCTGGCGGACCAGGTCGAAGGCGCGGGCCAGCGCCTCGTCGCCGGTCCGCTCACCCTTGATGATCTCCACCAGCGGCATCTTGTCGACCGGCGAGAAGAAGTGCAGCCCGATGAAGTCCTGGTCGCGCTCGACCCCCTCGGCCAGCAGCGTGATGGGCAGCGTGGAGGTGTTGGAGCACAGCAGGGCGTCGGGCGCGACGATGTGCTGGATCTCCTTGAACACCTTGTGCTTGAGACCGACGTCCTCGAAGACCGCCTCGATCACGGCGTCACAGCCCGCGAGGTCGGCCGGCTCCGCGGTGGGCGTGATGCGCGCCAGCAGCTCGTCGCGCTGCTGCTCGGTCGTACGGCCCCGGGAGAGCGCCTTGGCCAGCAGCCCCTCCGAATACGCCTTGCCCTTCTCGGCCGCCTCCAGGGAGACGTCCTTGAGGACGACCTGCATCCCGGCCCTGGCGCAGGAGTACGCGATGCCCGCGCCCATCATGCCGGCGCCGAGGACCGCCACCTTCTCCACCTTGCGGGGCGCGATGCCCTTGGGCCGGTTGGCGCCCGAGTTGACGGCCTGCAGGTCGAAGAAGAAGGCCTGGATCATGTTCTTGGAGATCTGGCCGGTCACCAGCTCGACGAAGTACCGCGCCTCGATGGTCTGCGCGGTCTCGAAGTCGACCTGGGAACCCTCCACGGCCGCGGCGAGGATGTTGCGCGGGGCGGGGTACGGCGCGCCGTTGAGCTGCTTCTTGAGGTTCGCGGGGAACGCCGGGAGGTTGGCCGCGAACTTCGGCTGGGCGGGCGTGCCGCCGGGGATGCGGTAGCCCTTGACGTCCCAGGGCTGCTGGGACTCGGGGTGCTCCTCGACGAAGGCGCGGGCCTTGGCCAGCAGCTCCTCGGGGGTGGCCGCGACCTCGTGGATCAGCCCGGCCTCCTTGGCGCGGGTGGCGTTGTACTGCGTGCCCTGCAGCAGCACCTTCAGCAGCGCGTCGGCGATGCCGAGCAGCCGGACCGTACGGGTGACGCCGCCGCCGGCCGGCAGCAGGCCGAGGGTGACCTCGGGCAGACCGATCTTGGTACCGGGGGTGTCGAGGGCGATGCGGTGGTGGCAGGCGAGCGCGATCTCGTAGCCGCCGCCCAGCGCCGCGCCGTTGATGGCGGCGACGACGGGCTTGCCCAGCGTCTCGATACGGCGCAGATCGCGCTTGATGCCGTTGCCCGCCTCGAAGGCCTGCTGCGCCTGGGCGGGTGTGACGGCGATCAGGTCGCGCAGGTCGCCGCCGGCGAAGAAGGTCTTCTTGGCGGACGTGAAGATGATGCCGCGGATGCTGTCCTTCTCGGCCTCCAGGCGGTCGGCGACCGCGGTGAGGGAGGACTTGAAGGCGTTGTTCATGGTGTTGGCGGACTGGTCGGGATCGTCCAGGACCAGCGTGACGATGCCGGTCTCGTCCTGTTCCCAGCGGATGGTCGACAAAGCGGCGGATTCACTCATGGTGCGTACTCCGTAGTGGGGTGGGACGAGGGGTCAGAGGCGCTCGATGACGGTGGCGACGCCCATGCCGCCGCCGACGCAGAGGGTGGCCAGGCCGTAGCGCTTGTCCTGCCGCTCCAGCTCGTCGATCAGGGTGCCCAGGATCATCGCGCCGGTGGCGCCGAGGGGGTGGCCCAGGGCGATGGCGCCGCCGTTGACGTTGACCTTGTCCAGGCTCAGGCCCATGTCCTTGACGAAGCGCAGCACCACGGCGGCGAAGGCCTCGTTGATCTCGACCAGGTCGATGTCGTCGATGGTCAGCCCGGCCTTGGCCAGGGCCTTGCGGCTGGCGGGCGCGGGGCCGGTGAGCATGATCGTCGGCTCGGAGCCGGAGACCGCCGCGGAGAGGATGCGGGCCCGGGGAGTCAGGCCGTAGCGCTCGCCGACCTCCTTGGAGCCGATGGCGACCAGGGCCGCGCCGTCCACGATGCCGGAGGAGTTGCCGGCGTGGTGGACATGGTCGATCTTCTCGACCCAGTGGTACTTCTGCAGGGCGACGGCGTCGAAGCCGCCGGCGTCGCCGATGGCGGCGAAGGACGGCTTGAGGCCGGCGAGCGAGTCGGCGGTGGTGCCGGGGCGCATGTGCTCGTCGTGGTCGAGGACGACCAGGCCGTTGCGGTCGCGCACCGGGACGACGGAGCGCTCGAAGCGGCCGTCCTTCCAGGCCTCGGCGGCGCGCTCCTGCGAGAGCGCGGCGAACTCGTCGACATCGCGCCGGCCATAGCCCTCGATGGTGGCGATGAGGTCGGCGCTGATGCCCTGGGGGACGAAGCCGGTGTCGAAGTTGGTCATCGGGTCGGCGAACCAGGCGCCGCCGTCGGAGGCCATCGGGACCCGCGACATGGACTCCACGCCGCCGGCCAGGACCAGGTCCTCCCAGCCCGAACGCACCTTGGCCGCGGCCATGTTGACGGCCTCCAGACCGGAGGCACAGAAGCGGTTCTCCTGGACGCCGGCGACGGTGTCGGGAAGTCCGGCGGCGATCGCGGCGATCCGGGCGATGTCGGAGCCCTGGTCGCCGACCGGTCCGACGACGCCGAGCACGATGTCGTCGATGGCGGCCGGGTCGAGTCCGGGGAAGCGGCGGCGCACTTCGTGGATCAGGCCGACGACCAGGTCGATCGGCTTGGTGCCGTGCAGGGCGCCATTGGCCTTGCCGCGGCCGCGCGGGGTGCGGATCGCGTCGTAAACATACGCTTCGGTACTCACTGGGTAAGCGCCTTTCGGGAGGACACAGCGGGAGGTCACAGCAGGAGGGTCAGCCGAGCAGGGAGCGACCGATGATCTCCTTCATGATCTCGGTCGTCCCGCCGTAGATGGTCTGGATGCGGCCGTCGGTGAAGGCCTTGGCGACGCGGTACTCGGTCATATAGCCGTATCCGCCGTGGAGTTGGAGACAGCGGTCGGCAACGCGCTTCTGGAGTTCGGTGGCCCACCACTTGGCCATGGAGGCGTGCACGGCATCGAGCGTGCCGTCCGAGTGATCGGCGATGCAGCGGTCGAGGAAGGCGCGGGTGACGGCGCACTCCGTGGCCATCTCGGCGATTTCGAAGCGGATGTGCTGGAGCTTGGCCAGCGGCCGGCCGAATGCCTCGCGTTCCTTGACGTACTGCGTGGTGATCTCCAGCAGATACTCGGCGCCGGCGATCCCGGCGACGGCTATGCCCATGCGCTCCTGCGCGAGGTTGGTCATCAGGTGGACGAACGCGCCGTTCAACTCACCGAGCAGGTTCTCCTTGGGCACCCGTACGTCGTTGAAGAACAGCTCCGCGGTGTCCTGGGACTTCTGGCCGATCTTGTCGAGGTTGCGGCCGCGCTCGAACCCGTCCATGCCGCGCTCGACGACGAGCAGCGACAGCCCGTGGGCGCCGCCCTCCGGTGTGGTCTTGGCGACGACGATGACGAGGTCGGCGAGGATTCCGTTGGAGATGAAGGTCTTGGACCCGTTCAGCAGCCAGTGGTCGCCCCGGTCCTCGGCGGTGGTGCGGATGCCCTGAAGGTCGGAGCCGGCACCGGGCTCGGTCATGGCGATGGCGGTGATGATCTCGCCGCTGCAGAAGCCCGGCAGCCAGCGGCGCTTCTGCTCGTCGGTGGCGAGGGAGGTCAGATACGGGCCGATGATGTCGTTGTGCAGCCCCAGCGCGAGCCCGGCGGCTCCGGCGCGGGTGAACTCCTCGGCGAGGACGGCGCTGTAGCGGAAGTCGGCGTTGCCCCCGCCGCCGTACTCCTCGGGCACCGCCAGGCCCAGCAGTCCCTGCCGCCCGGCCGCCCGCCAGGCGTCCCGGCTGACGATGCCGTCCTTCTCCCACTGCTCGTAATACGGCGTCACCTCCTTGGCGAGGAAGGTGCGCACGGTCTCGCGGAAGGCCTCATGCTCGGCGGTGAACAGCCGGCGCTTCATCTGGGCGTTCATCTCTGCGGGCCCTCCTCAGAGCCAGTTCTTGACGTTTCGGTCGGCTTGGCGGGCTGTGGTCCCACCGGGTGGACGTCGGGCGTCGTCATGCCGTCGTCCCCGAACGCCGTGATCCGCTCGCGGACGTATCCGGCGGACCCGCACAGCGGCGTCTGCCGGCACGTGCCGGCGCTCGACGACCCGCGGGGCCGGGGCGCCGGGGCGCTGGGGCTCTGGGGCCCAGCGGTGACCGGCTGCCGGAGCGGTCGGCGACCGATAGGGCGGGCCCGGCGCGGACCGCCCGCGTGCTGAAGCGCGGTGGACCGTTCCATCAGCCGGCGGTGTCCTGCTGCTCGGCGCGGGCCGGGCCGGAGGCCGGCGTGCCGGCGCGGTCGGCCGGCGGCGGGGCGAGGAGGCCGGGGGCCTGCCAGTCGCGGGCGACCGCCTCGGTGTCCGCGCCGGGCCGGGCGGGCGGTCTGCGTACCGCGCCCGGCGTGTGCGAGAAGCGGGGCGCCGGCGCGGGCTGGGTGATCCCGCCGTGGTCGACGAAGGTGCCGCGGGCGGCGAGGTGCGGATGCTGCGGGGCCTCGCGCAGCGAGAGCACGGGCGCCACGCAGGCGTCGGACTCCTGGAAGACCGCGGTCCACTCCTGCCGCGTACGGGTCTTGAAGCGGGCGGCGATGGCGGTGCGCAGCTCGCCCCAGGCAGCGAGGTCGTCCCGGCCGGGTGCCTCCTGCTCGATCCCCAGCAGCCGGATGAACTCGCCGTAGAACCGCTGCTCCAGCGCACCGACCGCCATATAGCCGCCGTCAGCGGTTTCATAGGCCCCGTAGAAGGGCGTCCCGCCGTCCAGGAGGTTCGCACCGCGCCGGTCCTGCCAGCCACCGGCCGCCAGCATGCCGTGGATCATGGCCGTCAGATGGGCCGTGCCGTCGACGATCGCGGCGTCCACGACCTGGCCCTTCCCGCCGTCGGAGCGGGCGTGCTGCAGGGCGGCGAGGACACCGATGACGAGGTAGAGCGATCCGCCCGCGTAGTCGCCGAGGAGGTTGGCGGGGATGGCGGGCGGGCCGTCGGGCGGGCCGATCATGCCGAGGGCACCGGTGATGGCGATGTAGCCGATGTCGTGTCCCGCGGTGTCGGCCAGCGGGCCCTGCTGCCCCCAGCCGGTCATCCGCCCGTAGACCAGCCGGGGGTTGCGCGCGAGGCACTCCTGCGGGCCCACGCCGAGCCGCTCGGCCACACCGGGGCGGTACCCCTCCACCAGCACGTCGGCGCGCTCGGCCAGCTCCAGTACCTGCGCCACCCCCTC
Source organism: Streptomyces sp. NPDC043738 (assembly GCF_056436545.1). NCBI lineage: Bacteria > Bacillati > Actinomycetota > Actinomycetes > Kitasatosporales > Streptomycetaceae > Streptomyces > Streptomyces sp. NPDC043738. Next base: position 242,935 of record NZ_JBWKCJ010000001.1, on the reverse strand, counting down.
GGGCGTCTTCAGGTCCACCAGCACCGAGCGCTTGTTGCGGTTGGTGACGTCGTACGCCGGATCGATGCGCAGCCCCGCGCCTCCCGGCCGGTCGACGCGGACGACGTCGGCGCCGAGGTCGGCCAGCAGCATAGCCGCGAACGGGCCGGGGCCGATGCCCGCGAGTTCGACCACCCGCACCCCGCTCAGCGGGCCGTTGTCCGGCTCTGTCATCGCGCCCCATGCCCTTCCGCACTGTGACACTTCTGATGTAACACTCGTGATGTTAAGAACGTGTTCCACTTTCCACAAGCCCCCGCACCAAGTGGTACTCGCCAAAAAGGCCCGTGGCGGCGATGCTCAACTGCCATCGCCGCCACGGGCCTTTGCGCGCCTGCTGCCGCTGCGCCGCTATCCCCCGTCGAGCCCGACGATGAGCGTCGCCGGGGCTATGCCGCGCAGGGGCTCCGCCGCCCTGTCGCAGAGCATCCCGGCGAGCCCGAGCCCGAGCCCGAGCCCGACCACGGGCTTGCGCGCCGCCGGATCCGCCGCCTTCGCCATGCGCTCCTCCACGTCCGTTCCCCCGTACGGCACCGCGCCTGTCGCGCGCGGGCCGACCCACGCATCCCACGCTAACGGCGAGCACTGACAACGGCCCGCGCAGCGCCGGACACCCGGCCGACGGAGGGACGAACGGCGTCACGCCGGGTCGGTCGGCACCTCCCCGGCGGCGGAGCCGGCCGGCGCCCCCGGCACGACGGCCTTCGCTTCGCCGGCCTCCAGTACGAGGTGATCGCCGGGGGCCTGTCGGTCCACCAGCCTCCCGAGGCGCTGGGGGACGTTGCCGCCCACCAAGAGGATGACGACGAGCGTCAGCCCGAAGGTGAGCACGGCGAGCGCCTGCCCCAGGGGCATGCCCTCGGCCAGATGGGCGCCGAGAACGGGGGCGACCGCTCCGCCCAGCGCCCCGACGTTGTAGACGAATCCCAGCGACGCGGCGCGGCGCGCGGTCGGGAAGTGGCCGGCGATGTACTTCGGCAGGATGCCGGAGATGCCCTGGCTGAGCGCGAGCAGCACGAACAGCAGCACGCCGAGCGCCGGCAGGCTGTCGTGCACCGCGAAGACCGGGAAGACGAAGGCGAGCGAGGCCAGGAGCGTGCCCGCATAGGCGCGCCGGGTGCCGAACCGGTCACCGACGAAACCGGCCAGCCAGCAGCCCGCCATGGTGCCGAAGCCCGCGTAGAACATCACGTCGGTGACCTGGGCGGGGCTGTATCCGAGGCCGGTCTTGAGGTAGGTGGGCAGCAGGGCCTGGATGGGCCAGCTGTAGAGGAAGGCGCAGAAGACCGTCGCCATCAGGGACACGTACAGCAGCCATCCCCGGCGGCCGCCGAGCTGCGCGGCGAAGGCGATCAGGCAGAGCGCCGCGACGCCCGCCAGCCAGGGGAGCGCCCCCGCCCCGATGGGGGTGAAGACGCAGAACAGCGCGACCGAGGCACCCGCCGCGAGGGCCGCGTTGGCCCACGACCGGATGCGGCCGGTGAACAACGGCCGGAACGGATTCGGACGCTCCTGCTCCGAGCGTCCCGTTGCGGCACCGACGTCCCTCTTCCAGTCCCCGGCCTCCGGCAGCGACCGGCGCACCCACAGGGCGACGAGGACGGGCAGCACGCCGATCCAGAACATCCAGCGCCAGCCCCAGTGCGGAACCACCCACTTGTACAGCTCGGCCGCGAGGACGGTGCCGCCCGCGTAGCCGGAGATCAGGAACCCGGAGGCGCGGTTGCGCCATCGGGTGGGCCAGCTCTCCAGCACATAGGTCACGCTGGCGCTGTACTCCCCCGCCATGCCCAGGCCGATCACCAGCCGGGCGACGAACAGGCTGGTGTATCCCCAGGCGAACCCGCAGGCGAAGGTGCCGAGCGAGTAGAGCAGGATGCTGGCGATCATGGCGGTCCTGCGGCCGTGGCGGTCGCCCAGCGCTCCCAGGACGGCGCCGCCCAGCCATCGGGTGATGAAGGCCCCCGAGATCAGCGAGGCGGCGGTGGCGGTGCTCAGCCGGAAGTCCTCGGCGATCTCGGTCAGCACCAGGGTGATCAGCACGAAGTCGAAACCGTCGAGGAGGTAGCCGATCCAGGCGCCGGCCATCGCCTTCCACTGCCGCGGGGTGACCTCCCGGTACCCGCTCCGTGCCCTGTCCGGTGTCTCCATGGGGCGGTTGGTCACGGCAACCCGGCCTCCTCCAGCAGTCGTGCAACGACCGAAGAGCAGCCACCGAAGGCGGCGAGGAGCGAACAACACCGGCGAACCATGACCGGCGATCCGGACATCGGACGTCCCATGTCATCGGCGCTCACGGCGAATCTGGCGCGACCGCGACGCCCTGTCAAGACCGCACGCCGGCCCCTGCCCGCCACCAGAGGACCAAGGCGGCGGATGGGGCCAATGGGGGTTGCCGGGCCGGTCGTTGACGCGTCGACGGCAACTGCCTAGGGTCCCGGACACCACGTCAACAGGGCGGTCGAGAGGATGCGGGATGCCACGGCAGGACACCTCCGGACGGGCGTACGACCTCGTTCTCTACGGCGCGACCGGCTTCACCGGCGCACTCACCGCCGCGTATCTGGCCGGGCACGCCCCCAAGGACTGCCGCTGGGCGCTGGCCGGACGCAACCTCGCCAAACTGGAGCAACTGCGCGACCAACTGGCGGAGATCGACCCGGCCTGCTCCGACCTGCCGCTGCTGCGGGCCGACAGCGGCGACCCGGACGCCCTGCGCGCCCTCGCCGCGGGCACCCGGGTGCTGGCCACGACGGTCGGCCCGTATCTGATCCACGGCGAAGGGCTGGTCGCCGCCTGCGCGGCCGCCGGCACCGACTACCTCGACCTGTGCGGAGAGCCCGAGTTCATCGACCGGATGTATGTGCGGCACGATGCGGCGGCCCGCGCCTCGGGCGCCCGCCTCGTCCACGCCAGCGGGTTCGACTCCGTTCCGCACGACCTGGGAGTGCACTACACGGTGGGGCTGCTCCCTGAGGGCGTCCCGCTGCGCATCGACGGCTTCGTACGCACCAACGCCACGTTCTCCGGCGGCACGCTGTCCTCCACGCTGACCGCCGTGTCGCGCCCGGTCGCGATGGCGCGGGCCGCCCGCGCCAGACAGCGGGTCGAGCCGCGACCGGCCGGACGTGCGGTCCGGGCGCCGTTCGGCGCACCGGTCAAGAGCGCCGAGACGGGCACCTGGGGTGTGCCGCTGCCGACCCTCGACCCGCAGGTCATCGCCCGCTCGGCAGCGGCGCTGGACCGCTACGGGCCCGACTTCCGCTACCGCCACTACGCCGGCGTGCGGCGGCTGCCGATCGCGGTCGGCGGAGCACTGGGGATGGGCGCCCTGTGCGCGCTCGCGCAACTGCCGCCCGCACGGCGCTGGCTGTCGGGCCGTCTGGAGCCGGGCGACGGTCCGAGCCCGGAGCGCCGCGCGCGCAGCTGGTTCACGGTGCGCTTCGTCGCCTCCGGCGGCGGTGAGCGCTTGATCACCGAGGTGTCGGGCGGCGACCCCGGATACGACGAGACGGCGAAGATGCTCGCCGAATCGGCGCTGAGCCTGGCCTTCGACGATCTCCCGGAGACCGCGGGCCAGGTGACCACCGCGGTGGCCATGGGGGACGCGCTGACGGCCCGCCTCCAGAAGGCGGGCCTCACCTTCCGCGTGGTCCAGGAGCGATGACCCGGCGCCCGGGCCCGGCAAACACGGTCGTCAGGCCCCGGCCAGTGCCTTGCGGCACAGTGAGTCGGCGGCCCGGGTCGTCTCCGGGAGCCGGTATGCCGCCGCCAGCCGGAGCGTGTGCGCGCAGGCCCGGTCGAGGTCGACGCGGTGCCCCACGGAGACGAAGACCGGTTTGACGCCCTTTTGGGTGCGCAGGGCACGTCCGACCTCCTCGTCGCCATCCAGGAGCGGAGAGGTCGCGCCGCGCTCGGGCCCCGGAGGCTCGTACCGGAAGGTGAAGGGGTTCTTGGCCACACCGATCGTGGGCAGCCCGGTCAGCACGCCCAAGTGGCTGGCGAGCCCGAAGCGGCGCGGGTGCGCCAGCCCGTATCCGTCGCACACCACGAGGTCGGGGACCCGGGCGAGGCCGGCGAGGGCGTCGAGCACCGTCGGGATCTCGCGGAACGCCAGCAGCCCCGGGACGTACGGGAAGGAGACCTGCCCGACGGCGGTGGCCTCGTCGACGACGGCGAGGGTATGGGCGTCCAGCGCGACGGCTGCCGCGGCGACCACGTCGCGCTCGTCGTCGTAGGCGACGTCCACCCCGACCACGGTCCCCTCGAAGCCCGGCTCCGGCCCGGACTCGTCGAGCCGTACGTGGGACCGCAACCGGTCCTGGACCGCGCGTGCCTGGGCTTCCTCGGTCGGCCAGTGCCGCAGTTCCTCGTCGCAGGAGATCGTTCGGGAAGTGTCCATGGTGACCACCACGCTACCGAACGGCCGATCGAGCGATGACCGGGCCGACGCCCTGTCAGTGGCGCTCGGTACCGTGAGGAGTGTGCATCCGGCAGGCTGCCCCAGCTGATCGTGAACCCGGCCGGTACGGAGCCCGGCCGGTGCTGACGCCATGGACGTGCACGGCCCTTCCCTGCCGCCCCGTACCCCGTCCGCCGCCCCGTCCGCACGGAGACCACCGGAGGCCCCTATGTCCGACGCTCTCCACGAACTCGATGCCACCGACCTCGCCGCGCGGTTACGCCGTCGCGAGATCTCCGCCCGGGAGGTGGTGCAGGCTCATCTGGACCGCATCGCGCAGGTCAACCCGTCCGTCAACGCCATCGTCACGCTCGACCCCGAGGGCGCACTCGCCGCCGCGTCGCACGCCGATGAACGCCTCGCCCGGGGCGCCGCCGCCCCGCCCCTGCACGGACTGCCGATCGCGTTCAAGGACACCCGTCTCACCCGCGGTATGCGCACCACCTTCGGCTCACCGCTCTTCGCCGACCACATCCCCGACGAGGACGACCTGGTGATCGGCCGGCTGCAGCGGGCCGGCGCCATCCGCCTCGGCAAGACCAACGTCCCGGAATTCGCCGCCGGTTCGCACATCTTCAACCCGGTCTTCGGCATCACCCGCAATCCGTACGACACCACGCGCTCGGCGGGCGGCAGCAGTGGCGGCGCCGCCGCGGCGCTCGCGACCGGGATGCAGCCGCTGGCCGACGGCAGCGACATGGGCGGCTCGCTGCGCAACCCCGCGTCCTTCTGCAACGTGGTCGGTCTGCGGCCGACGCCGGGCCGCGTCCCACCGCACCCGGGCGGCGACCTCTGGGACACCCTGGCGGTCCCCGGCCCCATGGGGCGGACCGTCGCCGACACCGCGCTGCTGCTGTCGGCGATGGCCGGGCCGGATCCTCGCTGCCCCATCAGCCTGGAGACCCCAGGCGATGCCTTCCGGGCAGGTCTCGGCCGCGATCTGCGCGGACTGCGCGTGGCGTGGGCACCCGACCTCGGCGGACACGCACCGGCCGATCCGGACGTCCTCGCCGTTCTGGAGCCCGCGCTGAGCGTCCTGGAGGAACTCGGCTGCCGTGTCGACCCGGCCTGCCCGGACCTCACCGGCGCCGACGAGGCCTTCCGTACGCTGCGGGCGCACAGCTTCGATCTGGCCTTCGGTGATCTGCTCGACTCCGACCGGCCGGCCCTCAAGCCCAGCCTCGTCTGGAACATCGAGCAGGGCCGCCGCCTGACCGCGGCCGATCTCAAGGCCGCCACCGCGACCCGCAGCCGGCTGCACCTCGACGTGGTCGGCTTCTTCTCCCGGTACGACCTCCTCCTGGCCCCGGTCAGCCAGGTCACGCCGTTCGACGCGGAGCTGGAGTATCCGAGGGAGGTCGCGGGCCGCCCCACGCACACGTATCTGGACTGGATGCGGTCCGCCTACCTGATCTCCGTCCTCGGTGTGCCCGCCCTCTCGGTCCCCGCGGGGTTCACTCCCGGTGGTCTGCCGGTGGGCCTGCAGTTCATCGGTGCGCCGCGCGCCGATCTCGCCGTCCTCCAGGCCGGCCATGCCTACGAGCAGGCGACAGGGCACGGCCGGCGCCGCCCCGAACCGCCCATGTCCTGAGCCGCCGCAGCCCGCCCCGTCCGTTCCCGGGCCGCCCGCGAGCCTCCGGCCGCCCGGCCTCACACACCTTCCGGCCTGCGTCTTCACGGTCGGGAGGGGGCGCGGCCGGTGAGCGGGGCCTGCTCTATATTGCAGCCATGTTCGTATTGGAACTGACCTACACCGCGCCCATCGAACGCGTCGACGCCGCCCTTCCGGAGCATGTGGAGTGGCTGCAGAAGGAGTACGCCGCCGGGCACTTCATCGCGGCCGGCCGCAAGGTCCCGCGTGACGGGGGCGTGATCCTGGCCGCCGGGATGGACCGGGCGGCCGTGGAGCGGATCGTGGCCGAGGACCCGTTCACCCTTGCCGGGGTGTGCGAGTACCGGATCACCGAGTTCGTGGCGACGACCACCGCACCGGCACTGGAGGCGTACCGGGAGCAGCTGCCTTCCTAGGGCGTGTCCGGTGGGTCGGGGCCGGGCCCGCGACACCGGGCGCGGCCCCTCGTGCCCAGGCTCCGGTCTACGACGAGGTGGTCGTCGATGCCGGTGACGTACCGAGCGAGCCGGGGCTCACCTCACCGGGCTCGGGTGCCTCGGGCCACCGCCCCCCGTTGCGCCAGTAGCCCTGGATCTCCTCCAGTTGGCGTCCCTTGGTCTCGGGCGCCGTGACGGAGGCGAAGACCAGAGCGGCGAGGGCGAGGGCGCCGAGGCCCGCGAAGGTCCGGGCCGCGCCGGCCCAGGCCATCAGCGAGGGGAAGAACTGGGCGATCAGGAGGTTGGCGACCAGGTCGGCGGTGAGCATCACCGACGCCCCGGTGGAGCGCAGTTGGGCGGGGAAGGCCTCGCTCGCATAGACCCAGATCAGCGATCCGAAGCCGAAGTTGAAGGCCGCGGTGAACAGGAGGATGGCGCCGAAGCCGATCCAGGTCGTGGCGCCCCCCAGATCCCCCGTCCCGAAGACCGCGGTCAGCACGGCGAGCATCATGACCATCGTGCCGATGCCGCAGAGCAGCACCGCGCGGCGGCCGAGCCGGTCGATGACGAGGATGGCGAGAACCGTCGCGGCCAGTGAGGCGAGCTGAACGAAGGACGGCAGCAGGAAGTTCTGGCCGTCGCCCGTGAAGCCCATCTCCTCGAAGATCTGCGGGCTGTAGTAGGTCACGGCGTTGATGCCGGTGATCTGGCAGAAGAAGCCGAGGCCGACGACGAAGAACGCCGCTCGGGCGTACGGCCTGCGCAGCAGCGAGCCTGCCGATCCGCCGCTCTCCTCGGCGAGCGCGGCACTCACGGCCGCGACCTCCGCGCGCGGGTCGACGTCCGGATCGGTCGTCGCCATGACCTCGACGGCTCGCTCCGTGCGCCCCTTGAGGACGTACCAGCGCGGGGTGTCCGGCAACCGGAGCAACGGGATCAGGACGAGCGCCGCGGGGATCGCGGACAGGCCGAGCATCCAGCGCCAGTGGCCGCCGCCGGACAGGCCCCAGTTGACGAAGTACGTGATGACGATGCCGGCGACCGTGGCCACCTGATAGGCGGCGACGGAGGCGCCCCGGATCCGGGCCGGCGTCGATTCGGCGACATAGAGCGGGGCGGCGACGATCGAGATGCCGATGGCGACGCCCAGCAGGAACCGGACGATGTCCAGCACGACGACGTTGGGCGCGAGGGCGGAGAGGGCGACGAACACGGCGTAGGAGCTCGCGACGATCAGCATCGCGGCCCTGCGTCCCAGGGCGTCCGCGAGCTTGCCGCCGATCAGCGCGCCCACGATGGAGCCGAACACCAGGATGCTGTTGACCAGGCCCTTCTCGACCTCGGTGAGGTGGAAGTCCCTGCTCAGGAACACCAGGGCACCGGAGATGCTGCCGGTGTCGTAGCCGTAGACGACGCCGACGACGGCGCCGGTGAGCGCGAACATTCTGCCGCTGCGGCGTGCGGCCCGGGAGGAGGGTGGCGGGGGCGTCGCGGAGAGCGTGGCAATGGACATGCGAAGTCCTTTGTACGGCGGAGCGGTCTACTGCACGACCGACCGATCTGCGTGAGCGCATGAGTGCAGGAGTGCTTGATTGATCTTGCGAATATCCAGCCTCTTTCACGCAGCTGTCAACAGCAAGCTGCTACCCCGCCGCGCGCCCGCCACCCCCACATCCACCGCTTTCACCCCTCCCCGCGCCTCTCCCAACACCCCTGAACGGCCCCCACCAGCACAGACCCATCACCCCTCCCTCTGGCGCATCCACCCATACGAGGGATGGATCCCGAGCAAGATTCTGCGTACAGTCGATTGCAACGAAGCTAAAAGTTGCAGTTTCACGCAGCATCGCAGCACAGGATGATCCAGATCCTTTTCACGCATCACGGGAGGGTGGCCATGAACGACACCTCGTACATGGAGCAGGAGCTGCACAGTCAGCCGGAGACCTGGCAGGAGGCCGCGCGGATCGGAGCGGCGGTGGCCACACTGCCCGCGGCCGGGCAGCGCGTCGCCGTGATCGGCTGCGGCACTTCATGGTTCATGGCGCAGTCGTACGCGGCGCTGCGCGAGGGGGCCGGGCTCGGCGTGACGGACCCCTTCGCCGCGTCGGAGGCGTTCCTCGGCGGCGACCGCGGCTATGACGCGGTGGTGGCGATCACCCGCTCGGGCACCACGACCGAGGTGCTGCGCGTGCTCGACGCGGTCAAGGGGCGCATCCCGACGGTGACGATCATCGGCGACCCCGAGACGCCGGCGACGGCGATCTCCGACGACACGGTCGCGCTGCCCTTCGCCGACGAGAAGTCGGTGGTGCAGACCCGCTTCGCGACGACGGCGCTCACCCTGCTGCGCGCCCACCTGGGTGAGGACGTCTCGCAGGCGGTGGCCGACGCCCGGGAAGCGTTGGCCGCGCCGCTGGACCAGGAGTGGGTGGACGCCGAGCAGTTCTCGTTCCTCGGCACCGGCTGGACCTTCGGCCTCGCCAATGAAGCAGCGCTCAAGATGCGGGAGGCATCGCAGAGTTGGACGGAGTCCTACCCCGCGATGGAGTACCGCCACGGTCCGATCGCGATAGCCGCCCCCGGCCGGGTGACCTGGCTGTTCGGCCGGGCGCCCGAAGGGCTGGAGGCCGATGTGGCGCGGACCGGTGCGCGCTTTGTGTGCCATGCCCGCGATCCGCTGGCCGATCTTGTGCTGGTTCAGCGGGTCGCGCTGGAACGGGCCCGAGCCCGCGGCCTGGACCCGGACAACCCGCGCAGCCTGACCCGTTCGGTGATGCTCGAGGCGCCGGCCGCCTCCTAGGACACGCCCCAGCCACCGCCTGTGCCCCGCACGCCAATCCACCCCGCACGCAAGGGAGTCAGCGCGCCATGCCCCTCGTTCCCACCTCATCCATCGTCGACGCCGCGCGTGAGGCCCAGGTCGGCGCGGCGGCCTTCAACGTCATCCATCTGGAAACCGCCGAGGCGCTGGTCACCGCCGCCGAGCACACCGGCACCCCACTGATCCTGCAGATCAGCGAGAACTGCATCCGCTACCACGGCAGTCTGCTGCCGATCACCCGCGCCACCCTCGCTCTCGCCGAGGACTCCAGCGCCGGGATCGCGGTACACCTCGACCACATCACCGATGCGGACCTGGTCCGCCAAGGCATCAGGGCCGGAGTGGGGTCGGTCATGGTGGACGCCTCCGCGCTCCCGTACGAGGAGAACGTCGCCACCACCGCTGAACTCACCGTCTGGTGCCACGAGCGGGGCGCCTATGTCGAGGCTGAGCTCGGCGAGGTCGGCGGCAAGGACGGTGTGCACGCACCGGGGGTGCGCACGAACCCTGACGAGGCCCTGGCCTTCGTCCGTGCCACCGGTGTCGATGCCCTCGCTGTGGCCGTCGGCTCGTCGCATGCCATGCACGAGCGCACGGCCGTGCTGGACAAGGACCTCATCAGGGCGCTGCACGCCGCCCTGCCGGTGCCGTTGGTGCTCCATGGCTCTTCCGGAGTGCCGGACGAGGAGCTGCGCCGAGCCATCGCCGCCGGAATGACGAAGATCAATATCTCCACTCATCTGGTCTCCGTCTTCACCCACTCGATACGCCGGACGCTGGGCGCGGATCCGTCACTGGTCGACTCCCGGAAGTATGTGAAGCCGGCCCGCGAGGCTGTGGCCGAGGAAGCCGCGAGGCTGCTGGGCGTGCTGGGCACTCCGACGACGGTTCCGGTCCAGTACGCGGCCCAGGCACCGGCTCGGGGGTGAGCGGGCGGCCGCCCCAGGACGGGGGTGCGCACTGGGCGTCACGGTGGCCGAGGGAAACGAATTAGGCTCGCGCTATGAAGCGCCATGAACGGATGAACGCACTGCTCGAGCTGCTCGGGGACCGGGGTCGGGTAGACGTGGAGGAGGCGGCGACCGCTCTGGAGGTCTCGGCAGCCACGATGCGGCGCGACATGGACGCCCTCGCCGAGCAGCAGTTGCTGACCCGCACACGGGGCGGGGCGGTGCTCAGTTCGGTGGCGTACGACCTGCCGATCCGCTACAAGCACGCGCACCGGTCGGAGGAGAAGGAGGCGGTGGCGAAGGCCGCGGCCAAGCTGGTCGAGCGGGGGGATGTGGTCGGTCTGAGCGGTGGCACGACGACCACGGCGATCGCCCGGGTGCTGGCCACCCGTCCGGACTTCGCCGAGGCGGGGCCGCAGCCGCATCTGACCATCGTCACCAACTCCCTCAACATCGCCAACGAGCTGGCCGTGCGGCCGCAAATCAAGATCGTGCTCACGGGCGGGGTGGCGCACTCGCGGTCGTTCGAACTCGTCGGCCCGTTCAGCGAATTGGTACTGCAGCAGATCTCGATCGACATCGCGTTCATCGGGGCGAATGGGATGGACCCGCTGATGGGGGCCACGGTGCACGATGAGGCGGAGGCCCGCGTCAACCGCCTGATGGCCGAACGTGCCCGGCGTGCCGTCGTCGTCGCGGACTCGTCGAAGATCGGCGAGCGCTGCTTCGCACGGGTCGGCGATGCGGATGTCTTCGACACCTTCATCACCGACGGCGGCGCGAAGGAGGCAACCCGTCGCGAGTTCGCCGACCGGGGGCTGAGGGTGGTGACGGCACGTCCGTCTCCCGGCGAGTGAGGGTTCCGGGCCCGGTCCGCCCTCTCCGTCCACCACTCGCCACTCACCGCTCGCCACTCACCGTTCACCGTTCACCGCTCGCCACTCGCCACTCACCGCTCACCGCTCACCGCTCACCGCTCACCGCTCGCCGCTCGCCACTCGCCGCTCACCGCTCACCGCTCGCCGCTCACCGCTCACCGCTCACCGCTCGCCGCTCGCCGCTCGCCGCTCGCCGGAGCATGCGGGTTCGGTCCGGTCCCCCCTCGCTACGCCGCGTCCTTGTAGTAGCGGGGTGGCGATGCCGCGCCATTGCCTGAGGAGGTCGACGCGCCGCTCGACGGTGTCGCTCACCTTGTAGACCTCGGGTCGACGGCAGGCGCCCGGCTCGGCCGGTCGGCTCCGGGGCTTGGGCCTCGTTGGCAGACTCCGCGGCCCGGCCCGGCCCGGCCCGGCCCGGACACGGAGACGAGTGGCGGTCGCGGTGGCGGTGGCGGTGGCGGACGGTGACGGCACCCCGGCAGGGTGCGATCGGGCGCCCAGCCGTTTGCCCCGTTTCCCCGCGTTTCGCTACCGTCCCACCCGGTATCGAAAAGGTCGCTCTTGTGTCGCACTTGTGTCCCCGCGTGGCACCCGGGGCTGATTTTGCGGTGCGGGTGTGGACAATGGGGAATGAACGTGCGAAGCCAGAACGGGTTTCGCAGGGGGAGTCTGAGTCTGAGTTTCTCTCGGGGGAGATGACGTGCGGAAGTTTCTGGCCATAGCGCTGGCAGCAGTGGCATGCAGCGCCTCACTGACACTGACCACCGCCGCGGAAGCGGCAGCCGCCGGCCATCCGCCGCGGTGCGTCAAGGTGCGCAAGTACTTCGACAAAGGCGGTCAGCGGTACGTACGCCTGGCGAACCTGTGCGCCCTGCGCACCTCGTGCTTCACCGTCGTCATCCCGCACCACAAGGACCCGCGCGGCCGCCTCTCCGGGGGTACGACGAAGGACGTCCGCTACGGCAAGACGGCGACGACGCCGCGGGCGCTGTACGTGAAGAACGTCTCCTGCTGAACGGCCTCACCGCCGTGCGACGGCCGAGCCCGGGGGCCTGAGAGCGCGCCGCCGCGGCTCGGGCCGTTGCTCCTCGCCCGGCCGGCTGATCATTCGCGTACGGCGATGCCGTCCAGGACCATCGACAGGTACTGCCGGGCGATCTCCTCGGGGCTGTGCAGACCGCCCGGCCGGTACCAGGAGGCGGCCACCCAGACGGTGTCGCGGACGAACCGGTACGTCAGCCGGATGTCGAGGTCGGCGCGGAAGACCCCGTCGGCCACTCCCCGCTCCAAGGTGCCCAGCCAGGCCTTTTCGAACTTCTGCTGGGAGTCGGCGAGGTAGCCGAAACGGGGCTGACCGGCGAGGTGCTTGGCCTCCTTCTGGTAGATCGCGACGGCCGCGCGGTGCCGGTCGATCTCCCTGAAGGACTCGGTGACCAGCGCCTCGATCGTCTCCCGCGGCCCGAGCCGCGCGGCGAGCACCGCGTCGTAGCCGTCCCACAGCTCCTCCAGGAACGTGGAAAGGATCTCGTCCAGCATCGACTCCTTGGAGTCGAAGTGGTAGTAGAGGCTGCCCGCGAGCATCCCGGCCTCGTCCGCGATCCGGCGGACGGTGGTGGCGTTGTAGCCCTGCGCGGCGAAGACCTCGGCCGCGGTGTCGAGCAGTTCGCGGCGGCGCTCCGGTGACGCGTTCGCGGTGGTCGTCTTCTTCTTGGCGGCTGGCACCCGCACATTGTCGCTCTCCGCCGGGCGGTGTCCGCTCCCGGGCGGGGCGGTGCGAAACCACGAAACACTTCACGAGTAAAACACCTGCTAATCTTCCTTCCATGGGGAAGCATGCCAGGCCCGCCGGGAAGCGTGGGAGGACAGGGAGCGTCGAGCCGACGGGCGTGGTGCGCACCCGGCCGTTGCCGATCAAGAGCACCGTGCGGCTGCGCCGCCCCGCCGACATCTGGCACAAGCCGGCGCTCAGCGCTGTCGCCGCCCTGGCGATCCCCGACCTCACGCTCCTCGTGCTGGGCCGGCTGGATCTGATCCTCTACACCTCGGCCGGGGCGATGTGCGCCCTGTACGCGCACGGTCTGCCGTACGCCGCTCGCGCCCGCACGCTGTCGTGGGTCGTGCTCGGCATGGTCACGAGCCTGGGTGTGGCACTGACCGCGGCCTCGCTGATCTCCTCGGCCGCGCTGCTCGTCGTACTCGCCTCGCTGCTCGCCGCGGTCCACAAGATGGTCTGCGACGCGACGCGCATCGGCCCACCGGGGAACCTCATCCCGACCTTCGTCGCCGCGTCGGCGTTCTTCGTTCCGCAGCGCCTGGGGCAGGTCCCCTGGCACCTGGCGCTGGCGCTCGGCGCCGGCGTGCTCGCCTGGCTGGTGTGCATGGCGCCGGCGCTGGTCCGTCCGCAGGGTCCGGAGCGGATCGCGACCGCCCGTGCGCTGGAGGCCGCCGCCGGTCTGCTGCGTACGAAGCCGGGTTCGGGCGGCGCGGCGGCGGCCCAGTCGGCGCACGCCCGGCATGCGGCCGCGACCGCCGTGCACGCGGCCTGGCACACGTTGTTCCTGGTTCCGGCGGCCCGCACCCCGAAGAAGGCGGCGGCGCGGACCGGGCTCGAACGGATGCTGGTGCGGGCGGAGGCGGTACTGGCGGATTCGGGTGACCGGGAGCCCGGAGGCACCGAAGCCCGAGCCGGAGCCCGACCGGGGGCCCGACCTGGAACCCAGGCCGAGGCCCGATCCATAACCCGAGCCCAAGCCGAGGCCCGAGCAGAAGCCCAAACTCACGCCCAAGCCGCCGTCCTCGCCGCCTGGGCCCGTGACCTCCGGCGCGGGCGCCCGCTCCCCCCTGTTCCGCTCTCGGTGGCACAGGCCGGGGAAGGGATCGGCGTCCCCGTCGAGGCGCGGGGCGGCACCCGGCCCGGGGAACCCATGGCGGGCGCCGTCGCCGAAGCGGTGGGCCCGCGGCGGCCCGCCCCCGATCATCCGCGTGGGCTGCGTGCGGTGGCCTCCCGGCTGGCGCCGGGTTCACCGCTGCTGCCCATAGGAGTACGGGTCGCCGCCGGGTGTGTACTGGCGGGCTGGGCCTCGATGGCGGTCGGTGTCGGGCACCCGTACTGGGCCGTGGTGACCGCCGCCTCGATCTACCAGGCCAACACCACCCTCTCCTGGCAGCGCGCGCTGCAGCGCACCCTGGGCAATCTGCTCGGTCTGCTGCTGTTCACCGCGCTGCTGCCGGTGATCCGCACCGGGCCGCTCGCGATGGTCGCCCTGGCGCTGGCCTGCCAGCTCGGGGCGGAGGCCTGCATCAGCCGCAATTACTGGCTGGGCTCCGTGTGGGTCACGCCGATGGCGCTGCTGCTGACGGAGTTCGGCGGTCATCGGCCGGCGGCGACGCTGATCACGGACCGCTGGATCGACACCGTGGTGGGCGCGACGGTGGGCCTGGCGTGCTGTGTCGTGGTCACCAACCGGCGGGCGGCGGACCGTGTCGAGGGTGCGCTGGAGCGGCTGGCGGAGGCGGAGGCCGCCGTCCTCCGGCTGCTCACGGCGGGACCGACGCCCGAGGGCGACGAGACCCGGGAGGTCTGCTGGGCGCGCGACCGGCTGGCCGGTTGCCTGGTCGAGCTCCGTGAGGCCGCGGAGGCGGCGGCCGGCGAGTGGTGGCAGCGCGCCGTCCCGCAGGAGCGGATCGCCGGTGCCGAGCAGCGAGGGCACCGCGCGCTGGCCGGAGTCGTCCGGCGGCTCGGGGCCTCTCCGGTGGCTCTTGGGGCCTGTTCGGTGGGCCGGGGGCGGCCGACGGGTGCCGCGGCGCCGTCACCGGCCGCCTGACCCGTACGCCCGCCCGCGCGGCGGACGGCGCCGTGCGGCAGGCACAATGAGGTCCTGTCCGGGTGATCAGCAGCGGACCGGGTGACCAGCAGCGGACGGGCCGCGCCGGACGCCGCGGTCCCGGACCTGACCCCGGCGCCGACCGCTCGGAGGGGACCGAGTGGCGGACGGCCTGGCCGAGAGGAGAGTGCGGGTGACCGAGGACATCGTCGCAGGGGTGCTGCGCCAGTGGCAGCAGGTGCACCCGGGGCTGGACACCGGCCCGATGGCGGTGATCGGGCGGCTCAACCGCTGTTCCGCCCTGCTGCAGCAGGCGGCCGACGCACCGCTGCGGCGGGCCGGGCTGACCCGGCCGGAGTTCGACATCCTCGGCACCCTGCGCCGGATGGACCGCGAGCTGACCCCTGGGCGGGTCGCCCGCGAGACCTTCGCCTCCGGTGCGGCGGTGACCAAGCGCGTACGGCAGCTGGAGGAGCGGGGGCTGATCGCCCGTCGGCCGGACGACCGGGACCGCCGCGTGGCGCACCTCTCGCTCACCGACGAGGGCCGCGAGACCATCGACCGGCTGCTGCCGGAGCAGCTGCGGTACGAGGCGGCGCTGCTCGACGGCATCGGTGATCAGCGGCAGGAGGAACTCTCCGAGGCGCTGGGTGAGTTGCTGGTCGTGCTGGA
The DNA here is from genome assembly GCF_056436545.1 of Streptomyces sp. NPDC043738. Lineage (NCBI taxonomy): Bacteria > Bacillati > Actinomycetota > Actinomycetes > Kitasatosporales > Streptomycetaceae > Streptomyces > Streptomyces sp. NPDC043738. Next base: position 227,237 of record NZ_JBWKCJ010000001.1, on the reverse strand, counting down.
GGGACGGCTCGGCAGTCTCTTGGAGTGACCGCGAGTCCCGTGGAGCGCGGTGACGGCGCGGGGAGGACGCCCCTGGGCGCTCCGGCCCGCCGCTCCGAGCGGCTCCCGCCCGCCGCCTCGGCCCACCGCCCCGCCCGTACCGCTCACCAGCCCAGTCGTGCGACCCGGCCCCGCTCCCCCGCTGCCCAACATCCCAGGTCGGGGGCGCAGTCGACGGTGTCGTACGAGCCCTGGTCGAACGGGTGCCAGGTGCGGCCGCCGTCGAGTGTGAGATCACTGCCGGACGGGCCGACCGCCAGGGCCAGGCGCCGGGAGTGCGGGAGCCAGGCGGCGCCGGAGCGGTAGGCCTCGGGGGGTTCGGCGGAGGCCGTCCAGGTGGCGCCGGCGTCGGCGCTGACCGCGGCGGCGCGGGGCGAGGGCTGGTCGGGGCGGTAGTCCCCGCCGACCGCGAGGCCGTGTGCCCGGTCGCGGAAGGCGAGGGCGAAGACACCGCGTGCCGGATCACCCGCGGGGAGGGGAGCGTCGGCGACCAACCAGGTCCGCCCGCGGTCGGCGGTGTGCAGCACGCGGGCGGTGGTGGCGCCGCCGGTCGCGATCCAGGCGTCGTGGCTGCCGGCGGAGACCAGGCACTGGCCACTGGCGGCGAACGCGGCCTCGCCGTGCTGCGCCGGGGGCATCCCGTCCGACGGCAGTACGCGCCAACTGCGGCCGCCGTCCCCGGTGGACAGGATGCGGTACCTGCCGTCCACGGGGTCGCTGAGCGCGATGCCGTGCCGCTGGTCGAAGAAGGTCAGGCAGTCGTAGAAGGCGCGGGGGTCGGTGTTGCGGAAGCTTTCGCGCCAGGTGGCGCCGGCGTCGTCGGTGCGCAGGACGCGCGAGGCCTCGCCCTCGCCGATGGCGAGGACGACCGCGCGGCGTCCGTCGAACGCCTCGACGTCGCGGAACTCCAGCGCGCCGGCACCGGGCGGGGAGACGTCGCTCCAGTGCTTGCCGCCGTCGTGGGTGCGCAGCACGGTGCCGCCCGTACCGGCGACCCAGGCGGTGCTGCGGCTGACGGCCGCCAGGCCTCGGAAGCGGGCGGTGCTGCCGCTGTCCTCGATGTGCCAGCCGGCGCCGGCGAGCGGGGTGGTGCGCACGGCCGCCGTCGGCTCATGGGTGCCGGCGGCGGCCACGGCCGAGGGGCCGGGCGCGGCGGCGACCACGCCCGTCACCGCCAGCGCCGCTGCCGCCGTCCGGCGCGCCACCCGCCGCCCGAGCAAAGCCCCGCTCCGCACCCTGCCGAAGAACGACCCGCTGTGCACCATGCGCCGCATTCGCCCCACCCCGCTCGTGTTGTCCGCTGGAAGCTAGCCCAGCGCGGCGGCTCCGTCCAGGCCACCGGGCGGCCGCCGAGGGCGAGTTCATGATGTCCGTCCGAAAACTGACGTACCGTCATGTCGCCGCATCGTGCACGGGGGCCTTGGATCCCCGGACAGCAAAGAGGGCATATGGCGGCGCATGGGGATACATTCCTCCGCCTCGTGATGCAGGTCACGCAGGAATCCATGGGATTCCAATGCACCCGTGGCAATGGCCTTGCCGTCCTAGTGGTTGTACACCCAGGGATCCGCACCAATTGCAAGGGAGCCGGCGATGTCCAGCGTCATCGACCAAGCCGTTTCGGCCCGTCTCATCGCGACCACTCCCCGGTCGCGGGTGATTCCGGCGAACCTGCGTTACGAACGCGCCGATCCGTTCGCGGTGCGCCTGGTCTTTCCGCCCGTCGCGTCACTGGACGGCGCGGAGGTGGTCTGGACGTTCGGCCGGGAGCTGCTGGAGGAGGGGCTGTACAGGTCGGCCGGCGCGGGCGATGTGCAGATCTGGCCGAGCAACCCCGACGGTGAGCACGACGTCGTCGTGGTGGAGCTGCACACCACGGGCGGAATGGCGGTGGTCCAGTTCGACGCGCCGGATCTGCGCGGCTTCCTGACCCGGTCGTACGAGGTCGTCCCGAAGGGCGACGAGGCGCGGCATCTGGATGTCGAGGCCGATCTGGACGCCCTGTTGCGCGAGGCGTAAACCCCCGGCCACCCGGGCCGCCCCCCTGACGCCGACTCACCCCCGGCTCACCGCGGCGCCGGCGCCCGCCCCTCGGCGGCGTCCCCGAAGAGGTTCGCCAGGTGCAGGTCCAGCAGCCGTACCGCGGCCTGCGGCTCGTGCACTTCGAGCAGGACGTAGCTGGCGAGCCCGTCGGCGACGCTGATCAGCAGCATCGCCTGGTCCTCGGTCGCGCGCTCCGGCGGCAGCTCCCCGCGTTCCGCGGCGCGCCGGAGCTGGTCGGCGAGGAAGGCGCCGAGCTGGGGAATGCCGTTGCGGGCCTCGGCGCGCAGGGTGGCGTCGTGGACGGCGCGGGCGTAGTAGGCGGCGCCGACGAGCACGCCGATGCGACTGTTGTCGTCCAGCGGCAGCATGCCCGTCAGGCAGGCGCGCAGGACCTCGCGCGGCGCCGGCTCCTCGGCGAGCGCCTCGATCCTGGCGCGGATGCGGTCGGCGGCGAGCTGGTTGATGTGCCGGAGGGCGAAGATCAGCATCTCGTCCTTGGTGCGGAAGTAGTGCTGGAGCCGGCCGAGCGAGATGCCGGCCTCCGCGGCGACGTCGCGCAGGCTCGCGGCGTCCAGTCCGCGGCTGCCGGTGATCCGCCAGAGCGCCTCGGAGATCTCCCGCCGTCTGGCTTCGTGGTCCACCTTCTTGGGCACGGACGAGCCCTTCCTTCTCACACCGCGCGCCCTTCGGGGGGCGCCGTTCTTCCCGTATGACTCCGGCTGCCGCGACCCCTGCCGGTTTTTACAAGTCGCTTGTACCGTTATAACGTACCGCTACTCAATACGCTTGACTTGGAAACCGGTGACACCTGATGCCCGAGCACGCCACCCCGCTCCTGCGCCCGCCCCGCCACCGTGTCGATCCCCGGGCCCGCAACTGGTGGACCCTCCAGGCCCTGCTGACGCTCAGCGGCCCGATGCTGCTCACCGCGCTCGTCATGGCGGTGCTGTCCCTGCTGTTCTTCCCCGGCGCGCTGCCCTGGCTGGGGCCGCTGCTACTGGTGGTGCTGGTCCTGCCGGCCGTCGGCTATCTCGTGGTGATGCCGCGCTGGCGGTATGCGGTACACGCCTGGGAGCTGGGCGGCCGCGCGGTCTACGCCGCGGGCGGCTGGTTCTGGCAGAAGCGGCGGATCGCGCCACTGTCGCGGGTGCAGACGGTGGACACGGTGCGCGGTCCGCTCCAGCGGCGGTACGGACTGGCGACGGTGACCGTCACCACCGCCTCGACCGCCGGCGACATCAAGATCGCGGGACTGTCCGACGCCGACGCCGAGGAGCTGTCCCGGCTGATCGGCGAGGCCGCGCAGGCCGTGCCGGGTGATGCCGCATGAGCGCCCCGCTGCCTCCCGAGGTGCCCGGCGTGCCCGACGGGTACCGCGACGCCCGCACCGCACCCGGCGCCGCCCCGTCCACCGCCCCCACGTGGCGGCGGCTGGATCCGCGCACCCTGCTGGTGCACTGCGGCTGGATGGGAGCGCCGCTGGCCTCCCTGGCGCTGACCGCGCTGGCCACCGGGGGCCGGATCGGCACCAAGGCCTGGATCACCCTCGCCGCCATCGCCGCCTCGTTCGCCGTCGTCACCACGGCGGGCCTGATCCGCTGGGCGCGTACCGACTTCCGGGTCACCGCCGACACCCTCGACGTACGGACCGGGCTGCTGAACCGGCGGCTGCGCAGTGTGCCGCTGCACCGCATCCGCACCGTCGATCTGACGGCGACGCCGCTGCACCGGCTGCTGGGCGTCACCGTGCTGCGGGCCGGCACGGCGGGCTCGGGGAACGGAGGCGGCGAGCTGTCGCTGGAGGCGCTCACGACCCGGGAAGCCGACCGGCTGCGCGCGGAGTTGCTCGCCCGCGCCGACACCGAGGGGGCCGCGCAGGATCCGGTACTGGCCCGCATCAACTGGCGCTGGCTGCGCTACGCACCGCTCACCTTCTGGGTCGTCGGCGGGGTGTTCGTGGTGGCCGGATCGGTCTACCGGGTGCTGGACGGCATGGGCGTCGAGCCGTGGAAGATCGGATTCGTCCGGCAGGCGTTCGTCGACTTCGGCGCGAGCGCGCTCTGGCTGACGATCCCGGCGGCGCTGCTGGCCGTCCTCGCCCTCGGCTCGCTCGGCGCGATCGCCCTGTACGTCGAGAACTGGTGGAGCTACCGCCTGGAGTGGACCGACGCCCGCACCCTGCGGGTCCGCCGCGGGCTGTTCACCACCCGCTCGGTCACCATCGAACGGGCCCGGCTGCGCGGCGTGGTGCTGCGCGAGCCCCTGCTGCTGCGGGCCGGCGGCGGCGCGCTGGTGCGCGCGGTGGCCGGCGGGCTGGGCAACCGCGAGGAGAACCGCAAGCGCAGCGGGCTGCTGCCGCCGGCGCCCCGCGCGCAGGCGCTGCGGGTGGCGGGCGGGGCGCTCGGCGCACCGTTCCCCGGCAGCCGCGCAACGGCACCGCTGGCGCCGCATCCGCGCGCCGCCCTGCGCCGACGCCGGGTGCGCGGCCTGCTGTTCGTGGTGCTGCCCGGTACCGCGGTCCTCGCGGGTCTGGGCGCGGCGTTCACGCCCGTACTGCTGCACTGCGCGTGGATCCACGCGGTGCTCGGCACGCCGCTGACGCTGTGGCTGGCCGGGGACGCGTACCGCAGCCTGGGGCACGCCGTCGAGGGCCGGTACCTGGTCGGGCGCTCGGGGACCTTCAGCCGCGACACCTTCGCCCTCCAGCGCGCGGGGGTCGCCGCCTGGACGTTCTCCACCTCGCCGTTCACCCGCCGGTCGGGCCTGGTCACGCTCACCGCGGCGGTCGCGGCGGGTGAGGACGGCTACCGCATCCGGGACCTCGCGGCCGACGACGCTCCGGCGTTCGCCGCGGCGGCGGCCCCGGGCATCCTGGACGAGTTCCTGGTCCGGTCCGGGGAGCGGCACCAGGCCCGGGGGCAACTGCCGTAGTGGGCCAGGGCAGTAGACCGGCACACCCCAAACGTGACGCACCTCACACGCCCTTCGCGTGCACGGCGGGAGTGGGCACGGCGTCCTACTGGACGAGCCATCGCCCATGACCGACAGCCGTGAGGGAGCAGCGCGATGAACACCGTCATCGACCACGCCGTCCAGGTCCGCCTCATCGCCACCACCCCCGGCACGTACGCGGTCCCCGCCGTGCTGCGCTACCACCCCGCCGACCCGCTGGCGGTGCGGATGTCCTTCCCGCCGGAGATCTCGCTGGACGGCTCCGCGGTGGACTGGACGTTCGCCCGCGAACTGCTGGACGAGGGGCTGCGGACACCGGCCGGGCGGGGCGATGTCCGGGTGCGGCCGTGCGGCCCGGACCGCACGGTGATGGAGTTCCACGCCGACGAGGGCATCGCGATGGTCCAGTTGAGGACCTCGGAGGTGCGGCGGTTCCTCGCCCGGTCCTACGCGGCCGTGCCCGCCGGCGGCGAGTCGCCGTACCTGGGTCTGGAGCGCGGACTTGCGGAGCTGTTCGGCGCGGCCTGACGCGCGGGCCCGCTCGGCACGCGTCGGAACGCCGTGCGGGCCGCCGCCCCGGGTACCCGGGAGTGCGACGGCCCGCACGGCGTTCCGGCCAGGGCCCGACCCATCGGACCGGACCTCGGACGGGCCAAGGCTCCCTACCGCTCCGGGAATCCGAACCCGTAACCCTGCAGCTTCATCCACGGCAGCAGCCGCTCCAAAGACTCCACGGTCCGGGCGCGGTTGCCGCCGCCGTCGTGGAAGAGGACCGTCGGCCCGTTGGTGAGTTCCCCGCGCACCGTCGCCTCGATCGACTCGACGCTGCCGCCCTCGAAGTCCTTGCTGTCGACGTTCCAGCCCAGCGGGCGCATGCCGTGGTCGGCGGCGAGCTGCCGGCTGTAGGGGGTGAAGGCGCCGCCGGGGGCGCGGTAGTACTCCACCTTCGCGCCACCCGCCGCGTCCTCGATCATCTTCTGCGCGTCGAGGATCTGCTGGGACTGGTAGCCCTGCGGCTGGTGGTCCATGCCGGTGTTGTGGCTGGTGGTGTGGTCGCAGAGCTTGTGCCCGGCGGCCACCACCTGCTTGACCAGGTCCGGGTGGGCCTCGGCCTGCGGGCCGATCATGCAGAAGACCGCCTTGACGTCGTGCCGCTTGAGCACCTCCAGGACCTTCGGGGTCCAGACCGGGTCCGGTCCGTCGTCGATGGTGATGTTCAGGCTGCGGCCGGGGCGGTCCGAGGCATGGGCGATGGACGGGTCGACGGGCGCGATCTTCGGCGCCCGCTCGGGCCGCTGCTGGGCGGAGCCGGGGCTGTCCGCCTCGGCCTCGGAGGCCTGCGGCTGGGCGAAGGCCAGCGCCCCCGCCACCGCCAGCGACACCACTGCCGCCGCGGCCACTCCGATGATCCCGCCCTCGATTCCGAAGCGCCGTGCCATGCCGATCCCGTCCCCTCACGCCGTGCTGGTGTCCATAGCGGACGCGGTGGGCGATGCCGGTGCCCGCCGCCTTCCACCACGACAGAGGGGCCCGGGACCGGGCAGGCTGCTCCTGTTACGGATCCATCATGAAACTGATTGATACTCGACCCATGCCACGTGTACTTCTGATCGAGGACGACGCCGCCGTACGCGACGGAGTGACCCTCGCGCTACGGCGGCGCGGCCATGAAGTGGCGGCCGCGGCCAGCGGCGAGGCGGGCCTGGCGACCCTGCCGGCCTTCCGTCCCGACATCGTGCTGCTGGATCTGATGCTCCCGGGGAAGGACGGCTTCGAGGTCTGCCGGCTGATCCGGGCCGAACGGCAGCTGCCGATCATCATGCTCACGGCGCGTGGCGACGATCTGGACGTGGTGCTCGGGCTGGAGGCCGGGGCCGACGACTACATCGTCAAGCCGGCCCGCGGCGAGGTCCTCGAAGCCCGCATCCGTGCCGTGCTGCGCCGCACCGCGCTGCCCGCGGACGGTGCTCCGGCCGCCGCGGAGCCGGGCCCCGCCCCCGTGGAGACCTACGGCGAACTGGCCATCGACCGGGCCGGTCTGGTCGTCGCCAAGGGCGGCCAGGACCTGGCCCTGGCGCCTTCGGAGATGAAGCTGCTGCTGTTCCTGTCCGCCACCCCCGGGCAGGTCTTCAGCCGCCAGCAGCTGCTGGAGCATGTGTGGGAGCACAGCTACCACGGCGACGCGCGACTGGTCGACGCCTGCGTGATGCGGCTGCGGACGAAGATAGAGGACACCCCGCGCAGCCCCCGCTACGTCCAGACCGTGCGCGGCTTCGGCTACCGCTTCGGGCCCCTGTGAACCGCCTGGTGCCCTCCCGCACCCTGCTGCGCGGTCTGCGGGCCCGGCTCGTCGTGGGGTTCCTGGTGGTGGCCACGGTCAGCGCTCTGACCACCGCGCTGCTGACCTACCGCGAGGCCCGCAACGCGATCCTCCAGCGCTCCCAGGACATCGCCGTCAACGATCTGCGGGCGCAGGTCAACTCGCTGGCGCCGGAGCTCACGGTGCCGCCGGCCCAGGCCGACCTGGACAACTTCCGGGTGCAGCTGGAGCGCTCCGGGAAGTCCCGCGACTGGGACATCTCCGTGCACTACCGCGGGGTCCCGGACAGCGACGAGGGCGGTCTGCGGCGCAGTGTGGTGATCCCGGCCGACCTCAAGGCGAGCGTGGAGCAGCGCCATGTCCCGGCGTTCCAGCGCATCGACCGCGGCGGCGACCCCTGGCTGCTGATCGGGATGCCGGTCCGGCAGTCCGACGGCCAGGCCTCGGCGCTGTCCGTCTACGCCCAGCTCCCGCTCAGCGCCGAGGAGTCCAACGTCGAGGCGCTGGTGACCGCCGCGCAGCGCGGCGCGCTGCCGGTGCTCATCCTCGCCGTGATCCCGGCGCTGCTCGCCGCGCGCGGGGTGCTGCGGCCGGTACGGGGCCTGCGGCAGGCCGCCGGGCGGATCGCCGAGGGCAAGCTGGACACCCGGCTGGAGGTCAAGGGCGCCGACGAGCTCGCCGAGCTGTCCCTGACCTTCAACGACATGGCGGCCCGGCTGGAGGAGAGCATGGCCGAGCTGCGCCGTCTGGAGTCCAACTCCCGGCGGTTCGCCGCCGACGTCTCGCACGAGCTGCGGACACCGCTGGCGGCTATGACCGCGGTCACCGACGTGCTCGACGAGGACGCCGACTCCCTCGACCCCGACACCGCCTCCGCGGTCCGGCTGATCAGCCAGGAGACCGGCAAGCTGGCGCGGATGGTCGAGGACCTGATGGAGGTCTCGCGGTTCGACGCGGGAGCCGCCGCGCTGCATCTGGACGAGGTCGATGTCGCCGAGACCATCCGCAAGACGCTGCAGGCCAGGGCCTGGCAGAAGCGGGTGGCGGCGGACCTGCCGGCGGATGTGCGGGCCCGGCTCGACCCGCGGCGGCTCGACGTGGTGGTCGCCAACCTGGTCGGCAACGCGCTGCACCACGGCGGCGAGCCGGTCCGGGTGGCGCTCAAGGCACCGGAGGAGGGTGCCGACCGGCTGCTGATCGAGATCTCCGACAGCGGCCCCGGCATCGACCCCGAGGTCCTGCCGCATGTCTTCGAGCGCTTCTACAAGGCGGACTCCGCCCGTGCCCGCTCGGAGGGCAGCGGCCTGGGCCTGGCCATCGCGATGGAGAACGTACGGCTGCACGGCGGCACCCTGCGCGCCGCCAACCGCCCCGACGGCGGGGCGGTGTTCACGGTGGATCTGCCGCTGCGCCACGACGAGCCCGGCGAGACGGGCGAGACGGGCGCCGAGGCGGCCGGCGGCGCGAAGGAGAACGACGCATGAGCACGACGCGGACCCCGAACGCCGCGCGCACGGCGCGGTCCCGGCGGCGGGTGCTGGGCGGCGCGGCCACCGGCGCGCTCGCCGTGGCGCTGGCCGGCTGCGGTATCGCGCCCACCGATGTGATCGACGCCGGTGAGCCCGCCAGCGGCGTGAAGTCGCCGGGCCAGCAGGTGGCCGATGTCCAGCTGTTCTTCTACGGGCCGTCCGGACTGCGCTCCGCGACCCGCCCGGCGAAGGCCCCGGTCGATCCGGAGCAGGCCATCGAGCTGCTGATGGAGGGCCCGAACCACGCCGAGCGGATGCGGGGCCTGTCCAGCGTGCTGCCGAAGTTCCCCGCCCCGCTCACCGCCTCCAGCAGCGAGGGCAAGGTCGTGATCACCCTGCCGGTGAACGCCAAGCTGCTGGACTCCGCCTCCCTGAACCAGCTGGTGTGCACCGCTGCCAATGCCCGGGTGCCCGGGGACCGGCCGCCGGGGCAGGTCGCCGTGACCGTGGTGGGCGATGCCGTCCGGGTCGGCCCCATGGTGTGCGGCGGGAACAACGCCTTCCCGGTGGTCCAGCCCACACCAGGGGGCTCGGCGAACAGCGGCACCGGCGGCGCGGGCGGCAGCGGCGAAGCGGGCGGCAGCGGCGTAGGCTGACAGCGCTGACGTAAGGGCCGCATCCCGGGGAGGGGCGATGACCGAGCGCAAGCCACCCGGAGTCACCTTCGAGACCTGGGTCGACAAGCAGATCCGCGAGGCGACGGAACGCGGCGACTTCGCCGACCTCCCCGGGGCCGGCAAGCCCCTGCGCCATCTCGACCAGCCGTATGACGAGATGTGGTGGATCAAGGAGAAGATGAGCCGGGAGCACCTGTCCTACCTGCCGCCGAGCCTGGCTCTGCGCAAGGAGGCCGAGGACGCCCTGGAGGCCGCGGCGAACGCCCCCACCGAGGCCGCGCTGCGACGCATCCTGACAGCGGTCAACGCGCGCATCCGCGCGGCGCTGCGGACCCCGCTCGAAGGCCCCCCGCTGAACCTCGTGCCGTTCGACATCGACGAGCAGGCCGGTAAGTGGCGGGAGCGGCACGGGAGTTGACCGCGCCGGCTCACCGCCCGGTGTCCGCCATCCGTACCCGCACGAACCGCGGCCGGTACAGCGTCACGTCGCCGTTGAGCCGGGCATCGGCCGGCACCCCGGGCGGCCCCAGCCAGTTGATGTCGTAGCTGAGCAGCAGCCCGCCGTCCGTGGTGAGTTCCGGGTGCGCCTGGGGGTTGTAGGCGGCGACGTACTGCGGGTCGGGCGCGGGCGGGCGGGGCGGGGTGAGCCGGCCGGCCGGGCCGTGCCAGGGGCCCCGCGGCGAGCAGGCCCAGTAGCCGGTGATCGTCCGCAGGCCGGCCGTGCCGCCCCGCCCGGTGTCCATGGTGAACAGCACCCAGGTGGCGGGGCCGTCGCGCAGGACGGTGAAGGCGCTGCCGACGCCGCGCCGGCCGCCGTCGCGCAGCACCGGCCGGGCCCGCTCGGCCCGCCGCTGCCAGCGCGCGCCGTCCCAGAACCGCCAGCCGGCCCGGTCCGCGAGCCGCCCCGCCGGGACCCGGGCGACGAAGGCGCTGGAGCCCGGCGCGGACGGCGGGTCGTCGCCGCCGAAGACATAGGTCCAGCCGCCGTCCCGCACCGCCGCGGCACCGTAGAGGACCCGCCGCCCCGGGGCTGCGACGGCGCCGGGGCCGACGGTCTCCTCGATGCCCTCCAGGCGCAGGCCGGGCAGCGAGAGGGTGGCGACCTCGGTGCTGCGCGGCACCCCGAAGAGCCACGGTCCGGTGCCGGGGGCGCGGTTCCACAGCAGCACCCGGACGACCTTCTCGCGCGCCCCGGGCGTACGGGACTCCACGCTCGCGTGGACCGGCCAGCGCCAGCCGCCGTCGGGCGGATCCGGGAAGAACGGTCCGGCGGCGGCCGGGCTTCCGCCGGTCAGGGTGCGCTCCAGCCGGCCCGAACGGGACATCAGCACGGCGGAGTTGTGCCGCAGGAAGGGGGTGCCGCCGGTGTCGGCGGTGCGCCAATGTCGCCTCTCCCCCTGGGAGTTGGGCGGTGGCTGGATCCGGTCGAGGAAGGTGTCGGAGAAGAGCCAGAGCGTACGGCCGTCGGGGAGGCGCACCGAGTGGGTGCCGTCGCCGCCGGTCCAGTCGTCCACCCGGGTGTTGTCGTTGCCGTAGCGGGCGAATTCGGCGTTATGCCGGGAATCGACCGACCAGGAGGCGATCCGGCGTCCGGCGCAGCCGCCGGCGCGGTCCGGGGCGGCCGCCCTCGGCAGGGCCCACAGGAGCGCGGCGAGCGCCAGGAGCAGGACGGCGACGGCCGTGGTGCGGAGGACCGGCGCCTTGGACATCGCGCTCCTTGCTCGGGTGCCGGGCCCACCGTAGCGAACCGGTCACCGGCGCATAGATATGAACATCAATGAGAGGTCAACGAGTGCAACGTCACAGCTGGAGCCCCTGCTCCAGCTAACGGTCGTTCGCCTAGCCTGCTGCCATGACCGCCGAGTCCCCCGAACTCCCCCTGGCTGCCGCATTCCCGGATGCCGACCGAGCGCAGTGGCAGCGCCTCGTCGAAGGCGTGCTGCGCAAATCGGGCGTCACACAGGCAACGGGCGCCGCCGCCGAGGACGCGCTCGCCACGGATCTCCAGGACGGGATCCGCATCCGCCCGCTGTACACCGCCGAGGACGGCGCGGCCGCCCCGGGCCTTCCCGGCTTCGCGCCCTTCGTACGGGGCGGCCGCCCCGAGGGCACCGCCGTCGCCGGGTGGGACGTACGCCAGCGCCATGTCCAGACCGATCCGCGGCGCGCCAACGAAGCGGTGCTCGCCGACCTGGAGAACGGCGCCACCTCGGTCTGGCTGACCGTCGGGGACGGCGGGGTACCGGTGGCCGGTCTCGAAGAGGCGCTCAAGGGCGTCTATCTGGACCTGGCCGCGGTGGTCCTGGACGCGGGTGCCGATTTCACCCCGGCCGCCGAGGAGTTGCTGCGGCTGTACGCCGCGTCCGGTGCCCCGCTGCGGGAGGCCACCGGCTGCCTGGGCGCCGACCCGCTCGGCCTGCTGGCCCGTACGGGCGACGACAGCAAGCTCCGGGTCCAGCTGGAGGCGGCGGCCCGGCTGGCGCAGCGCTGCACCACCGAGGCGCCCGTGCTGCGCGCGCTGGCCGTCGACGCGCTGCCGTACCACGAGGCGGGCGGCTCGGCCGCCGAGGAACTGGGCGCGGCGCTGGCCACCGGCGTCGCCTACCTGCGCCGGCTGACGGGTGCCGGGCTCGACCTCGACGAGGCCTGCCGGCAACTGGAGTTCCGCTTCGCCGCGACCGCGGACCAGTTCCTGACGATCGCCAAGCTGCGCGCGGCCCGCCGGCTGTGGGCGCGGGTGGCGCAGGTGTGCGGGGCCTCGCCCGACGCGTCCGCGCAGGTCCAGCACGCGGTCACCTCCACGGTGATGATGACCCGCCGGGACCCCTGGGTGAACATGCTGCGCACCACCGTCGCCGGGCTGTCGGCCGGTGTGGGCGGGGCGGACGCGGTGACGGTGCTGCCGTTCGACGCGGCGCTGGGCCTGTCCGACGCCTTCGCCCGCCGGATCGCCCGCAACACCCAGTCGGTGCTGCTGGAGGAGTCGCACCTGTCGAAGGTGATCGACCCGGCGGGCGGCTCCTGGTACGTGGAGCACCTCACCGACGAACTGGCCCGCGCGGCCTGGGCGTTCTTCCAGGAGATCGAGGGCGCGGGCGGTCAGGCCGCGGCGCTGCGCTCCGGGATGCTCGGCGAGCGCCTCGCGCGCACCTGGCAGCGCCGCACCGAGGACCTGGCGCACCGCCGCGAACCGATCACCGGGGTCAGCGAGTTCCCGCACCTCGCCGAGGCGCCCGTGCGGCGCGAGCCGGCACCCGCGCCGGTCGGCGGGGAGTCGCCCCGGGCGGAGTCGGGAGGAGGGCTGCCGCGGGTGCGCAGGGACGACGCGTACGAACGGCTGCGGTCGCGCTCCGACGCGCATCTGGCGGCGACCGGGGACCGCCCCAAGGCGTTCCTGGCCGCGCTCGGCCCGGTGGCGGCACACACCGCCCGGGCGGCCTTCGCCGCCAACCTCTTCCAGGCGGGCGGCATCGAGACCGTTCAGGAGACCGTGGACGCGGCGTCGGTGACCGAGGCGTTCGCCCGCAGCGGCGCGAGCATCGCCTGCCTGTGCTCCGCGGACGCGGTGTACGGCGAGCAGGCGGCGGCGGTGGCGGCCGCGCTGAAGGCCGCGGGTGCGCGGCAGGTGCACCTGGCCGGCAAGCCCGGCGAGCACCGGGAGGAATTCGTGGCGGCCGGGGTGGACGGCTTCGTCTTCGCGGGCTGCGACGCGGTCGAGGCGCTGTCCTCGGCCCTGGACGTCATGGAGGTGGCGTGATGGTGAACATCCCCGACTTCAGCGGGATCGAGCTGGGGGAACCGGCCGGAGCAGCCACCTCGGCCGACGCCGGGCGGTGGGCCGAGGCCGTGGCGCAGGCCACCGGCAAGGACGTCGAGGCCCTGACCTGGGAGACGCCGGAGGGCATCGACGTCAAGCCGCTGTACACCGAGGCGGATCTGGCGGGCCTGGACTTCCTGGGGACGTACCCGGGCATCACGCCGTATCTGCGCGGCCCGTACCCGACGATGTACGTCAACCAGCCCTGGACGATCCGGCAGTACGCCGGCTTCTCCACCGCCGAGGAGTCCAACGCCTTCTACCGGCGCAATCTCGCGGCCGGCCAGAAGGGCCTGTCGGTCGCCTTCGACCTGCCCACCCACCGCGGCTACGACAGCGACCATCCGCGCGTCACCGGCGATGTCGGCATGGCGGGCGTCGCCATCGACTCGATCTACGACATGCGGCAGCTCTTCGAGGGCATCCCGCTGGACAAGATGACCGTGTCGATGACGATGAACGGCGCGGTGCTGCCCGTGCTCGCCCTCTACATCGTCGCCGCGGAGGAGCAGGGCGTACCGCCCGAGAAGCTGGCCGGGACCATCCAGAACGACATCCTCAAGGAGTTCATGGTCCGCAACACCTACATCTATCCGCCGCAGCCCTCGATGCGGATCATCTCCGACATCTTCGCGTACACCTCGCAGAAGATGCCGCGCTACAACTCCATCTCCATCTCCGGCTACCACATCCAGGAGGCGGGCGCGACGGCCGACCTGGAGCTGGCGTACACCCTCGCCGACGGCGTGGAGTATCTGCGCGCGGGCATGGCGGCCGGTATGGACGTGGACTCCTTCGCCCCGCGCCTCTCCTTCTTCTGGGCGATCGGCATGAACTTCTTCATGGAGATCGCCAAGCTGCGCGCGGCCCGGCTGCTGTGGGCGCGCCTGGTCCAGCGCTTCGAGCCGAAGAACCCCAAGTCCCTCTCCCTGCGCACCCATTCGCAGACCTCGGGCTGGTCGCTGACCGCGCAGGACGTCTTCAACAACGTCACCCGAACCTGCGTGGAGGCGATGGCCGCCACCCAGGGCCACACCCAGTCGCTGCACACCAACGCGCTGGACGAGGCGCTGGCCCTGCCCACCGACTTCTCCGCCCGCATCGCCCGGAACACCCAGCTGTTCCTGCAGCAGGAGTCGGGCACCTGCCGGGTCATCGACCCGTGGGGCGGCAGCGCTTACGTCGAGAAGCTCACCCACGATCTGGCGCGGCGGGCCTGGCAGCACATCGAGGAGGTCGAGGCGGCCGGCGGGATGGCCAAGGCGATCGACGCGGGCATCCCGAAGCTGCGCGTGGAGGAAGCCGCGGCCCGTACGCAGGCGCGGATCGACTCGGGGCGGCAGGCGCTGATCGGCGTCAACAAGTACCGCGTGGAGTCCGACGAGGAGATCGAAGTCCTCAAGGTCGACAACTCCGCGGTGCGCGCCCAGCAGATCGACAAGCTCAAGCGGCTGCGCGCCGAGCGCGACGAGGCCGCCTGCCAGGACGCGCTGCGGGCCCTGACGCAGGCGGCGAAGTCCGGCCCCGGCAAGGGACTTGAGGGCAATCTGCTGGCGCTGGCCGTGGACGCGGCCCGCGCGATGGCGACCGTGGGCGAGATCTCCGACGCACTGGAGGAGGTCTACGGGCGGCACTCCGGCCAGATCCGTACGATCTCCGGTGTGTACCGAGACGAAGCGGGGCCCTCCTCCGGTGTCGAGCGCACCCGGGCGCTGGTGGCCGAGTTCGAGCGCGCCGAGGGGCGCCGGCCGCGCATCCTGGTGGCCAAGATGGGCCAGGACGGCCATGACCGCGGCCAGAAGGTGATCGCCACGGCCTTCGCCGACCTGGGCTTCGACGTGGATGTCGGCCCGCTGTTCCAGACGCCGGCGGAGGTGGCCCGCCAGGCGGTCGAGGCCGATGTGCACATCGTCGGGGTGTCGTCGCTCGCCGCCGGCCACCTCACCCTGGTGCCCGCGCTGAAGGAGGCGCTGGCCGCGGAGGAGCGCGAGGACATCACGATCGTGGTGGGCGGGGTGATCCCGCCGCAGGATGTGCAGCCGCTGCGCGACATGGGCGCCGCCGCGGTCTTCCTGCCCGGCACGGTCATCCCCGACGCGGCCCACGACCTGGTGCGGGACCTGGCGTCGGTCCTCGGCCACGAGCTGTAGAGCGGGGGGTCATGCCTGCGACGATCGATGTCGAACGGTACGCCCAGGGGGTCCGCGCGGGCTCCCGGGCCTGGATCGCCCGCGCCGTCACCCTGGTGGAGTCCACCCGGCCCGACCACCGGGCGGCGGCCCAGCGGCTGCTGGTCGAGCTGCTGCCGTACTCCGGTTCGGCGCGCAGGGTGGGCATCAGCGGGGTGCCGGGCGTCGGCAAGTCGACGTTCATCGACGCGCTCGGCACGCTGCTGACCGGGATGGGGCACCGGGTGGCGGTGCTCGCCGTCGACCCGTCCTCCAGCCGGACCGGCGGCTCCATCCTGGGCGACAAGACCCGGATGGAGCGGCTGGCGACCGATCCCGCGGCGTTCGTACGCCCCTCCCCCACGTCCGGGACGCTGGGCGGCGTGGCGCGCGCGACCCGCGAGTCCATCGTCGTCATGGAGGCCGCGGGCTATGACGTCGTCCTGGTGGAGACCGTCGGCGTCGGCCAGTCCGAGACCACGGTGGCCAACATGGTCGACACCTTCCTGCTGCTGACCCTGGCGCGCACCGGCGACCAGCTCCAGGGCATCAAGAAGGGCGTACTGGAGCTCGCGGACCTGGTCTCGGTCAACAAGGCCGACGGTCCGCACGAGCGGGACGCCCGCTCCGCGGCCCGCGAACTGGCCGGCGCGCTGCGGCTGCTGCAGCCCGCCGACGCGGTCTGGACGCCGCCCGTACTGACCTGCAGCGCCCGCGAGGGCACCGGCCTGAAGGGGCTCTGGGAACGCGTCGAGCAGCACCGCACCCTCCTCGAGTCGACCGGTGCGCTGGCCGAGCGCCGCCGCACCCAACAGGTCGACTGGACCTGGTCGATGGTCCGCGAACAGCTCATCGACCGTCTCCAGGAGCACCCGGAGGTCCGCCGGCTGAGCCCGGACGTCGAGCGCGCGGTACGCGAGGGCGAGATCACCGCGACACTGGCGGCTCAGCGGCTGCTGGCGGCGTTCGGGTTGGCGGACGGTGCACAGGAGTGACGACCGGCGGAGCCGTTGCGGCCGCCGCCCGGCGGCTCCGCCGTCCCGCTGTGACGGGTTTCGTGCTACTCAGCCGCGGACCTGAGTAGCCGCACTCATGACGCCCCCGCGCCCGGCCCCGAGTATGTCGATGACTGTAGGGGCGGGACGCTTTCCGCATCTTCCATGGGGGCCACCATCAATCCGCAGGACGTCACTCACGGGCTGTACGACGACAATCCGCTGGCCGAGCTGATCGAGGGCTTCTGTCTGGCACCGGCCGCGGACGGTGCGCTGGAGTCCCGGCCGGTCATCCACGTCCAGCTGCGTCCCGGTGTGCGGCTGTCGGCCGTCGAGGCCGACCGGCTGGCCAAGGCCTGCCAGCACGGCGTGCGCCGCCGACTCGCGGCATCCGCACGGGAGACGGGCCAGCTGCCGGAGGACTGCCCGTCGGCCCACGAGATCGCGATCACTCTGCATCCCTACGGCGCGGGCCCGTTCTCCGGCGGACCCGCGGGCGACCGGGGCCGGCCCGGACCTGACGCGCCGGACCGGCCCTGAGCGACCGGACGGCCTCCTGGCCTACCCATCCCCGTCAGGACGCAGCGCCGCCCGTGCGGCGAAGTGGGCGACCGCCATGTCGCGGAACCGCTCGGCGGCCGTGGAGAGATAGCCGTCCTCACGGCGGACCAGGTTCAGGGTCCGTACGCAGTCGGGGGCGTCCAGCCGCAACCAGGCCAGCGGCGCCCGGTCCAGATCGGGACGGGCGAGCGAGGGCATCAGGCCGACGCCGAGGCCGGCCGCGATCAGATGGTGGGTGGCGCCGGGCTCGTCGCCCTCGCAGGAGATGACCGGACGGCGCCCGATGGACGCGAACAGCCGCTCCAGCAGCGCGCGTTGCCAGTGTCCCGGCCCGGTGGTGATGAAGGGCTCCTGGGCGATGTCGGCCACCGCGATCCGCCCCCGCCCGGCCAGCGGATGGTCGGCCGGCACGGCCAGCAGCACCTCTTCGTGCAGCAGCCGCACCGCGCCGAGCCCGGGCCCGGTCAGCGGCTGCGAGGCGACGCAGAAGTCGACCTCTCGCGACCGCAGTTGATGGTGCATCACCTCGGGCGTGGACTGGAAACAGCGGACGGCCACTCCTGGGTAGGCGGCCCGGAATCCGGCGAGCAGCTCGGTGAGCGGCAGCAGGGTCTCCGCGGCGACGGCGATGCTGCCGTGGTCGAGTCCGGCGGTGTCGGCGAGCTCCCGCCGTGCGTCGTCGAGTTCGTCCAGCGCCCGCTCGACCCGGGTCAGGAACGCGGCGCCGTAGCGGTTGAGGCGGATGGCCCGTCCCTGCCGGTCGAAGAGCGGCACACCCAGCTCGGCCTCCAGGCGGGCGATCGTACGGCTCACCGAGGGCTGGGCGACCCGTAGCTCCTCGGCGGCCCGGCTGATGTGCTCACGGCGCGCGACCACCCGGAAGTAGCGCAGGGACAGCAGATCCATCGGCTTCTCGGGCCTCCCGCTCGGGTGTCGGCGACCCGGGAATGGTCACACACCGCCTCAGCCGTGCGGCGACACCGTGGCCCACACCGTCTTGCCCGAACGGTCCGGCGAGGTCCACCCCCAGGCCTCGCTGAGCCGGTCGACGAGGTGCAGCCCGCGGCCGGACTCGGCCATCGGGTCCCGGGGCCTGACGACGGGGACGCCGGAACCGGCATCGGAGACCGCACACAGCACGGCGTCGTCCTGCCGGGTCAGCGCCAGCCATGCGGGGCGGCAGCGCGCGAGGACACCGGGGTCGTCGGGCGCACCCGGATCGGCGGGGGCGCCGTGGCGCAGCGCGTTGCTGACGAGTTCGGTGACGACCAGCGCCGCGTCCTCGGTGACTCCGGTGCACAACTGCCAGTGTTCGAGCGTCGCCCGGGTGAACCTGCGGGCCTCCGCGACGGTGTGCGCGGAGCTGCTGAGCGCGCAGGCGGCGAAGTCGTCGGGGCCGGGCATCCACCAGGACTCCTCACACGGTTCCTCCCGAAGGGCGTCGTGCACGGTCTCTGCCGGATATGCGGTCATCAACGTCTCCGCGAGGGATTTCGGGTCTGGGCCGAACTGCCTGGGACGGCTAATATCCTCGTCAACCGTCCCTCGGTGCAAGTGCATCTGCAAGTACATCGGTAAGGACGGCCGCACAGGGGCTCGGTTCACGCCACCGTGATCGCGGGCCCGGGATCGGTCGGAGGACTCTCCTCCAGCAAGGGAGCAGCAGTTATGGAGCCGGTGACCAACGGCATGCGGGCGACCAGTATCGAAGGCGCCGTCTGGCGCAAGAGCCGCCGCAGCAACCCCAGCGGCAACTGTGTTGAACTGGCCGTTCTTTCGGACGGCGGAGTGGCGGTGCGCAACTCGCGGTTCGCCTCGGGACCGGCGTTGATCTACACCCGCGACGAGATCGCGGCCTTCGTCCAGGGCGCCAAGGACGGCGACTTCGACGACCTCGTGGCGCGCGACTGAGGCATATGCCGCTGAGATTGGCGCATATGTCGTTCGGATAGTCGCCGCAACTGTACGAACCCTCACGGCGATGGGACACTGGGCGTTCGCCCGACCACTCAGGGGAGTCAGCATGTGCGCCGCGCAGTCGAGCAGTGATACGTCCCTGCGTCGGTACCTCGAACACCCGCGGGGCGGACCGACCGTCCTGCGCATCGTGCTGGGCACCCAGCTGCGCCGGCTCCGGGAGGCGGCTGGCATCACCCGTGAGGCCGCCGGGGAGGCGATCCGCGGTTCACACGCGAAGATCAGCCGCCTGGAGCTCGGCCGGGTGAGCTGCAAGGAGCGGGACGTCGCCGATCTGCTGACGCTCTATCACGTCACGGACGAGGCGGTCCGCTCCGACTTCCTCAAGCTGGCCGGCCGGACCAGCAGCCCGGGCTGGTGGCATCAGTACGGCGATGTGCTGCCCGGCTGGTTCGAGACGCATCTCGGCCTCGAAGAGGCCGCTTCGGTGATCCGTACCTACGAGGTCCAGTTCGTCCCGGGCCTGTTGCAGACGGCGGACTACGCCCGTGCGGTGGCACAGCTCGGCCACCCGCGGTCCACGCCCGAGGAGATCGAGCGGCGGGTGCAGCTGCGCGTCCACCGCCAGGAGCTGCTGACCGTCCCCGACGCGCCGCGGGTGTGGGCGGTGCTCGACGAGGCGGCGCTGCGCCGTCCGTTGGGCGGGCCGGAGGTGATGGCCGGGCAGCTCAGACATCTGCTGAAGCTGGCCGAGCTGCCCAATGTCACGCTGCAGATCGCCCCGTTCAGTCTCGGCGGTCTGGCCGCGGCCGGTGGCCCGATCACGATCCTGCGGTTCCTGGAGCCGGATCTGCCCGACATCGTCTATCTGGAGCAGCTGACCAGCGCGCTCTATCTGGACAAGCGCGATGACGTCGATCACTACCTCGCGGTGATGGACCGGCTCAGCGCGCAGTCGGAGTCACCGCGCGAGTCGCTGACGATGCTGGAACGGATGCTCAAGGAGAGCTGACCAGCCGCGACGGCCGTCCGGCCCGTGCCGTTCGGTGACGGGGAGCGGCTGCCCGAGGACCACCGCCCCCGCCACCACCGTCGACCGCCGCCGCGCACCTACGGCTTACGGGCGATGCCCCCGAACTCGATCCACTCCTGGGTGAGCTGCTTGGGGCCGATGTCCGCGTCCGGCTTCCAGGTGGAGACCTCCACCAGACCCGGCTCCACCACCTCCAGGCCCTCCAGGAACCCGGCCAGTTCGTGCGCCTGGCGCACCCGGCCCCACTGCCCGTGGGTGCTGACCCGCATGAACTCGGTGACGAAGTCGCGTGTCGCGGCATCCTCGCTCACCAGCTGGCACACCACCAGGAAACTGCCCGGCGCCAGCCGGTCGGCGACCCGCTTGATCAGACCGGCCGGGTCGTCGGCGTCCGGGATGCAGTGCAGCACGGAGACGAAGAGCGCGGCGACGGGCTGGTCGAAGTCGATCAGCCGCTCGACCTCGGGGCTGCTGAAGATGCCCTCCGTGTCCCGCATGTCGGCCTGGATGACGGCGGTGTGGGCGTTCTCCTCCAGCAGCGCCCGCCCGTGCGCCAGCACGATCGGGTCGTTGTCGACGTACACCACCCGCGACTGCGGATCGATCCGCTGCGCGACCTGGTGGACGTTGTCCTGGGTCGGCAGGCCCGATCCGTGGTCGATGAACTGCCGGATGCCGTGTTCACTCGCCAGCCAGCGGACCGCCCGCTGCAGGAAGCGCCGGTTGTTGATCGCCAGCACCTGCGTGCTCGGCACCACCTTGCTCAGCTCGTCGCAGGCCTCGCGGTCGACGGCGTAGTTGTCCTTGCCGCCCAAGTAGTAGTCGTACATCCGCGCGACGCTCGGGATGGTGACGTCGACGGTGCTCGACCGCGGTGGTGTCTCCTGGCTCATTCCACACTTTCCCGTCGCTTCGACAGCCATCGGCCATGGCGCCGCTGAACCCGTTCCGTGTCGGAACGACCACGCGGCGCAGCGTCCAACATACCCACGCAGGGGCGGTTGCTGCAGACGAGCAGCGGGATAATTCCGGTTCGCGGCCGCGAACCCGGCGTCGGACCGCCGGCGCGGGGCGGCCGCGGCCCGCCGTTTCTCATCCCCCTCTCACCCGGCGCTTATCGGCCGGTCACCACCGGTTCGTACGGTCGCCGAAGGCTCGTCGCGCACCCCGGCCGGGGCCCGGAGCGGGTCTTGGAGGAGGGGGCACCGTGTACCACCTGACCGGCGTGACCAAGTGCTACCGCGGCGCCGGGGACGGCGAGGTGGTGCGGGCGCTGGACGGTGTCGGGCTCTTCGTCGAGGACGGTGACGGCCTCGTCGTGCGGGGGCCGGCCGGCGCGGGCAAGTCGACGCTGCTGCGGATCCTGGGCGGGCTGGAGCGGCCGACCCGCGGCAGCGTCGTGCTCAACGGCACGGATCTGGCCGTGGTCACCGAGTGCCGGCTGGCCCGCATCCGCGCCGAGTCGGTCGGCACGGTCTTCGGCACCGGAGGCGGCCTGCCGCCGGGGCTCACCGTCCGGCAGAGCGTGGCCGGTGCCCTCGTACCGCTGGGGCTGCGCCCGGCCGACTGCCGGGAGCTGGCCGATCAGGCGCTGGCGGAAGTCGGGGTCACCGGCGAGCAACTTACCTGGCCGACACAGGAGTTGGACGTCGGCTCGCAGCGGCTGGTCGCGCTGGCGCGGGCGCTGGTGAAGCGGCCGTCGGTGCTGCTGGCGGATCAGCCGACGGCCGGTCTGGCGGCCGACGCCCGCGCCGGCGTCGTCGCGGTGTTCGCGCGGCTGTGGAGCGAGCGGCGGCTCAGCTGCGTCGTGGCCACGGAGGACGAAGCCCTCACCCGGCACGCACCGCGGCTGGCGACGCTCTCGCGGGGACGGGTGACGGCCCTGGAGCACCGACGAGGCGCGGGACCGGCGGTCCCTTCTGGCCGCCCGGCCACCCGGCCGGTACAAGGGAGGGATGACGGAAGAGATGAGTGAGCCGGCGGCCATGGCCGAGGCGTTACCCGGCGTCGCGGAGATGGTCCGGGCCAATCAGGCGAACTGGGACGCCCGCACGCCGATCCATGTGGCGAGCGCGTTCTACGGGCTGGACGGCTCCCGGACCGCCGAGGACTGGTTCGCGCCGTTCGAGTGGAGGGACCTCGGCGATCTGGCCGGGCGGGAGGTGCTCCATCTGCAGTGCCATCTGGGCACCGAGACCGCCGCGTTCGCCGAGCGGGGCGCCGCGCGCACCGTGGGGCTCGACTTCTCCGCCGCGGCGGTCGAGGCGGCCCGGGGGGGGGGCGAGGAGGGGGGGGGGAGGGTGGGGGTTTTTCCGGCGGAGGTGTACCCGGCCACGGGGGCACGGGGAGGGAACCCATTTTCCATTGGTTCCC